>NZ_JBEYFE010000007.1:0-220316 GCF_040634235.1 Streptomyces sp. NPDC007157
CGGACCTCCGTGTCCGCGGCGGCCCCGGGGCTCGCATCCGGTCAGCCCTGGTCCTGGCTCTCCGGGGCGAGCAGGATCGCGGTGTGGGTGTGGTGCGCGACGGCGTCGCTGACCCGCGGGTCGAACAGCGCCTGCGCCGCGCTGCGGTGGTGCGGGCTCAGCACGATGAGATCGGCGCCGAACTCCTCGGCGGTCTCCGAGATGGCGGCGGCGACCTGGGTGGTGAGCCCCCTCAGAAGGGTTCCCTCGGCCTTGACGCCCTGGTCCCGGAGGGCCGTGAGCGCCTCGTCGAGAACGGCCTGGGCCTCGGTGTCATCCTCCAGCGGGACGATCGCGGCGACGGAGGCGGCGGAGGCGATGACGTGCACGACGCGGACCTCGGCGTTCACGAGCTGCGCCAGCTCGCCTGCCAGCCGTACGGCGGAGCGGCGGGCGGGGCTGGGATCGACGGCGACGAGGATGCGCTGGAACACGGACACGGTACTTCCCCTTTCGGGGCGCGGAAGGTCCACTCGGTGGTCTGGGACGCCGGCGGCCGGCGTGACGGCTCGGCGCGTCCGGCGCCGAACGAGTTCTTCCGTCCCCATGGTGTGATCATCTCACCACCGGTCGGCACGAGGGACAGCGGTCCATGTAACGGCCACTGAACTGCGGGAGGCCGACCGGTGCCGGCCCGGCGACCGCACGCGGCTCCTGCGGTCGCCGCGGCCGCGCGCCGTCGCCGTCAGGGCATGGTGAGGTCGATGGCGCGGTCGAGGGCCTGGGGGTGGAGGACCCGGTGGATGCCTTCGAGGAGGTAGTAGTCGGCGTAGGGGAGGGAGACCTCGATGCCGTCCTCGGCGGGCCGGTTGCGGGTGCAGCGGGCGACGACGGCGTCCGCCCGGGTGGAGGCCCTGGTCAGGCAGGTCTGTGCGAGCGCGGTCAGCAGCCGCAGGGCGACGCCGCGGTACTTCTCCTGGCCGGTCGCGGCAGCCAGGTCGAGGAGCCCGCAGGCCATGATGGCTCCGGCGGACGCGTCCTTGATGTCGTGGGGGTGCTGGGGTGCCCGGTAGTCCCAGACGGGCACGTGGTCGGGGGTGAGCACGCCGATGGCGTAGTCGGCGAGACGCGTCGCCGTGGTGAGGAACCGGCGGTCGGCGGTGCGTCGGTAGAGGGTGGTGAACCCGTAGATCCCCCAGGCCTGTCCGCGGGACCAGCAGGAGGTGGGGCTGTAGCCCTGGACGGTGTTCGGGCCGATGGGGGCGCCGGTGGCCGGGTCGAGGTCCCAGACGTGCGGGGTGGAACCGTCGGCCCGCGGGAAGAGGCGCTGGGCGGTCTCGGCGTGGGCGACGGCGATGTCGCGATAGGCGGGGTCGCCGGTCTGCTGCGTGGCGAAGACGAGCAGGTCGAGGTTCATCATCGTGTCCATGATGATGCGCCCGGCGTTGGCGGGGTCGTCCAGCGCGCCCCAGGCGCGCAGGAACCGGCCGCGCGGGTTGTAGCGCCGGCTGAGCGAGTCGGCCGCCTGGATGGCGCCGGTGCGCCACTGGTCGTCTCCGGTCAGGCGCCAGGCGGTGACCCAGGAGGGCGTGAACAGGAAGCCGAGGTCGTGGGTGGTGGTGTCGGTGCGGCGGGGGGCGAGCTTGCGGGCGGAGTCGAGGGCGAGGGTGCGGAACCGGTCGTCGTCGGTGTGGAGCCAGCACATCCACAGGGTGCCGGGCCAGAACCCGCCGACCCAGTCGCCGTTCTGGGAGTAGGTCCACTTCTCGAACTTGGTCACGACGGGGAAGCCGCTGACACCGGGTGCGACGGCGCGGACCTTCTCGACCGCGTAGTCGGCGGCGGCCCTGAGGACTTGCGTGGTGGCGGCCGGCACGTGCCCGGCCTCGGCGTGCGCGGGCAGAGGTGCGCTGGCGTAGGCGGCCGCGGCGCCGCCGGCCGTGGCCAGCACGGCCCGCCGGGAGATGGACATGACTGCCTGCCTCTCCAACTGGACTGAGGTGCACGGGAGTTGAAGGAGTGTGGCATGCAGGCTCGGACCATGTACACCCATGTGCATGATGTTCGCGTATATGAACGCCCTTGCTCGACCAGAGTGTCTGCCGTAGTCGAGGAAGGCGTGGCGCGCCTTCCTCGGGGCGGAGCGCGGCTGACCTCTCGCGGCCAAGGTCGAGCGGCCTCCGAGACGCAACTTGTCAGGTCATGGATCTCAGACGCGGACCATGGTCATGCCGCGGTTCGCGCCGCCCAGGACGCCCACGAGGGCACTGGGTGCCTGCTCCAGCCCGTCGATGACGTGGTAGAACGGCTTGATCCGCCCGTCTTCGAGCCAGGACGAGTAGGCGTGGTCGGCTTCGCCGAACTGGTCGCGGTAGGTGGGGCAGGCGAACCCCTTCATGGTGAGGTCCTTCAGGATCAGGGTGAGAGGCACGCCCTTGGGTCCGCTCATCGGCTTGTCGCTGTCGTACTGCGCCGTGTTGCCGCAGAGCACTATGCGGCCCCCGCGCTTCATGGCGTCCAGCGCGGCTTCGAGGACCGGTCCGCCCGTGTTGTCGAAGAACAGGTCGACGCCCTCGGGGCAGGTCCGCTTCAGCTGCTCGGCCAGGTCGCCGGACTTGTAGTCGATGGTCGCGTCCGCCCCGACTTCCTCTTCCAGCCACGCGCACTTCTCCGGTCCCCCGGCGACGCCGACCACGCGGCAGCCCGCGATCTTGCCGAGCTGGACGACCGCGGATCCGACGCCGCCCGCTGCCGCGGAGACCAGCAGCGTCTCACCGGCGCGCGGCCGGCCGACGTGGAGGAGTCCGAAGTAGGCCGTGTATCCCGTCTGGCCGAGCAGGCCGATGTAGTGCTCCATGGCATGCGCGCCGTCACGTTTGACGAGGTTCTGGGCAGGCAGGGCGGCGTAGTCCTGCCACGGCGACCCCGCCTGCACCACATCTCCGGGCGCGAATCCCGGATCATGGGAACTGACGACCTCACCCACCGCCATGCCGACCATCGGCTGCCCCGCGTGGAGGCCGACTGACCCGTACGTGGGGTTGGCGTGCATGTAGGCCCGGTTGCCCGGCATCACGTTGAAGTACCGGTTGTGAACCAGGACCTCACCGGGACCGGGCTCGGGGATGTCGAGCTTCCGCAGCTCGAAGATGTCCGTCGTCAGCTTGCCTTCCGGCGCCGCTGTATAGATCCACTGCCTGTTCGTCACTGATCCTCCTGGTGGCCTGATGCGTGAGGCGCCACTGTGGCGCGGTCTCCGTCGACGGAAGCCGGAAGGGGCCGGCCGCCGCCGGGGCGTGGCCCTGGCTCCCGAGGGCGGACGTCGCCACCCCGACACAAACGGAGACTCTCTCCGGGTGGCAGCCACCCTAACACCTATCTGGAGACACTCTCCGGATAGCCTCCGGTCGCCCCATTCCCCCTTGCCTGCCGGGGGTCGGCCGGCATCCCAGGTGGCACCCTTCAGGTAGCATTCGGAGACAGGCTCCACTTCTCGTGTGGGGACGGACTTCGCTCGTCGAACGGGCGCCGAGGAGGGTGCTGTGGCCACCGGAGCGGGCGCCCGCCCACTGCGCGCCGACGCGGCGCGCAACCGCCGTGCGGTGATCGAGGCCGCCCGCGACGCGTTCGACCGCGACGGCGTCAACACGTCGCTGGACGACATAGCCCGCGCCGCAGGCGTCGGCCCCGGCACCTTGTACCGCCATTTTCCGAGCAGGGACGAGCTGGTCCTGGCCGTGATCGACGACCGGCTGACCGAGCTGCACCGGCTCGGCGTCGAGCTGCTCGATGAGCCGGATCCGCTGCGGGCGGTCCAGCGTTGGCTGGATGCCTATATCGAGCAGAGCGGCATGTACGAGGGTCTGGCCCGGAGTCTGGTCACCCCTCCGCCGGCCGCTGACGAGCACAGCAGCTGCTGGTTGGCCATCAAGGCAGGCATGGCACTGGTCCGCCGCGCGGCCGAGGCCGGTGTGCTGCGCGCTGACACGGACGCGGCCGACGTGCAGGCCCTGGCCGCGGCTATCGCCTGGGTGGATGGGCAGTCGCCGTCCGACCCGGATCGACGTACCCGGCTGTTGCGCATGATGCTCGACGGAATCCGTCCCCGCTGACGTCGACAGCGTGCGGCATCCGACTGGAGCCGTTCGAGGAGTACCGCGCCGAGCAGTGGTTGGGGGTCGGGTCCTTGGCCACACCGTCCGGTCGAACTCGTGCTCGGCAGCACGGATCCACGAGGGCGCCGATCGGTCGTCGGCCTCGGCGCGCCGTCGACGACCGCGCCGAGGAAGCGGCTCGTGTATTCCGGCCTGCCGGCGCTGCCCCGGCGTTCCGACCAGCGCCGCGAACTCGACCAGCGGCAGACTCACCGTGTCCTCGGTGACCCGGTCGACGAACTCGGGCCGCGTACGACGTTCGACGCCGTCGACTCCTTCCGTTCGATCACCGAGTGGTCGGCCCGGTTCGAGAGCGCGAGACGATTCCGGCCCAACTCCGGCGCGCATTCCAGCTCATGCGGTCGGGCCGGCCCGGACCGATGCTGCTCGAACTGCCCCTTGATGTCGCCGAGGAGGAGATCGACGACGCCCTCCTCGCCTACGAGCCGCCCCGCCGCCACCTCAGCGCCGCCGATCCGGCGGACGTGGAACGGGCGGTCGCCCTGTTGCTGGACGCCGAGCGGCCGGGGATCTACGCCCGGGCGCACTCGCGCGCGAGGAAACGCGAGGGAGAGCCGCCGGGTTGCGGTGCTGAGCCCGATCTAGACTTGCGGTCCAGTACACGTAAGTGACCTGAGAGGCCGTTCTCGCATGGATCTGCAACTCGCCGGAAAGTGCGCGGTCGTCACGGGAGCGAGCCGGGGCATCGGATACGCCGTCGCCCGCGCGCTGGCCGCCGAAGGTGCTGCTGTCGTGCTGGCCGCCAGAGGCGGGGAGGCGCTCGACGCGGCGGCCGCGCGCATCGTCGCCGACGGCGGCCGGGCCCTCGCCGTGGTGACGGACACCACCGACGAGGCCTCCGTGCAAGAGCTGGTTCGGCGTGCGGCCGACGCGTTCGGGAGCGTCGACATCCTCGTCAACTCGGCAGCCACACCTGCCACTTCGGGGTTCGCCGGCGCGCTCGCCGACATCGACGACGACCGGCTGCGGCAGGAGGTGGAGACCAAGGTCCTCGGCTATCTGCGCTGCGTGCGGGCGGTGGCACCGCTGATGACCGCGCGGGGATGGGGGCGCGTCATCAACGTCAGCGGCCTGGCCGCCCGGCAGACCGGTTCGGTGATCGGCTCGGTGCGCAACGTCGCGGTGACGGCGATGACGAAGAACCTGGCGGACGAACTCGGCCCCCAGGGTGTCAATGTCACCGTCGTCCACCCGGGCGCGACGATCACCGAGGCGTCCCCGGCGGTGTTCGCCGCCATGGCGGAGGCGCAGGGTGTCGACGAGGCGGAGGTCGTGCGGCGGCTCTCCTCCGCGGTGAGCATCGGCCGTATGGTCACGGCGGAGGAGATCGCGAACACCGTCGCCTTCCTGGCGTCCCCGCTGAGCGTGGCGGTCAACGGTGAGTCGATCGCGGTCGGCGGCGGCCAGGTCGGGCCGATCCACTACTGATCCGCCGCTGCCCCTGCCACCCGCTGCGAGGCCAGGGCGGCTCCGCGAGGGGGACGTCGTGTGCGCGGGCGGCCTCGGCCACGGCCGCCGCGCCACCGGGATCGACCTGGCCCACGCCGAGGAGGTCTACGTCCGCTTCACCCGGGCGCGGTGAACGGGGGGCGTCGACCGCCTCGGCCGAACCGCGGCGGAGACCGGTGGCTCAGTCGGTGGCCGTGCCGGGGCGTGCCTGGCGGAGGCACTGGTCGAGGCGCTCCAGGAAGTCGTCGAAGGGCTGGTCGTCGGGCCAGGTCTGGTAGGCGGTGTCGGCGGCGGCGAGGGCGAGGTTGACCTGCAGGGTGGCGGTCAGTTCGTCGCCGTGGGCGGTGCGGGCGGCGACCCACTGGCGGAGTTCGGTGAAGAACCGTTCGCCGAAGTTCTGGCCGGACTGGGCGAGGGCGGGGGACTGCGCCTTGAGGCGGCGCTGCATGGGCATGCGGTCCCGCAGGTTCTCCAGGAAGCCCGTGAGGATCGCGGTCAGTGAGTCCCAGAGCGGTTCGTCCGCGGGGCGGTCGGTCATCAGGGTCTGCCAGGCGTGCCGTTCGTCGGGGGCCTGGTCGAAGACGACGGCTTCCTTGCCCGCGAAGTAGTTGAAGAAGGTGGCGCGCGAGACGTTCGCCGCGGCCACGATCTGCTCGACGGTGGTGGCCTCGTAGCCCTGCTCGTCGAACAGCCGCAGCGCGGCCGACCGGATGGCATGCCAGGTCGCGAGCTTTTTGCGCTCCCGCAGGTTCATCGCACCTCTTTCTCCCAGGGACATCGTACGTCCCGGACTCTGGACTCCTCTATTTTTGGACTCGTCTAATTTGTGGGCTACAGTTGCGATCGGCCCCGGGAGGTCCGTCCCGAAAGGCCCATCCCGAAGGAGAACACCATGAGCAAGGTCTGGTTCATCACCGGTACGTCCCGCGGTCTGGGCCGCGCGTTCGCCGAGTCCGCCCTGGAGCGCGGCGACAAGGTCGCCGCGACCGCCAGGAACGTCGCCTCGCTGGACGGCCTCGTCGCCAAGTACGGCGAGGACGCGGTGCTGCCCGTCGCGCTGGACGTCACCGACAGGGCGGCCGTGACCGCCGCGGTGGCCGCCGCGCACGAGAAGTTCGGCCGCCTGGACGTGGTGGTCAACAACGCCGGCTACGGACTCTTCGGCATGGTCGAGGAGATCAGCGAGCAGCAGCTGCGCGACCAGATGGAGACGAACCTCTTCGGCGCCTTCTGGGTCACCCAGGCCGCCCTGCCGGTCATGCGGGCCCAGGGCAGCGGTCACATCGTGCAGATCTCCTCCGCCGGCGGTGTCGTCGCGTTCCCGTCGCTCGGCGGGTACCACGCGTCCAAGTGGGCGCTGGAGGGCTTCAGCGAGGCCCTCGCGCAGGAGGTCGCGGGCGCGGGGATCAAGGTCACCGTGGTCGAGCCGGGCGGCTTCACCACGGACTGGGGCGGCTCCTCCGGCGTGCACGCCGAGCTGAACCCCGCCTACGACGAGGTCCGCGCGGCCATGGCCGCCCGCATGGGAGACGTCCGGTTCGCCGACCCGGCCGATGCCGCCACCGCCCTGCTGCAGATCGTCGACGCCGAGAACCCGCCGCTGCGGGTGCTGTTCGGCACCGAGCCCATCGAGATCATCGCGCCGCTGTACGCCGAGCGTCTGCAGACCTGGGCCGACTGGCAGCATGTCTCCCGAATCGCCCAGGGCTGACCGAGCGCGCATGACAGGTCACGCGAGTGACGGAACCCGTTCCGATTGCTCTCATTTACAGACGCACAAAAGTCACTGAACGTGACATTCGTGCCGTACCGAACGCGGACGAGAACGAAGGAAAGGCTTGGGACACCACATGCGACAGCGCACTCTGCGGGATCTCCAGGTATCGGCCATCGGCCTGGGATGCATGGGCATGTCGGCCTTCTACGGAACGGCGGACCAGGACGAGGGCATCGCGACCATCCGGCGCGCCCTGGACCTTGGTATCGACTTCATCGACACCGCGCAGGTCTACGGACCGCTCACCAACGAGTCCCTGATCGGCGAGGCGATCAAGGGACACCGTGACGAGTACGTGATCGCCACGAAGTTCTACTACCGCATGGACGACGCGGTACCGGGCGACATGAGCTCTGTCGGGGCTCCGGACGGCTCGCCCGAGCATGTCCGCAGCTCCGTGCACGGCTCGCTGGAGCGTCTCGGTACCGACCGCATCGACCTGTACTACCCGCACCGCGTCGACCCCGACGTACCCATCGAGGAAACGGTCGGCGCCCTGGCCGAGCTGGTGGCCGAGGGCAAGGTGCGCCACATCGGGCTGAGCGAGGCCAGTGCGGAGACCATCCGCCGTGCGCATGCCGTCCACCCGATCACGGCCGTGCAGTCCGAGTACTCCCTGTGGACGCGGGACGTGGAGGCCCAGGTGCTGCCCACCTGCCGCGAACTCGGCATCGGCTTCGTGCCCTACTCGCCGCTCGGACGTGGATTCCTGGCCGGCCGCTTCACCTCCCCCGACGAGCTGGACGAGAACGACATGCGTCGCCAGGTCCCGCGCTTCGCGGACGCCCATCTCGACGCGAACCTGCGGCTGGCGGCCAAGGTGCGGGAGATCGCCGAGGAGAAGGACGTGACTCCCGCCCAGCTGGCCATCGCCTGGGTGCTGGCCCAGGGCGAGAACGTCGTCCCGATCCCGGGCACCAAGCGTCGTACGTACCTGGAGCAGAACGCGGGTGCGATCGACGTCGAGCTGACCAAGGAAGACCTGGACCGCATCGACGCCGAACTGCCGAAGGTGGCAGGAGAGCGGTACGACGAGCAGGGCATGCGGACGGTGGAGGACTGACCGACCGCTCGCGTCGGTACCGCTACCGAGGTCAGGGACCGGGCACGGCGGTGGTCCGCGCCGGGTGCTCCGTACCCGCGTAGTCGGGCGGAGCCGCCCAGCCGAGGAGGACTCCGGCCACGGTCGCCGGCGGCCGGGAGTGGATCTTCACGGCGAGGCCTTCTCGACTCCCCGACATGTGGCCATGTCGGCGCCCCCCTTTTCCTTGTAGAACAAGTGCTGCCTCTGCGTGGGCACGGAGACGAAAGCGGCTCCAGGGCTTCACGGACTGACCACTCACCGGGCACGACGGCGGGGCCTGGCCGTGGTTCACCGCGGCGGGCAAAGTGCTGGTCGCCGGGGCGTGTCCGCGGCTTCCGCTGGGCCCGTTGCCCAGGTCCTGGCGCCGGGAGGCCGAGGTGATCCGGGACCGCGGTGCCGCCTTCGACCGGGAGGACGTGGCGGCAGGCGTGTGCTGTGTGGCCGTGCCGGTGCGCGGCCCGAACGGCGCGCCGGCGGCGTCCCTGAGCGTGGTGACCGATCCCGCGCACAGCCTGGAGCGGCTCGTGGGCGCGGTACAGCAGACGGGAAAGACCATCAGCGCGGCCCTGCGCGGCAGGTGAGCCGCTCCCACGGGCCGGAATGTACGGCCGTCCGGAAACCACCTGGAGATCTCGCGTCCGGGGCCGGGTTCCGGCCGCCGGGCGGCGGCGGTGAACGGACCGGCGGCGAGAAGGCGCGGGTCAGCCTGTCGTCGTCCAGTGGCGAAGTTTCTCGGGGTTGCGCACGACCCAGATGTGCGTGATCCGGCCGCCCACTACGTCGAACGCGAACACCGTCACGACGACGCCTTCCTGCACGGCCACCAGACCGGGCTGACCGCTGACCGTACGCTCCAGGAACGCCATGGTGCCGGGCCGGCGACGGGCGATCTCCAGCCAGGCGTACGCGATCTCCGCGCCGCCTTCGATGGGGTGCAGGAAGGTCGCGGCGAGGCCGCCGCCGTCGGCGGTCGCCGTGGCATCGGGGTCGAGCAGGCCGATGAGCGCGTCGAGGTCCTGGGCCTCCCATGCCCGCCTGAAGTCCCTGACGACTCCGGCGCGCTCGGCCGCCGCAGTCGCGGAAGGCCGCGCGGCCCGGACCCGGCGGCGGGCCGAGGAGGCCAGCTGACGGCATGCCGCCGGGGTACGCCCCACGATCTCGGCCACCTCGGCGAAGGAGTGGCAGAAGACGTCGTGGAGGACGAACGCGACCCGTTCGGCCGGGGTCATCGATTCGAGCACGACCAGGAACGCCAGGCTGACCGACTCGTCCAGGGTGACCCGTTCGGCCGGGTCGGCGGTGGTGCCGCCGGGCCGTCCGGTGGTCCACTCCGCGTGTTCGGGCAGCGGCTCGGGGAGCCACTCGCCCACGTAGGTCTCTCGCCGGACCCGGGCGGAACCGAGCACGTTGAGGCAGATGCGGCCGGCGACCGTCGTCAGCCAGGCACCGGGGGACTCGATGGCGTCCCGCTGTCGCGGGGACAGCGCGTACCAGCGGGTGTAGGTCTCCTGGACGGCGTCCTCGGCTTCGGCCAGGGAGCCCAGGAGCCGGTAGGCGATGTTCATCAGCTGTCGCCGCTCGCTCATGATCGCGTCCAGGCCCGGATCGGCCTGTCCGTGTCCTTGCCCGGATCGGGTGGTCATGGTGCCGACGGCTCCCTCGGTCGCAGCTGTCCTCATCGGTTCGACAAGACAGCGCACCGGAATGTGAGGCCCGACCGCCGCCTCACATTCCGCCGGGCTGTGTTGTCGAACCGATGAGACGAACACATCATCCAGCGAACAGGAAGCCCGGAGAGACCATGACCACCCCGATACCGGCAACACAGTTCACCGACCCGGCGCCCGAGCAGCGACTGGAACGGGCGGCCGCGGCGCTGACCGCGCACGGCTTCACCGTGGAGATCCTCGACGACGCCGCCGCCGCGCGCACCCGTGTCAAGGATCTGATACCGGAGGGCGCCCGCGTGTTCACCGCGGCCAGCGAGACCCTCCGCCTGTCCGGCATCGACGAGGACATCAACGCGGGCGGACGGTACCAGGCCGTCAAGCCACGCGTCCTGGCCATGGACCGCGTCACCGGCGCCGACGACATCCGGCGGCTGCTCGCCGGTCCCGACGTCATCGTGGGCAGCGTCGCCGCGCTCACCGAAACCGGCTCCCTCGTGGTCGCCTCGGGCAGCGGGAGCCAGCTGCCCGGCTACGCCGGCGGCGCGGGCCGGGCGATCTGGATCGTCGGTGCGCAGAAGGTGGTACCCGACCTGGACACCGCGCTGCGCCGCGTCGAGGACCACTGCCTCCCGCTGGAGAGCGCCCGCACCCGGGAAGCCTACGGATGGCCGAGTGCCGTCAACCGGCTCCTCATCCTCAACGCGGAACACCAGGCCGGACGCGGCACCGTCCTGCTGCTCCGCGAAGCCATCGGATTCTGAACCAGCAGCAGCCGTCTCACCCCTGCGCCGCACAAGCCTGTGAGCCGGGCGGGCCCCTCCTCGGTACAGCCTGGCGGAGGGGTGTGCACACGGCCCGCGGCGGGGACGGACAGGACCGGGCCGAAGATCTCCTCCTGGACGATCCGCGTGCCCGGAGTGACCCGGTCGAAGAGGGGCGGCTCGACGAAGTGGCCGTTCCGGTAAGGCTCTTCGGGCCGGAGTCGGGATACTCCTGGCCGGGCGAACGGGGCAGCACGCCGTGGTCGCCGCCCGCGTCGACCGCAGACGGGACCGCGCACAGGTTGGGCACCGTGACGGTGGCGCGGGCGGCGACCGGATGGTTCCGCGACCTGACCTCGGGGGCGTCGCCGAGTGGCGGCGAGCCACCCGAATGGCGAGGATGCAGCCAGGAGCACGGGAGACAGCAGGGGCCTGCGCATGCGAACGCCAAGGCCCGGGGGCGCCCCGAGCACCGACTACTCGGTGGCCGCTCGGACGAGACGGTGCAGACAGGAGGAACACTCATGCAAGCCGTCACCGTCACCGACCGCGACGCCGGAGTCAGCGGGCTGACCCTGACCGACCTGCCCTATCCCCATGCCGCGGAGAACGACGTCATCGTGCGGGTGCATGCCGCGGGATTCACCCGGGGAGAGCTCGCCTGGCCCGGAACATGGACCGACCGCGCCGGCCGCGACCGAACGCCGAGCGTGCCCGGGCACGAGGTCTCGGGTGTCGTGGCGGAACTCGGATACGGAACCACCGGTCTCACGGTCGGCCAGCGCGTCTTCGGGCTGACCGACTGGGCCCGCAACGGCTCGCTGGCCGAGTACGTCGCCGTGGAGGCCCGTAACCTGGCCCCGCTGCCCGCGGACGTCGACCACACGGTGGCGGCCGCGTTGCCGATCTCCGGTCTGACGGCCTGGCAGGGCCTGTTCGACCACGCGCGGATCGTGACCGGCCAGACCGTC
Source organism: Streptomyces sp. NPDC007157 (assembly GCF_040634235.1). Taxonomy (NCBI): domain Bacteria; kingdom Bacillati; phylum Actinomycetota; class Actinomycetes; order Kitasatosporales; family Streptomycetaceae; genus Streptomyces; species Streptomyces sp. NPDC007157. Next base: position 11,867 of record NZ_JBEYFE010000007.1, read on the forward strand.
CTGATCCACGGCGCCGCGGGGAGCGTCGGTTCACTCGCGGTGCAGCTCGCGCGGGAGGCCGGAACCCGCGTGATCGGCACCGGCCGCCCCGCCGACCGGGACACCGTCCTCGCGCTCGGCGCGCACGCGTTCCTGGACCTCGACGCCGGTCGGCCGGTGGACGCCGGTGAGGTCGACGTGGTGTTCGACGTGATCGGCGGAGACGTCCTCGACCGTTCCGCCGCGCTGGTGCGGGCGGGCGGCACGCTCGTCTCCATCGCCCAGCCGCCGACGGTCCGGCCCGAGGACGGCCGGGCGTTGTTCTTCGTCGTGGAACCCGACCGGGCACGCCTCGCGGATCTGGCGCAGCGGCTCCGGGACGGACGCCTCCAGGTGCGGGTCGGCGCGGTCCGGCCGCTGACCGAGGCGGCGGCGGCCTTCGCCCCCGATCGACGCGTCCCCGGCCGGACGGTCATCCGGATCGCCGGGGACTGAGTCCGCAGTCCGTACGAGACTCGATCTCGACCGCTGTGGGTCGTCGAAGGTCACGGACGGCGTGCCACGAAGACGAACTCCCTTCCTGGCCGGTCAGGGGCGTCGCGGACCTCCTCGACCACATAGCCCTGCGTGACCAAGTCCCTTTCGACCTCGGCCCGTTCTCGGAAACGCAACGTCGAATCCGACGTCAGCACCTGTTCGTCCGCAGCGAAGCCGTAGGTCGAGCGGAAGGTCACCAGAGGCCGGCTCACCTCGATCAGCTGGACCCAGCTCTCGACGGCGCCGACGCCCGGGATCTCCGTCACGCGGTAGGAGTGCTGGCGGGTCCACTCCTCCCAGGCGCGTCGGGCCGGATCGCGGGTCTCGAAGACCAGACGCCCGCCGGGTCGTAGCGCTTCGTAGGCTCCGCGCAGCGTCTTCTGCCACGTCCGTGGGTCGACGATGGCCTGGGCGACGTTCGCGGTCATCGTCGCGAGGTCGACCCGCAGCGGCGGCAGGTCGGTCGCATCACCCCGGATCCAGCGCACTCGCTCATTTCCCGGCTTGGCCCGAGCGACATCGATGGACGCCGAGGCAGGATCGACACCGACGACCTCGACCCCCCGGTCGGCCAGGAGAAGTGCGAACACTCCCGTGCCGCAGCCGATGTCCAGGACGTGACGCGCCCCGAACTCCTCTGCCATCCCGAGGTAGGCGTCGAGATCGCTCCGGTCGGGGTCGAGGGGATCGTAGATCGCGGCGAGCCGTGGATGTCCGAAACACTCGTCAGCCATCTGGAGAACGTATGCGGAACCGGGCCCGGGCAGCTACTTCTTATCCATGAGGGGCAGGTCCAGGGCCTGGTCGGCCTTGTCGACGACGTCGTGATCGGGAGTGTCCGTGCCGCTGACAACTCGTGGGACGCGGATGGACCAACGCTGCTCCACCATAGGGATTAAGCGTTCTGTATCGCAGGTGAGTCGTGACCACTTCCGCCCCTGCGGATTCCTGGCGCGGCGACGCTGTGGGAGCACCGGCTTCAGTGCTCGTCCCGGCGGTGGGCAAGGGCCGCGACTACATGTGGATCGGCGCGGTCGACGGCGTGCGCATCAACCGGACCGTCTACGACTTCGAGGCCGGCGGAGTCAGAACCCGCAGGGTCGGCTGAGCGAGACACCCGGTATCGGCGGCGTCTGGCAGTCCCGTCGCCTGCCGCCAGTGCCTGCACCAACTGGCCGTGCGCGTGCCGCGGTCCGTCTCGTACCTCACCACATGCGCCGACGCGCCGGCCGGCGCCGTGGCCGCCGTGCGTGTCTCGACCGAGCGGGTGCCTTCCGGCGTGCCGGGCGGTGCGTGCGGAGCGTCGGCCGTGGGCACCACCTAGCCTCGACGCCGTGCTCACCCGGACCGTGAAGGTACGTGCGGCTGCCCGGAACACGGTGTTCGACGAATATCTCCGCACCCGCGTCACAAGCGAGGCGACTGACTTGGTGCCCTTCGAGGCGGTGGACGACCACGGCGGACACAGGGACGGCCGGCTCCGCGGGGACGGGGCGTCCGGGCCTGTCGCCGCGCGCGGCGTCCACCTGCCCGACGGCATGCCGGACGACTCGTGGGAGGTGCGGAACGCGTGAACGGACGGGGTACGCGAAAGAGCAGCCCGGTGCGGCGCCGGATCCGGGGCGTCGACCGGGGCGGCCGGGCGGGCCGGTCGCACAGACACGGGGCGGACCTCGTGGTCCGCGGTCCGGCCGAGATCCTGGAGTCGCGGTGATCACTCATCCCAGTTTCACGGTGGAGCCATGGTGCCTGCGTGAAAACGAACTGAACCTGGACCTGCTCGCCCAGAGCGAGTCGGTGTTCGCTCTGTCCAACGGACACATCGGATGGCGGGGCAACCTCGACGAGGGGGAGCCCCACGGGCTGCCCGGTGCTTATCTCAACGGCGTGTTCGAGCGGCATCCCCTGCCCTACGCGGAGGCCGGCTACGGGTATCCCGAGTCCGGCCAGACGATGATCAACATCACCGACGGCAAGATCATCCGGCTGCTGGTCGACGACCACCCGTACGATCTGCGCTACGGCCGGCTGCTGGAGCACGAGCGGGTGCTGGACTTCCGTACCGGTGTGCTCAGCCGTACCGCACGGTGGATGTCTCCCGGCGGCCGTACGGTCCGCATCACCTCGCGGCGGCTGGTGTCCTTCACCCAGCGGGCGGTGGCCGCCATTGTGTACGAGGTCGAGCCGGTCGACGGACCGGTCACGGTGGCCGTGCAGTCCGAACTCGTCGCGAACGAACAACTGCCGAGCCTGCAGGGCGATCCGCGCGTCGCCGCGGCGATCGAGTCCCCGCTGATGGCGGAGGAGAGCTTCGCGCAGGGCACCCGGCTGCGGCTGGTGCACTGCACCGACCGCAGCGCGCTACGGGTGGGAGCGGCGGCCGACCATCTGGTCGAAGGGCCGGAGAGTACCCGCTGGACGGCACAGAGCGAGCCCGACGTCAGTCGACTGACGGTGACGGCGGACCTGGCGCCCGGGCAGCCGCTGCGGCTGTTCAAGTTCGTGGCCTACGGCTGGTCGGCGGAGCGTTCGCTGTCGGCCGTGCACGATCAGGTGGACGGAGCGGTGGCGGCCGCGGTCAGCGCCGGCTGGGACGGGCTGGTGGCGGGGCAGCGGGCGTATCTGGACGAGTTCTGGGCCGGAGCGGACGTGGAGGTGGAGGGCGACGCGCAGATCCAGCAGGCGGTGCGGTTCGCGCTCTTCCACGTGCTCCAGGCGGCCGCCCGGGGCGAGAACCGGGCGATCCCCGCGAAGGGGCTGACCGGCACCGGGTACGACGGGCACTCCTTCTGGGACACCGAGTCCTACGTGCTGCCGGTACTGACGTTCACCGCACCGGAGGCCGTCGCGTCGGCGCTGCGCTGGCGGCACAGAATGCTGCCGGCGGCGCGGGAACGCGCCCGTGAGCTGAACCTCGCGGGGGCGATGTTCCCCTGGCGGACGATCGACGGTTCGGAGTCGTCCGCCTACTGGCCGGCCGGGACGGCTGCCTTCCACATCAACGCGGACATCGCCATGGCGGCCGTCCGATACGTCATGGTCACCGGAGACGAGGAGTTCGAGCGGAACGAGGGCCTCGACCTCCTCGTCGACACCGCCCGGCTGTGGCGTCGCCTCGGCCACCACGACGCCGACGGTGTCTTCCACATCGACGGCGTCACCGGACCCGACGAGTACAGCGCGATCGCGCGGGACAACCTGTACACCAACCTGGTGGCCCGGCAGAACCTGATGGCCGCCGCGGACGTGGCCGCGCGTTATCCGGACCGGGCCGAGGAACTCGGTGTCGACGACGAGGAGACCGCCGGCTGGCGCGAGGCCGCGGCCCGTATGGCGATGCCGTACAACGAGACCCTTGGCGTGCACGAACAGTCGGCCGGATTCACCGACTTCCAGCACTGGGACTTCGACGCCACCCCACCCGAGCACTACCCGCTCCTCCTGCACTACCCCTACTTCGACCTGTACCGCAAGCAGGTGGTGAAGCAGGCCGACGTGGTACTGGCGATGCTGCAGTGCCCGTACGCCTTCACCGACGATGAGAAGGTACGCAACTTCGCCTACTACGAGGCGCTGACCGTCCGTGACTCCTCCCTGTCGGCGTGCTGCCAGGCGGTGCTCGCGGCCGAGACCGGGCATCTGCGGCTGGCCTACGCCTACCTCGCCGAGGCCGCGCTGATGGACCTCGACGACCTGGAGCACAACACCCGTGACGGTCTCCACATCGCCTCCCTCGCCGGGACCTGGCTCGCCCTGGTCGGCGGCTTCGGCGGCCTGCGGCGACACCTTGACGACGACGGGAAGCCGGGCCTGCTCGGGTTCGCACCGCGCCTGCCCGAAGCGCTGTCCAGGGTGGCCTTCACGGTGCAGACACACGGACGGAGGCTGAAGGTCGACATCGGGCGGACCCGTGCGCGCTACCGGCTGGTGGAAGGCGAACCGCTGACCGTGCTCCATTTCGGGGAGCCGCTGACCGTGAGCGTCGATGAGCCGGTGGACCGGCAAGTCCCGCCCGGCTCCGTCCGCCCCGAGCCCCAGCAGCCGCGCGGCCGCCGCCCGGAGGGCCTGCCGAGCGAGGAGGAGCCCCACGAAGAGACACCGGACTGACCTCGCCCGTTCGCCATCCGGTGAACGGGCGTGAGGGGACGGTCGTCGACGACGTGCTCCGCGGTCTGATCCGCACGATGGCACTCCCCGCCTGGACGCATCCTGAACAGCGCGCGCGCAACGTCGGCAGGTAGTACCGCGGTACGACCCGACGCGCGCGGATCAGTCCCCGGTACCACCGAATCGGGGTGTTTCGGATCCTAGCGTGGTGGGTGAGGCGTCAGGGGCAACGGACGGGCGCCGGTGTCCGACAGGAAGAGACGCGCATGATCGAGGCACAGCAGCTGACCAAGAGGTACGGCGAGAAGACGGCCGTCGACCGGTTGGACTTCACCGTCGAGCCGGGCACGGTGACCGGGTTCCTGGGGCCCAACGGTGCGGGAAAGTCCACGACCATGCGCATGATCGTCGGGCTGGACGCACCGACGAGCGGGACCGTGCGGGTCAACGGCCGGCACTACGCCCGGCACCACGCGCCCCTCCAAGAGGTCGGCGCCCTCCTGGAGGCCAAGTCGATCCACCCGGGCCGCTCCGCCCACAACCACCTGCGGGCGCTCGCACTGACGCACGGGATTCCCGCCAGCCGGGTCGACGAGGTCATCGACCTCGCGGGACTGGGCAGCGTGGCGAAGAACCGGGCCGGTGCCTTCTCGCTCGGCATGGGCCAGCGGCTCGGCATCGCCGCGGCCCTGCTGGGCGATCCGCAGACGGTCATGCTGGACGAGCCGGTCAACGGGCTGGACCCGGAGGGCGTGCTCTGGATCCGCAACCTGCTGAAGGCACTCGCCGGGGAGGGCCGGACGGTGTTCGTCTCGTCCCACCTGATGAGCGAGATGGCCCTGGTGGCGGACCATCTCATCATCGTGGGCCGCGGCCGGCTGCTGGCCGACACCACCGTGCGGGACCTCGTCCGCGAGGCGGGCGGCGACACGGTGAAGGTGGCCACACAGGACCCGGCACGGCTGCGGGAGGTGCTGGCCGGTCCCGGAGTCGACATCACGGGCCGGTCCGGCTCCGAGGAGCTTCAGGTGACCGGGCTGAGCGCCCGCGAGATCGGCCTCAAGGCCGCCGAGCACGGGATCGCGCTGTTCGAACTGTCCGCGCGGACGGTGTCGTTGGAGGAGGCGTTCATGAACCTGACCAGGGATGCCGTGGAGTACCAGGGTTCCACGGCCGGCATCGAGACCCCCGTGGCCGACAGGAGGGCGGCATGAGCACCGTCACCGCGCCCGTCGAGACGCCCCCGGCCGCTCCTGCCCGCCCCGCCTACCGGGTGACCGGACGGCGCGTGCTGGCCTCGGAGTGGGCCAAACTGTGGTCGCTGCGCTCGACATGGATCACCCTCGGCCTCGGCCTGCTGTTCCTCGTCGCCTTCGGGCTGATCGCCGCGAGCCGCTACAAGTCCGGCTACGGCTCCGGCCACCTGGACCGGGACTTCGCGCAGTCCACCGCCGTGCGCCTGTCCCTGTTCGGCACCAACTTCGCCCAGCTCGCCCTCGGCGTGCTCGGCGTGCTGGTCACGGCGGGGGAGTACTCCACCGGCATGATCCGCTCCACCATGGCGGCCGTACCGCGCCGGCTGCCCGTGCTGTGGTCCAAGGCGGCCGTGTTCGGGCTGGTCGCGCTGGTCGTCGGCACCCTCGGCGCGTTCGTCGCCTTCGGGTTCGGCAGCTCCATCGTCTCCGGCACGCCCGCCGCGATGAGCCTGACGCACGCGGGCGTCGTACGCAGCCTGCTGGGCGCCGGACTCTACCTCGGCCTGGTCGGGGTGATCGGCACCGCCCTGGGCGCACTGCTGCGGTCGGTGGCCGGCGGCATCTCGGTGCTGGTCGCCACACTGATGCTGATCCCGGGGCTGATCTCCCTGCTGCCCAGTTCCTGGCAGGACGACATCAGCCCCTACCTGCCGAGCAACGCGGGCGAGTCGATGTTCGCGCTGACCCACGACAGCACCACCCTGTCTCCCGCCGCGGGACTGCTGGTCTTCCTCGGCTGGACGGCGCTCGCCCTGGCGGGAGCGGCGTACCGGCTGGTGCGCAGCGACGTCTGACGGCCCGCACCATGGGCAGGTGACCACGTTGACGACAGCCACGTCCGCCGGCGACATCGGCGGTATGGGACCGCTGGCCGCCCGGCTCGCCCGGGCCGGCCAGCGGCTGCGCCACGCCGACCGCGACCATCCCTGGGTGCTGGACACCACGGTGGTGGTGCTGGTCTTCCTCATGTTCTGCCTGCCGGACCTGCTGCACGGGGGTGCCGGGGACGGCGACGGGCCCCACCGGTTCCGTGTCGCGTTCACCCGCCTGCCGCCGGCGGCCATGCTGCTGGTCCAGGCGGGCCTGGTACTGCCGCTGCTGTGGCGACGGCGCCGGCCCATGACGGCCTTCGCCGCCGTCGCCGCCGTGTTCGTCCTCCAGTGGTCGCTGGGTGCCGCCCTGCGCGCGGACGTCGCCCTGTTCGTCGCCCTGTACAGCCTGGCCCTGCACGGGCGGCTACGGCAGCTGCCGTGGGCCTGCGCGATCATGGTGGCGGGGATGGTGCTGGTCGCGGTGCGCGTGTCGGCGGTGGTGTCGGTCTGGGACGCGCTGTTCTTCCTGCTCAGCACGGCGACCGGGGCCCTCGCGCTCGGCCTGATGATCAGGATGCGCCGGGCCCAGCTCGCGGGACTGCGGGAGCGCGCGGCGCGTCTGGAGCGGGAACGCGACCAGCGCAGCAGACTCGCGGCCGCCACCGAGCGCGCCCGGGTGGCCCGCGAGATGCACGACATCGTCGGCCACAACCTGGCCGTCATCATCACCCTCGCCGATGCCGGTGCGTACGCCACGGACGCGGCTCCCGAACGCGGCAAGGAGGCCCTGAGCCTCATCGGCGAAACCGGCCGGACGGCCCTCGATGAGCTCAGACGCGTACTCGGTGTGCTGCGGGAGGCACCGGACGGCCCGGCCGAGGCGGCCGAACTCAGCCCGCAGCCCGGCCTCACGGACATCGAGGCGCTGTGTGACGGGGTGCGCGGCGCCGGCCTGGACGTCGTCTACCGGACCGTCGGCGACATGGACGCCCTGGACGGCGGGATGCAGCTGACCGTGTACCGCATAGTCCAGGAAGCCCTCACGAACACCCTGAAACACGCCGGAGCCGGCACCCGGGTGAGACTGTCGGTCGTGGCCGAGGACACCCGGCTGGTGGTCCGCGTCCGGGACGACGGCTCGGCCGTGGACTCCCGGCCCCGGAACGAGGAAGGACATGGCCTGGTGGGTATGCGAGAGAGAGCGGCGCTCTACGGAGGGACCGTCAGCGCCGGACCCGCGAGCGGCGGCGGATGGACGGTGGAGGTCACCCTCGACCTGGCACCCCGGGCAGGCGGCCGATGACCACGGTCCTGATCGTGGACGACCAGCCGCTGCAGCGCTACGGCTTCCGGGTCCTGCTCGAATCCATCCCCGAGACGGACGTGGTCGGCGAGGCCGCGCACGGTGCCGAGGCCGTCCGCAAGACTGCCGAACTGAGCCCCGACGTCGTTCTGATGGACGTACGGATGCCCGGTATGGACGGCATCGAGGCGACCCGCCGGATCACCGCCGCCGGTGGCCGCTCGCGCGTCCTCGTGCTGACCACGTTCGGCCTCGACGAGTACGTCCATGCCGCGCTGAGGGCCGGCGCCAGCGGCTTTCTCCTCAAGGACGCACGCCCCGAGGAACTCCTCGCCGGCATCCGCGCCGTCGCCGTCGGCGACGCCGTCATCGCACCCGCGCTCACCCGTCGGCTCCTGGACGAGTACGCCGAGCACGTGCCCGCCCGCCGTGCCGACGCCGGTGAGGACGCACGACTGAGTGCCCTCACCGAGCGCGAGCGGGAGATCCTCGTCGCCATCGGCAAGGGCTGGACCAACGGCGAGATCGCCGCCCGCTTCGTCGTGTCCGAGTCGACCGTGAAGACCCATGTCGGCCGTGTCCTGGCCAAGATAGGTGCCCGCGACCGCATCCAGGCCGTGATCTTCGCCTACGACCTCGGACTGGCCCGTCCCGGCGCCGGCTGAGCGGGCGCCGGCAGGCGGGATGGTGGTTCCCGCCGGTGACGGACGAGTGGTTCACGGCGCGACGAGCGGTGGACCCAGCCCCCTGACCACGCCGGTGGTTACGCCGCGGACCCCTCGCAGGCCGAGCTCATCCGCGCTCCTCGCGTGCCCTTGCGGTCCGACGGGAGCGGAGGACCTCGGCCAGCAGAGGCAGCAGCGACACGACCACGATCAGCGCGACCAACGGCAGCAGGTAGCGGTCGACGTTCGGGATCGAGGAACCCAGTGCGTAGCCGGCGAGCGTGAGGCCGAGGCTCCACACCAGGCCGCCGATCACCTGCCACACGGTGAACGTCCGGACCGGCACACCCAGCGCGCCCGCCATCGGATTGAGAACCGTCCGTACCACCGGCACGAAGCGGGCCAGTACGATCGCCTTCGCGTGGCCGTACCGCTCCAGCAGTTCCTCGGCCCGCTGCGCTCCCTCGTGCAGGCGCTTCGAGCGGCTGCGCGCGAGCAGTGCCCCGCCCGCCCTCCGGCCGAGCAGATACCCGCACTGGGCTCCGGCCAGCGCTCCTAGGGCCGCCGCGATCAGCAACGGCCCCAGCGAGAGGTGGACGCCCTGGTCGGCGGTGCCCGTGCACAGCAACCCCGCCGTGAACAGCAGCGAGTCCCCGGGGAGGAAGAAGCCGACCAGCAGCCCCGTCTCGGCGAACATCACCACGCCCACGCCCAGCACGCCGAAGGCGGCCAGCAGCGATCGGGCGTCCAGCACATTGACGGCCAGCTGCGAGGCGAGGTGCAGCGATGTGGTCATGGGGCCTGGGCCTTCCTGGGGGTGACTACAGGCATGTAGACGATTTTTGCACTGTAGACGATGACGGAGCCCGGAACGCCCCCCGTGGCCTGACGGCTGTCACCGACCGGGCGCATTGCCCTCGACAGGGTGAATCCCGGGCGCCCGGTGCTGGCCCGCCACCCGTGGTCGCACAGCCTGATCGCGAACCCCTGCCTCGGAGCCCCGAACACCCGCCCTGCCCGGCGAGCCGGTCAGAAGCCTGCCGCACGGGCCGTCGAGTACACCTCGGCGGCCACGTCCTTCAGTTCCTGTGCGTCCCGCGTGGCCCATGAGAGGTCGACCAGGAACTCGTCGAGACCGATCTCGGTGTACGCCATCAGATCGCTGACGATCTGCTCGACGTCGCCCTGGAAGGGCCGGCGGTCCGGGCCCTCGTGGCGCTTGGCGGTGTAGTCCGGGTTCACCCGCACCACCGTCCGCAGCGGCCGGGTGCGGCCCCGCTCGGCGGCGAGATCCCGCAACTGGCGCCACTGGGCGGCCACCTGCTCGGGACCGTCGGCATACGGCAGCCAGCCGTCGGCGTGGTCGACGAGCCGGCGCATCGCCCGCGGGGTGTTGGCCGGCACCAGGATCGGGATCGGCCGGGCCGGCTTGGGCCCGACGACGGCCGAGGCGATCCTCGTGATCCGGCCGTCCTCGTAGACCACCGGGTCCGGGCCCCACACCGCCCGGCACACCTCGAACACCTCGTCCATGACCTTGCCGCGCTCCTCGAACGGGCGCACCCCGGCGGCCGCGTACTCGTCCAGGGACCAGCCACTGCCGAGGCCCGCGACCACCCGGCCGCCGCTCGCCGCGTCCAGCGTCGCCAGGGACTTGGCCAGCTGGAACGGGATGTGCAGCGGCGCCACCAGAACGGCGGTGCCCAGCTCGACCCGCTCGGTGGCCGCCGCCGCGAGCGTCAGTGTGACCAGCGGTTCGGCCACGCCCCGGTAGGCGTCGGGCCAGGCCAGCCCCGGAATGCCGTACAGGGGCTGGGTCTGGGGTTCCGGGAACAGGGCCCGTTCGTACACCCAGAGGCTGTCGTATCCGATGTCCTCGGCGGCGCGTGCCACGTCCGGCACGTCCTTGCCGAGGTCGTACTGCCGATTCTGCGGGAGACCGATTCCGAGCCGGGTCGTCATGCCGGTGTGCTCCTCCGTGGTTGGTTGCGCAATCAAGTTAACGTTGTCTCGGTCGGGTTGGCGCGAGACCCGGCCGAGGGCCTCGGTGAATCGCACCGGCTTGCGGCCTGTGCCGGCGCGGCGGCGGTGGAAAGACCACCCAGGGCGGTACCGCGGTCGCGGCGGTGACCGATGCGCGGTCGAGCGGCTTCATGTCGTGCTCCTCCCGACCGGTTCCCAGGGTCCGGGCTTCGTCACAACGGGCTCTCTCGCGCTCTTGAAAATTCAAACGCTCGCTTGACTTTATGGCTGACGATGCAAGCTGTCAAGCCACTGTTTGAATTCTTCGATCGTGCGGCCGAGGGGGTGCGCGCGCTGCCGCGTTGTGGCTGGCCGGGTAGGGTCTGCGGCGGTGATCCGGGGTGGTGACCCGGGTGTTCGCGGGAACTGTTGACGATATAGTCAATCGTCTGCTTGAATGCATGCCATGACAAGGGCGGAAAAGGCGGACCTGCGCCGGGAGGCGGGTCAGCGCACGCGGGACGGCCTGCAGACGGCCGCCCTGGAGTTGCTCTCGCAACGAGGTCAGGAGGGCGTGACGCTCCGCGAGATCACCGATCGCGCCGGAGCCAACGTCGCCGCGGTGAGTTACCACTTCGGGTCGCTGAAGGCACTGTGCGAATCGGCGATAGAGCACGCGCTGGAGCGGTATCTCGACGCGCAACTGCGGGAACTCGGCGCGCTCGCCTCCACCGCGACGCTCCAGGAGGTGGCGACGGCGTTCGCCCGGCCGATGATGAGCGCGCTGTCTGCCGGTGGACAGGACCTGGCCGTGATGCGGACCGTGGCGCGCGTCGGCATCGATCCGCCCCAGGCCTGGGAGCGGCTGAACGGCAAGTTCGACCAGAGCCGCCGGGAGGCCCTCCGCGTGCTGACGGCGAACCTCCCCGGAGTCGGCGAGGAGGAGCTGATCTTCCGTACGCGCTGCGCGGCCGGCCTGCTGAACTGGCTCGCGCTGGCACCCATCGGCACCGAACTGGCCGCCATGCCCGCCGAACAGATCGAACGGCAACTGGTCCCCGTGGTGGCCGGGGCGTTCCGCGGGGACACCCCCGCCGGCGGTTGACCAGGCCGAAGCCCATCGGGACCCGGACAAGGTCGGCGAGCGGCGGAGATGCATGACGAGCCTGCGGACGCCGGCGGGGTGGCCGAGATCCACTTGGAACCCGTACGGGAGGGCGTTGTTGACACTCTCCCAGTAGCTCGTGGTGTTCGCGTCGACCGTGTTGGACGGGGCGTACGTCTGGGTGAAGCTGCCCGCCGTCGCCGAGCGGTGCAGTGCGAGATCCGCGTCGCCGTCCGCGTGGGCGCAGTTGGACTGCCGCCTGACTCGCACCTCTTGCGGTGTGCACCGAATCTTGGGACATGCTTTACGCGAGACAGGCAACCATGGGCCATGCCATGACTGTCTGACAATTAGTCGGGAGTCGGGCCCGCAAGGGCCGAAGAACGAGAGAGTGGGGCAGACCGTGAGGCGGCGCAAGGGCGGCATAGGGATCGCACTCGTCACGGGCGTGCTGGTGGTGGGTGCGAGCGCCTGCGGCGGGGGTGGCAGTGACAAGGCGAGCGGCGACGACGCGAAGGCGTCGGTGAAGCCGAGTGCGAGTGCCTCGCCCAAGCCGACGAAGCCCGCGGGCCCGCCGATGCTGCTGGACACGATCACCCCGCAGACGGGAACCACCGTCGGTGTGGCCATGCCCATCTCGGTGATCTTCACGAACCCGGTGGCGGCCAAGGCACGGGCCACGGTGGAGAAGCACATGAAGGTGAGCGCCTCACAGCCGGTGGCCGGCGCCTGGCACTGGATGGGCGACAGGCGCGCCGACTGGCGCCCGAAGACGTACTGGCCCTCCGGTACGACGGTGAAGATCGACGCCGACATGAAGGGCGTCAGCAACGGCAACGGACGCTACGGCGTGCACGGTTACACACACACCTTCAAGATCGGCGACGACGTACGCGCGGACGTCTCGGTGACCAACCACACCATGAAGGTGACCCGCAACGGCCAGACGGTACGCACCCTGTCGATCAACGCCGGCAGCGCCGAGTATCCGACGTGGAACGGCACGATGGCCGTCATCGACAAGCAGGAGAAGGTCCACATGACCTCCTGCAGCGTCGGCATCAGCTGCGACAAGGGCAGCCCCAACTACTACGACCTGACCCTGCCCTGGGACGTCCACCTGACCCAGTCGGGTACCTACGTGCACTACTCGACCGGCGACCCGAACCCGGGCAGCGGCAGCGCGCGCGGCTCGCACGGCTGCGTCCACCTGTCCATGTCGGACGCCAAGTGGTTCTACGGCCAGGTCAAGCAGGGCGACCCCGTGACCATCACCGGCTCGCCCCGCGCCAAGGCGCCGGCCGACAACGGCTACGCCGACTTCAACCTGGGATGGGACCAGTGGCTCGCGGGCAGCGCCTCGGGGGAGCAGACGACGGCGACCCTCTGACGCACTGAAACCCAGGAACGAAAAAAGGCCCGTTTTGAACTGCCGGTTCACCCAAAAACGACTCAGAGTTCATCACTGACCTACAAGTTCATGGGCATGACCTCAAGACCTCGCTTGCGCAACCGCACCCGGATCGGCATAGCGATCGCTGTCACCGTCGCCGTGGCGGGCACCGGCACAGTCGTGGCCCAGGCCCACGGCTGGCTGTCCGCCCCGGCGCACGACTTCGACGCGGCCGCCGACTCCTTCTCCGGCCACGACAAGGTGACCGGCAACGTGCTGCGCAACGACTCCGGCGCGACCGCCGTCGTGCGGCACACCGACCCGTCCCACGGCACGGCGACGGTCAACGCGGACGGCACGTTCACGTACACACCGAGCTCCGGCTTCAAGGGCACGGACACCTTCACGTACACGGCGACCGACGCCGTACAGCTGTTCAAGGACACCCAGCCGAACGGCGCCCCGCTGCCCTCGCTGGCGACGGTCGCCGGCCCGGGCGGTACCACCACCCAGATCTCCGGTGAGGGCTACGGCTCCGCGCTCGCCCCGGTGCCGGGCCGGTCGGGCTACTTCTACGGCCTCACCGACCGCGGCCCCAACGCCGACGCCCCGGACGGCAACAAGTCCGAGATGCTCACCGACTTCACGCCGCAGATCGGCGAGTTCAAGCTCGTCAAGGGCAAGGCCGAGCTGGTCAAGAAGGTCACCCTGAAGGGGCCGAAGAACCTTGGCGGCGTGTTGTACAGCGGCCGTCCGCCGCACGACACGAGCGAGGTGATCGACGACGTCGCCGCGACGAACGCCAACGGCGGCACTCCCGTGCCCGTCGCCCGGGATCCCTACGGCTACGACTCCGAGGGCCTGGTGGCGCTGCCCGACGGCACGTTCTGGGTCTCGGACGAGTACGGTCCGTACGTCACGCACTTCGACCGGAACGGCTACGAGCTGGGTCGGCTGACCCCGTACAAGGACAGCCCGGACAACGCGTACCACAAGATCCTCGGCTACCTGCCGGCCGAACTGGCCAACCGCTCGAAGAACAAGGGCATGGAGGGCCTGACGGTCACGCCGGACGGCTCGACCCTGGTGGGCGTCATGCAGGCCGCGCTGCAGCAGCCGGATCTCGGCAGCACCAAGGCGTCCAACTTGTCGCCCACCCGCATCGTCACGATCGACCTGCGCACGTGGAAGACCAAGCAGTACCTGTACCTGCTGGACGACCCGGCCACCACGGGTGACGCCAACAGCGAGATCACGGCACTGTCGGACACGAAGTTCGTCATCGACGAACGGGACGGCAACTTCGAGCCGTTCGCGCAGAAGTCCCTCTACGAGGTCGACATCAACGGCGCGAACGACGTCAGCGGGCTGACGGTCGGCGGCAAGTCGCCCGAGGCGTTCGTCGGCAAGGTCGGTACCAACGCCGCGCTCACCGCGCTCACCGGTGCCGGCGTCCAGGTCGCGCAGAAGCAGCCGTACGTCAACGTCGGGACGCTGGTGAGCCAGCTCGACCCCAGCGGGAAGTTCTTCGGGCACGACAAGGTCGAGGGTGTCGCCACCACGGACGCCGGCAAGACGCTGTACCTGTCCAACGACGACGACTTCGGCATCGACACCATCGCCGTCGACCCCGACGGGAAATGGACCGTCCACCAGAAGGTGCTGCCGCCGACGGGTCAGACCGACAACGGCGAGATCCTGAAGGTCGACACCACCAAGTTGCCGGCCGTGCTCAAGACCGTCACGGTGACGATCCGCGTGAACTGACGCACCCAGCGCCCCGCCCAGCCCCGGGCCCGTCCACTCCGGTGGACGGGCCCGGGGCGGCAACGGGCGGGCTGGGCTGCCGCTGGTGCGGCCGGCATGCCGGCGGTGCTGCCACTGTTCCGCTCGTCCCCGCATCCCCTCATCCGTTCATCCGAAGGCGGCCAGGGACACCGGCTGCCACCGGCGCCAGGTGTTCAGACGCTCCTCGTAGAGGTCGGCGACGTCGGTGAAGGACTTGCCGAGGAAGATCCTCAGCGGGGGCTCGTCCGCGTCGACGATCCGAAGGATCGCGTCGCGGGTGGCGCGCGGGTCGCCGACCTCGAAATCCACCGCGGTGGCCGCGTGGACCTCGGCGTACTCCGGGTGCCGCGCACTGTGCCGTGCCCCGCGGGCCAGCCAGTCGGTGGCATAGGGACCAGGTTCGACGTTGGTGATGTGGATGCCCAAGGGAGCCACCTCCTGCGCCAGGGACTCCGACAACCCCTCAAGGGCCCATTTGGAGGCGTGGTACGCGCTGATGCCGGGGAAGGCCCGTACGCCGCCCTCGCTGGTCACCTGCAGGATCCTTCCCGACCCCTGGGCCCGCATCACGGGCAGAACGGCCTGTGTGACCCACACCGCGCCGAAGAAGTTGGTCTCCATCTGAGCCCGGAGTTCGTCTTCGCCCAGTTCCTCGACCATGCCGAAATGCCCGTAGCCGGCATTGTTGACCGCGATGTCAAGCGAACCGAAATGCGAACGCGCACGCCGCACTGCCGCGTACACCGCCGCACGGTCGGTGACGTCGAGCCGGACCGGCAACACCGCGTCCCCGAACCGCTCCGCCAAAGGGGCCAGCCGGCCGACGTCCCGAGCCGTCGCGACAACATGATCGCCGCGCTCGAGCGCCGCCTCCGCCCACTCACGGCCGAAGCCCCTCGAACTGCCCGTGATGAACCACGTCTTCGCCATGATGGGTGCTCCTTCTGGGGGATAGGTGGATTGCCGGCCGCCGCTCCTTCATCGTGCTGCCGATCGAGACATTCCACCAGCGAGGCTCTCGCACAGAAGACATGCCATTCCGGAATGTGTCAGGATGGCGCCATGGCCGACTACACCCTCACCGGCCTGCGCGTCATCCAGGCCGTAGTCGACACCGGATCGTTCACCGCCGCGGCGGACGCGCTCGGATACACGCAGTCGGCGGTGTCCCGTCAGGTGGCGGTGATGGAAGCCGCCGCGGGTGTACCGCTGTTCGTCCGGGGCGCCCGTGGGGTCGCCCCCTCCCCGGCGGGCATGCTGCTCGCCCGCCGGGCCGCTACGGTCGTCAACGAGATCGACGCCGTCGGCGCAGACCTCGCCGGACTGCGGGACCACCTCACCGGGCGGGTCGTCATCGCCGCGTTCCCCTCGGCCGCCACCGTCCTCGTCCCCAGGGCACTGGCACGCCTGCGACACGATCACCCGGGCCTGGTCGTCGAGCTCGGCGAGGCGTCCTCACCCACCCAGCTGCGCCAACTCCGCGCCCACCGCATCGACGTCGCGGTGATCGCCGTGGGACCGGACCTGCCCGCCTACGACGTCGGGGGACTCCTCCGCGACCTGCTCCTGGACGGCGGTCTCCTGCTCGCCGTGCCCGCGAGCCACCGATTCGCCGGCCGCGGAACCATCCCGGTGACCGAACTGAGAGACGAAGCCTGGATCGTCGGCAAGGGCCTGCGTGACGACCCCCAGTTCGGCGCCTGGCCAACACTCGACCACCCACGGATCGCCTACGCCGCCCGCGAATGGCCCACTCGCCTGGGTCTTGTCGCCGCCGGTCTCGGCATCGCCGTACTGCCCGAACTGGCCGCCGCGGCGGTCCCCACCGGCGTCCGCGTCGTCCGCGTCGACGATCCCGCCTGGCTCGGCCGGGCCACGGTCGCCGTCACGGCCCGCGACCGCTCTCCCGAGGTGACGGCCACCGTGGAGGCTCTCCGCCACGAGGCCGCACAGCTTCGAGCGACCTGACTCCCGGCTCTCGGACCGATCCGCCTGGTCGCTCACGCCCTCCAGTGGTAGCCCAGGGCAGAATTCACAGCGACGGCGTAGGTGAGATACATGAGCCAGCCGCCGGTCAGGATATGGAACAACCCCAGTCCGCGTCCGCCCAGTTTGACGCCGATGACGGAGAAGAAATGACAGAAGTAGATCACGAAAAGCCCCACGAAGAGGAGGCCCACCGGCCAGTCCTTGACCTTGAAGAACACTGTCGCGCCCATAGCGGAGATCACCATGTAGGCGACGCACATACCGGCATTGGTGCGCGCCTCATTGCCGCGATAGCGGTTCCAGCCCATCGCGAACCAGTGGATTCCGTACGCCGAGAAGGCCAGCGCGGCCATATACAGTGGCGGTGACTTCGTGAAGACCTCGAACCAGCTGAGCCCGACGAAGAGGATGATCCCTGTGACGAACTGGCACATGCCCGGCAGCCATATTCCCCAGACGCCGAGAGCACGGTCCGTCGCGTCGCTCTCCGGCGGATATCCGAACAGTTCGTGCGGCCCGTACACGAGGTATCCGGTACCGAGACCGAAGAATCCGAGAGCCAAGGGTGGATAGGCTGACGGATCGAACATCACATCCATGTTCTCCTCCTTCGGAGGACGGAAGATTGGCTCCTTTGCGTATCCGCCCTTCCCGTTCATGACGCGTGCCCCGCGTCAGACGCGCTCGCATATTTTTTCACGCCATAACTCCGCCCGCCACTTGGGTAGTCGGCCACCGTTGAGAAATCCTCACGGTTGCCGTCGATGCAATGAGCCTATTTCTGCCGCTTTTCTGACCCGGCGACCTCGAATTCTGCGGATGCGGCTGCTCGATATCTAGCAGAGATGGGTGCCCTGATCGACCACGCGGTACTGGGTGTTCTGGCCGGCCAGCCGATACAGCGCCCACTTCTGACCGGCCGTGCCCTTGCACCCCCACACCTGGACGTTCGCGCCGCGGGTGTCGAGACATCGGGCGACCGAGACGGCGTCGACGCTCTCGGTCACGGTGAGCGAGCCGCTCCGGACCGGCCCACGGGGCAGGCCGTACAGAAGTTTCTTGGTCAGCGCGTCCGCCTTTCCGACGGTGAGCCCTGCCTCGGCCTGGAAGGCCCTGACCGCGGCGAGGGTCCCACCGCCGAACCTGCCGTCTGCCGTCACGTACAGGCCGTGACCGGAGAGGAGGAGTTGCAGGGCCTTGACGCAGTCGCCGGAGGCCCCCGAGGTGATCTCGGTGGGGCAGGTGGCGGCACGGAGATCCGGTGTCCCCGAGCCCTGTCCTTGTGTGACGGAGTCCTCCGTGACCCCGGTACTCGGCGACTGCTTCACCGCCGGGTCGGCCTTCGACGAGGTGGGCATGGGCGTGCCGTGCGAACTGCCGGGCGTCGAGGCCGGGGTGTACGTCACGGTCACCGACGTCTCGGGCCCGGAACCCGCCGACGCGGCACGGGAGACGGCGAGCCGCCGAACTCGTCGGCGTTGGTCCGGGTTCCGACCGCGCGTCCGCCGGAATGGTCCCCACTCCGGCTGCGGGCGCAGCCCCTGCTGTCCTCTCGAGACCGGACGACCGCTGCGTCGGTGATGGGGGACCGGTGTCCGGTCTGCCCGGTCAGAGGGTCGTCAGCCAGGCCGTCGTGTGATGGGGGCGGCGCAGGTGGACTGTGCGGAGCGGGCCGAAGCGGGGATCGCGGAGACGGCGCTCGATTTCACGGTGGCGGGCTCTGTGCTGCGTCCAGGCCCACCAGGCCGGGTGTTCGCGGCTCAGCCAGCCCGTCCAGGTCTCTCTGTTGCCGCCGAAGAGGACCTCGCGGGTGACGGTGCGGCGCAGCGACCGGCGCAGAACGCGGGGCATGACGACGTGTTTGGGGTAGTCGAGCCAGATCACGGTGTCGGCGCGGTCCCACAGCAGGTCACGGACTTCGGGATATCCGAGGGAGTCGATGATCCAGCGAGGTCCGGCAGTGAGCTCCGATACGTCCTCGGCCAGCTTGCTGTTGGTGGCCCAACTGGGGCCGTTGAAGTACAGGGCGTCCATTTCGTGGTAGGGCAGGCCCAGGCGGCTGCTCAGGTTTCGGGCGAGGGTGGATTTCCCCGCGCCGGTCACGCCCACCACCAGGATCCGTTCCACGGCTGAACCCTATCCCGGCGCCCGTGGAGGGGCGTTCCCCGTTGTGGGGCTCTGTGGTGTCGGTCCGGCGGAGCCCTGGACGCGGGCGGTCGGCCGCCGCGACGTTCACCGGCGGGGCAGTGATCGGTGTTCGACGACTGCGACCTCCCAGCCCACCCCGACGACCAGCGAACCGTCGTCGCCGAAGGTGACGGCGTCCACGATGTCCGTGAACGTGTACATGTCTAGCTGCTCAGTGGCGGAAAGACTCCAGAGCCTGAGCGTCCTGTCCCACCCGGTGGTGGCGACCGTACCGTCCCTGAGCGCGACCGCCGACACCGTGGAGGTGTGTCCGGTGAAGACTCCGGCCTGGGTGCCCCACGCCAGGTCCCACAGCCTGGCCGTGTGATCGTGGCTGGTGGTCAGGCAGTGCGGCCGGCCGTCGACAGCGCAGACCACGAGACTGTTGACCGTGTCCTCGTGCCCCGCCATGACCTGCAGCGCTTCCCCGGTGGTGAGGTCGAAGGTGCGGATCGTACGGTCCCAGCCGCAGGTGACGAGACAGGTGGTACCGCCGATGCGGGTGACACCCAGACCGGAGACGGTCCCCCGGTGACAGGTGAGGGTGCGCAGCATGTGGCCCGTCCGCAGATCCCAGACGCGGCACGTTCCGCTGGTGTCCCCGGTGACCACGAAGGTCCCCTCGGGCCGCTGGTAGCTCGCCGCGCAGGTGACGGGTGTGTTCCCCTGCTGCAGAACCTGCGGTGCTGATCCGTCGAGCAGGTTCCACACCCTTGCTGTGCCGTCGTCACTGCAACTGATCGCGGACGGCCGCCCGTCGATGACCGCCGTGCTGACGGTACGAAGCCCGCCCCTGTGACCTGTGAGCTCGCCCCGCAGACCGCTCGACAGATCCCAGACACGCGCGGTTCCGTCCCAGGACGAGGAGACCACGCACGGACTTCCCTGGAGGTCCACGGCGGACAGCGTGGACACCTGATTCGAATGGCCCGCCCCCAACGGGGGCTCCAGCCCCGCGATCGCCAGGTCCCACACCTGGACGGTGGAAGCGCTGCAGGTGACGGCGTGCGACGTGCCATTGAGCTCGCACACGGCCACATCGGCGGAGACGGTACGCCCCGGCAGTCGCCGGACGGGCCGCAGCGTCCCCAGGTCCCAGACACGGACGGTTGAGTCCGCCGCCGTGGCCAGAAAACAGTGCGAGCCGTTGACACGACCCGTGGTTCCGTTCATGAAAGGCCGGTCGTGCTCGGTGAGCAGGCTCGGTCCGGTCTCCCGGCGCAGGTCCCAGATGCGGACGGTGCCATCGCTGGAGGTCGTGATCGCGCAGGGAACGCCATCCAGAGCGGATGCCGTGACCGAGGTGACGATGCCCGTGTGCCCCGCCATCGTCCGGGTGGCCCGGAGGCCGGCTGGATCCCAGAGCCGCACGGCGGCATCGTGGCCGGCGGACAGGACGTGTGCCCTGCCCTCGATCTCGACGACCGCCACACCGGACACCGCCCCCTGGTGTGCCGCCACCACAGTGCCCGCGCCGCGCTGGAAGAGATCCCGCCAACGTACGGTCCCGTCGGAATGCGCGGTGGCCAGAAGGGAACCGTGCAGGGCGAGCCGGTGCACCTTGGCGGGACCGTGGTCCTGGACGTCGACAGCCGTTCCGTCCAGCAGATCCCAGACGCGGACCGTTCCGTCGTCCCCACAGGTGACGGCGGCCGGCCGTCCCCGGAGCACGGTCGTCACGACCGTCCCGATCCACCCGGTGTGGCCGCGCAGCACGCGGACGACCGTGCCGCTGAGGAGGTCCCACAACCGTACGGTTCCGTCCTCGCTGCCCGTGACGGCGACCGGGCGGCCGTCCAGCAGGCAGGTGTCGACAGCCGATGCGTCGTTCTCGTGGCCGGTGAGGCTCAGGGACAGCGCGGGCGCCAACTGCCCGCCGGTCGCCCACCGGATGCGCCAGGGTGAGTGCTGTTCCAGGCCCCGCAGCAGCGCCTCGTCGCCGGCACGCGCCGCGTCGAAGGCGAGGATGTGCCGACGGATCCGTGGCGGGGCGTCCTTGTGCCGGTCGTAGGAGGACCGGTAGACGATTCCCGGCAGGCAGGAGCGGGCCTCGGCGGACCGGTAGATCTCCTGGGAGACCGAGGCCGGATCGGCATGTGTGAGAAAGTCCGCGTCGGCCAGCAGGTTGGTCAGCCGTCCCGCTTCGGCCGCGTACCGAGCCGCGTGCTCGAGCAGGTAGGGCGATTCGTTCTCCCAGCGCCCCGGCTGGTCGGCCGCCGGTTCCAGCTGTGTCCAGATGGCGAGTGACTGCTCGACCGTCAACGTTCGGCCTCCTCTGCGACGGAGTTCTCCGTGGTCAGCGGCTCACGGCGGAGTTCTTCGGCGAGACCCTCGTGGAAGACGCGATACAGCGTGGAGCCTTCCTCATCCAGCCCGCGGCGCAGATGGAAACCGACCGTGTCCAGGGCTTCGCGTACCTCGTCGGGTTCCGGCGGAACTCCGCCCGTGAACGCGGGGACCAGGGCTCGTACCGTCTCCTCCGGCATGCCCTGGCCCTTGGCATGGGCGACCGCCGACAGGACCGCTCCGGCCAGCGGGTGCCGCAGCCGCGCGACGAGGTCGTACTCGAGCAGCGTCCGCAGGTCAGAGGGCATCGCGGCGCCCACGCTCTCCGCTCGGCGCAGACCACGGACAGCCGGCTGTCCCAACAGGCTCCGTGCGTAGAGCCCCGCCGAGAGGAACTCCCCCCAGGGCAGCCCGGCGGCGACGGAATGCTCCGCGATGGACTTCGCCAGGGCGTCCCGGACCGGCCGCAGATCATCACGTCGATAGGCGGGTTCGGCCGACAGGACCGCGGCCACGAAGGCACTGACATCCGTGACGAGTTCGGCCGGCGCGGCCGTGTCGAGGTCGAGGATCTCGCCGTTGCCGCGGGCGTGCTCGAACAGGCGATCCGCCCCTGGCCACTGGCGCGTTCCGACCACGACGCGACACAGCGGGCGACCATCCTCCCGATGGGTCCTCACGAGGGGCAGGAGCACTGCGGCGATGACGTCCTCCGGGCGATCCGCCTCGTCCAGAGCGTCGAGGACCAAGGTCGCGGTGCCGTGCGGGAACCGTGCCCGGACCAGGTCGGTGAGGCTGTCTGCCCGGCCGCTCGCGGCATTCGTGGGCGGTGCCAGATTCCACTGACGGGTCAGGGAGTCCGTGATCTCCGCGACGCCGAGGTGCCGGGCATGGACCACCGCGAGGTCGTCCACCTCTGCAGGGATCTCGGGAACCTGCTCCCACAGTGCTGACACGGCACGTCGTAGACGCCCGTCGGCGGCACAGACGAGCACGCTGAGCAGTGCGGACTTCCCCGATCCGGGCCGGCCCGTCACGATGCCGAGCGACAACGCAGGCCGGCCGAGCCACTCTGCCAGGACACCGAGAGCAACTCGCCGGCCCTGGAACACCGGGCCTGCCGGAGAGTAGACGTTGCCGAGGAAATGCTCCAGCCCGTCCGGCAGCAGGGGGAGGACGGCCGGATCGATTTCCAGGCGTTCGAGCAGCCCCGAACCGGCGGCGTCGTGCCGCGGGTTGTGGAAGAAGACGAGATGACTGATGTCGTCACCCAGCCCGATGGCGGTGTACTCGAGCCGTTGGGGCGGGCCGTCCCCTCGAAGCCTGGACACTTCTGCCGCGATCTCCCGGCAGATACGTGGCGTCGGGATGTGCGCGACGCCCGGGTCCACCCGTAACTCGCCGGACGCGAAACGGTCGAGGACCGTCGAGAAGGCCTGGGTCAGCCTGCCGTCGTAGCAGGGCTTGTCCTCGCTGCACGCGGCGATGACCCAGGCATTGCGGTCCTCCGAGTACAACTCTCGCTGCCAGCGCTCCAGCAGCGGACCGCCCGCGTAACAGATGTCCAGGACGAACAGGACGAGCGGACGCTCCAGGGGGTCCGCCGCCTCGACCTGCTCGAGCCAGGACTCGACATGGGAAGTGCGTGCACCGTCGTTCGCGATGACATGAAGTTTCCGGGTGCGCGCGTCCTTGTCTCCGTGCGCGAGGACATGCACCACCGCGATCTTCCGCCCGGAGAGCACCGTGACGAGCCGGCTGTCGAACTCGGCCGACTCACCTACCGGTTCGTCATGCGCGGCGAGGTAACCGAAGGGTTTGAGGGAGTTCTGGAGATCGGCGGCGTACCGTTCCGCGTAGGTGAGCACCGGCCGGGTGAGTTCCTCCAGATCGGCCTCTTCGTCGAGGTCGGGCCCGGGACCGCGGAATCCGACCACGAAACTGACGCGGCCGGCGTTGCCGGACCACGTGGCCCTTTCGCCGTCCACAGCGCCTACCGGTGGTCGCTCGACACGATCTGCCGTCAATTCAGCCCCTCGCCCGCCGTCTTCACCTGAGCATAAGCTTGGCGAGGCGGTGCTTCCGTGCGGACTTCGCGAACTGGCCGGAGGTGTTCTTGGCGACCATCGTGGGCGTTCCAGGCGCCGGGCACTACCGTCCGGGCGCCGACCACGACCGGGACAACGCGGCCCGGACACGGCGTTGGGCGAAAAGCCTCGCCGACGGGCTCGGTCGTGATCCGGCCGACGTGGATCTGGTTCTCGCACCCTACGCACGCCACCTGCACACGGCCACGCCCCGGCAACACGGGTCCGGCGTCGACGAGTTGCCGGACGATGCCAGGTCGATGCTGATCGACCTCCTGGACGCCATGGCGCTGCCCGGAGCCACGGCACATGGACGACTGACCGTGCCGCTCAGACACGCGGTCGCCATGGCGGCCGACTCCCTGGGGCTGGACGGACGACTGACCGACCTGTTCGTCGCCGTCTTCTTCAGAGAACTGGCCACGTATCTGCAGCACCCGAACTCACCTCGACGGCTCGCCGCCCGTGGCGCGGTGGCCGAGGCCATCAGGGCGCACACCCCGGACGCGGTGATCGCGCACTCGCTGGGAACCGTGACCGTGTTCGAGGCGCTGCACGAGCATCCCGAACTCGAAGTCGGGTGCCTGATCACGCTGGGTTCCCCCCTGGCGCTGCAAGGTGCGGTCTTCCCCCGGCTCGTCCCGGGACCCGTGGACGACGTCATCGCCCGCCCACCGGGGGTCGCCCGCTGGGTCAACGTCTCCGACCCCGGCGATCTGGTCACCATCGCGCGCCCCTTCACCCGCTACTTCCCCGAAGTCGACGTGGACGTCGACGAATGCATCGGGCTCTTCGACTTCCACCACGCCGTCAACTACCTGCGATGTACGGCAGTCGCCGCCGAACTGAAGCCTTTGATCCTTTGATCGGAGAGTGACCGGTCCGGCCCGAGGGAAAGTGCCGGACTGAACCGATCGTCTGGTGCCGTCCGGACAAAGGAGTGTCCTCGCATGCACGAGACCGAGCGACGCCACAACGACGACGGGGAACCCGCTCCCCGCGTACCGGTTGTCCCGGATCAGCCGTCGGCCCTGCTGCGGAAGGAGATGAACCGGGAACTCGTACGGTGGCGCAGAGCCACCCTCAACTACGGTGTCAGCTACTACGTCTCACGCGCTTCTCTGATCATCGCCAGCGCGGTCGTCGCCGCGGACCAGAACCTGGCCGACGGAAAAGGCACATCCATCGTGCAATGGGTGCCCGTGCTGGCCCTTCTCGTCGCGATTCTCGCCGCTCTGGACACATGGCTGAAGCCGCAGCAGAAATGGCGCGGCTTCATGGAGTCCCGGGACAAACTGGCCAGCCTCATGATCCTCGCCGAGCACGGCCTGGGTCAGCCCGAGGTCCGGGCCCGCTTCGACGCCCTCAGAGCGGAGCACCGGGAGAAGAACATCTTCTGAGCGCCCCCTCTGGCGTCCACGGCCAGGGACCGATCCGCGGCCGACTCCCACGTTTGGTGCCCGACCCGGCGTTGGACTAGGTTCCCGGGCAGCAACGGACGACCGGGCGGGGCAGGGCACATGGCCAGGGTGGACGATCTTGTGCAGGTGTTCGGAACGCCGTCGGCACGTGAATCCTCTCCGGAGGACTGGGCTGAGGTCGAGGAATACGTCGGCTCAGCGCTGCCCCACGACTTCAAGGCGTTTCTGGACACCTATGGCACGGGCGTGATCTGCGGCGAACTGGTCGTCTTCCAGCCGCGAGGTTCCAGTCCGCTGATCACGAGGATGCGGAAGATCCACGAGTCGTTCGGCCGGTCGTGGAGACGTGAGCCGCACGAATATCCGTTCCGGTTCCATCCCGAGCCCGGCGGCCTCATCTCCTGGGGATACGACTACTCGGGCGATGAGCACTTCTTCTGGCCGTGCGCCCCGGAGCCGGACCACTGGAAGGTCGTCACCAACATCAACGGAGCCGACCCCGAGGTCTTCGACGGACCCTTCACCGACTTCGTTCTCTCCTTCGTCACGCGCCTGCGCGACGTGGATCCGCATCACGGGATCGATCCGGATGCCCTGGAGTTTCTTGAGCCGGAAGATCTGGACGAACTGGCAGCACGCGGCGAGATCGGTCCGGTCAACCCGAGCTTCGAGCCGTTCTGACCTGAAGCCCGTGCCGCTGACCGAGCGGTATCCGCCCTGTGACCGCACGCCACGACGGCTTCGGTAAAGAGCCCGATCCCTTATGTATCCCGTTCGGGAAAGACGCTGGCTCGTTGGGCGCGTCCCGCCCTACGGTGGCGTCATGAGCGATCATTCCGAAGCGCCTGTCACGCCCGTCGAGGCCTATGAACCCCCCTACTACGTGGCTGTCTTCACCTCGGTGCGAAGCCAGGACCAGAGCGGCTTCAGCGAGACCAACGCGCGCATGGAAGACCTGGTGAAGGGCGTCCCGGGGTTCCTGGGGATGGACCACGCACAGACTCCCGGCGGGCTGGGCATCACCGTCGGGTACTTCCGCGACGCCGACGCCCTCACCGAGTGGCGGACCAACGCCGAGCATCGCGCGGCGCAAAAGCGTGGGCAAGCCGAGTGGTACCAGAGCTACACGCTGCATGTGGCCAAAGTGGAGCGGAGCCACGGGTTCACGCGAGCGCAGACCCCGCAGAGCCCGACAGCAGGCTGACCAACCGAAGTCGCTGACTCGTCGACGAGTTGGCCCATGATCGGTCACTTGGCCGGTCCTCGGAGGAGAGATCATCATATGGGGATGCCTGAGAATCAATCCTCCGCAGCATCGGCTGCAGTGCGGCTCCCGCGGTACACGAAGACAGACCAGGACGAGATCCTCGGCGACGGCGATGATCCCTTCGGTGTTGCCGCGGCCGGTCTGACCTGGCTGCCCAAAAACGAACACTTCGGTATCAGACACGGCGACCGGCTTGTGGCACACGCCGGCCTCCTACGGCTGCCTGTTGCGATCGGCGACGTCGAGACAGAAGTAGTGGGCGTCGGTGGAGTGGCCGTGGCACCCGATCTACAGGGTCAGGGGTTGGCCCGGCGTGTGGTCACAGCGGCACTTGAGCACGCTCGCACGATGGGCCCTCAGCACGCGCTCCTGTTCTGCCGGCCTCCCCTTGTGCCGCTGTACCAGCGCCTCGGATGGCACCCCCTCGACAAGGAGGTCCTTGTCGAACAACCCGAAAACCGCCTGGTGACCATGCCGTTGCGGACCATGGTGACACCCCTGCGCGACAACGCGCACTGGCCTTCCGAGCCAGTGCGTCTCTTCTCCCTCCCGATGTGACGGACCCCTTCCGCGAGGGCCGTCCTCCACCCCGACCGACGACAGCACGAAGCGGCCCGCGCTGCCCACCAGCCACCGGAACCGTCACAGCAACTCCTCGCATCAACTCGTCTCGCGTCACCGACGCTCTGGTCCGCACGTGCCGGGCGCTCCGCGCCGAGGGGATCGCCGACCTGGGCGTGGAACACCCGGGCTGGGCCTGGCGTGTGGTGCGCCGCTGCCCGGCGGCGCGGATGGGACGCCCGGAACCGGTCGACCTCGCGCAGGCTCGCGGCGCGTGAGGCCTTGCCGCCCACGGTGGTGGACTTGCGACACCTCCGTTGTCAGTGCCGGCTGGCATGGTTCTGATCATGTTCGACGGACTTCATGACATCGACTGGGCGTCGATGGAGCATGCGTACGGCTCGGCCGAGGAGGTACCGGCGCTGCTGTGGGCGCTGCGTTCCCGCGACACCGAGGAACGCAGCAAGGCTCTCGACCGCTTCTACGGCGCGGTCCACCACCAGGGCGACGTGTACCCGTCCACGGCAGCCAGTCTGCCCTTCCTGTTCGAGCTGGCCGCCGACGGCGCCACGCCCGACCGGGCCGCCGTGGTCGCGTTGCTGGTCAGTATCGGTCGGGAGTCCCTTGAGCGGGGCTTCGAGGACGACGGCACCGAGATCGAGTACTGCCCGCCCACGGGCTGCGGGCAGGCCCTCGCCTTCCTGCGCGAGCGGGGCGCACGGTTCGCCGAACTCGTCCGTGACGTCGACCCGGATGTGCGTCTGGCCGCGATCCCCGGACTGGGGCTCTTCCTCGACGACGCCGACCGGGCCGCCGTGGTGCTGCGCGAGCGGCTGGCCGTCGAGCGCGGAATCGCGGCACGGCAGCGGATCGTGGCGGCGGCGGCCACCCTGGCACTGCGTATGCCGGCGGTCACCCAGCAGGTGATGGACTGGCTTGCCGACCTCGCTGCCGACCCGTCCCAGGATCCGGTGACCCGGTTCGCGACCGTTGTCCACCGGGCTCGCTGCGCCCCGGACGAGATCGGCGAGGACGTCGTGCCGGCCGCCGTCGGCCTGCTGCGCGAGAGCGCCCGCGCCCTGCCCGTACGGGGGATCGCACCGGTCCCGAGCCGCCCGGCCACACCCACGGACACCGTTGCGCCCCAGATCGTCGCCGCCTTCGAGGATCTCGACCGGCACACGCGCGTGTACGCACCGACCACTGCCCTGCTGCGTACGTTCCACGAGGTTCTGGGAGCCCGGGTGCCGGAGCGCACCGAGGTGCTGGCCGAGCAGCTGAGCAGCCCCGACCCCGGCGCGCGCCTGGACGCGGTCCGTATGGGCGGGGAACTCATGCGCACCTGGCGCGCCGACCACACGCGCCTCCTCCTGCTCGTCGCTGATCAGCTCACCACGGCCGACCAGGAGGTCGCCGCCGAGGCTGCGGCTGTCCTGGCGTCCTGTCACCCGATCGCCGCCCCGGCCCGGGAGCCACTCGCGGCGCACATCCACGCCCAACGCGCGGCGCACGGCCCGGGAGTATGGGCCTCGCCGCAGGCGCGGCTGCGCAGAAGCCACCAGGAGGCCGTCCGGGCCCTGGCGCGCCTCGGCGACGCACGTGCGTTGCCGAGTCTGCTGGCCGCGCTGGACAGCGACGTCGACGCGTGGCGCGCGGTTCAGGTCGCACGCTATCTGCCGCGGGCGGCCGACGAGTTGGTGCCCAGGCTCTGCGGCCACCTGCGCCGGATGGACCTCTCCCAGCAGCGGACCGAGATGAGCGCCAACGCGATCCTCTCCGCCCTGGCCACGCTGGGCGCCCCGACCGCCGTCGCCGTGGTTGCGGACACACTCGGCGCCGCAGTGCGCCTCCAGCAGCACCAGATCACGCGATCAGCCCTGAACGCACTGAGGGCGTTCGGACCGGCGGCGGCCGGCGCCCTGGACACGATTCGGCCGCTGACCACCGCCACCGACGCGCGCACACGGTTTGGCGCCGTCGCCGCACTGTGGGCCGTCGGCGGTGACCTGTCCGAGGTCATGCCGCTCCTGCTCGGCCTCCTCGACGACCGCAACGCCGACGCGGCCGATCTGCTCGGCGAGATGGGCCCGCCCGCCTCCGCCGCCCTGCCGCGCCTGCGCAACCTCCTGACGCACGACTACGAATGGGTCCGGGTGCCTTGCGCGGCCGCGCTCTGGGAGATCGGCGGCGCGGCCGAGACACCGGCCGTCCTGGACACCCTGCTGCGGGCCATGGCCCAAAACCCCGCGACGGCCAACCGCGTCGTGTCCTGCCTGGACCGCATGGGCTCCCGCGCCGCCCCGGCCCTGCCCCTGCTCCGCGAGCAACTGGCACTGCCCCGGCGCGGCGGCAGATTCCAGAGCATCGATCACGACGAGGAACTCCAGCGCATCAGCCGCAGGCTCATCGCCCGGCTCGATCCTCCAGCGCCGGGAGTCCCCACCCTGCGGACCGGCTGAGGCCGGACCGTCCGTTCGCCGGCGGCAAGGTGCCGCTGCGGCTTCGCGATCGAACGCCGCGCCGAGCCGGGTCCGGCGACGCTCGGCCGGCCCACCGCCAGGAGCGGTTTGTTCTCCGTTGTGGTGTGCGCTGCCGCTGGTCAGTGCTCGCGTGCTCGCAGGCGACGCAGCATGCGGGGGTCCTCGAAGCCGACCGCGCGGGCGGCGGCATCGACCGTGGCGCCGTGGGTGATGAGGTGCTCGGCCCGTTCGAGACGGAGGGTCTGCTGATAGCGCAGCGGGGTGAGGCCGCCGGTGGCGCGGGTGAAGAGGCGGGTGAGGGTACGTTCGCTCACTCCCACGGTCGCGGCCAGGGCGGACAGGGGCAGCGGTTGGTCGAAGCGGGCGTCGAGCAGGTCCTGGGCGTGGTGGACGGTGTCGTCGAGGTGGGATCGGTACCTGAGCATGGCGCTGGCCTGCGGGTCATGGCCGTTGCGCCGCGCGTAGACGACCATGTCCCGGGCCACCTGCGCGGCGAGGGCAGGGCCGTGCCGGGTGGCGATCAGGTGCAGGGCCAGGTCGATGCCACTGGCGATGCCGGCCGATGTGACCACCCGGTCGTCGGCGGTGTACAGAACATCGCGGACGACCGTCGTCCTGGGGTAGCGGCGTGCGAGCTCGTCCTGCACATCGTGGTGGGTGGTGCACCGGCGGCCGTCGAGCAGGCCGGCCCGGCCGAGCGCCTCGGCTCCGGCGCAGACGCTGGCAACGGTGCCGCCCCTGGCATGGTGGTCCCGGAGAGACCGCAGGGAGGCCGCGCCGATGGCAGGGCTGCCGGCCAGGGTGGGCGCCCGCCAGCCGGGCACCACGATCAAGTCCTCGGGGCCGAGGTCGGGCCAGTCGAGCCGGGCCGCCAAGGGCAGGCCCTGAGCGCTGGTGACCAGCGGCTGCTCGGCGATGTAGCTGAGCGTGTAGGGCTGCCCGAAGTCGGCGGCCGTGGAAAAGACCTGTGCCGGACCTGCCAGGTCCAGCAGATGGAGTCCGGGCACCAGGAGGAAGGCGATGTGGCTCACGATCCGGTCATCATGCCTGAGATCCGGCCGAAGCCTCCAGTTGACCGACGGTGGCGATGGTGGCGAAGCGTCCGGCAAGGGCGTACTCGGTGCGCCTGATGATCTCCTCGGCGCTCAGGGTGCGGGGGTCCGACAGCAGTTCGGCGACGCTCTGGTCGGCGGGAGCGTCACGGTGCGGGATGGGGTTGGTCGCGGTGGCGTCGATGACGAAGGTGACCCGGTAGCCGAAGTCGCTCGCGACGCGGGTGGTGGTCTCCACGCACTGCTCGGTTCGGATGCCGCAGACAGTGAGCTCGTGGATGCCGCGCTCGGTGAGGAGTTGTTGCAGGTTGGTGGTGGTGAACGCGTTGTGCGAGGTTTTGTGGATCAGTGGTTCCGTGTCCCGGCGCTCCAGCTCCTCCATCAGCCGGACATGGCCGAGGGCGGGGTCGAAGACATCGCCGCTGCCGGGCTCGGAATGCAGTACCCACACCACCAGGTCGCCGGCCTGGCGGGCGAGCCGGACCAGTCGGTCCACCTGGTCGGCGATCTTCGGGTTGGAGATGGTCTCCCACAGCGGGCGGGCACGGAAGGATTCCTGGACGTCGATGACGATCAGCGCTCGTGTCATACCCCCAAGCCTGACCGTCGGGCCTCAGTGGCGACAGGCCTCATCGGGTCCGGGTGCGGACCGATCCGGTCACCGCGGGAGCAGTGACCACTCGCGCGTACTAGCCACCGCGTCGTCTACGTCGTCGCTGTCAGCCGCATCTCGCCGCCGTGGTGGATAACGCACCGTTCACGAAGGGGACATGAAGCATGTCGCGGGCCTCTGCGGCGTCCTTCCACACGCGCGGACAACACCTGGTCCCGCTCGCCGAGGCGTGAGACAGCGGGGGAGTCCGCCTGGACGGCACAGGAGCGCGAGGCGTACGCCGACGACCTGGACGCCCCGCGCGCTGATCGCGGCGTCCGCCGCTTCCAACCGTTGCCACGGCCCTGTGGCCCTGTCATCCGATGGGTGGCCACGCTGGAAGGCCTCAGTCGCTGGGCCAGTCGTAGGGCAGAAACTTCCCGTCGAGGGTGATCACGACATGCTCGGCCCCATTGTGGACCGCGCGCCCGATGTCGAGCTTGAAGTTGATCGCGCTCATGATCCCGTCGCCGAACTGCTCGTGGATCAGCTCTTTCAAGGCCGGCCCATAGACCTGCAGCGCTTCATAGAGGCGGTAGATCGTCGGATCGGTCGGCACCGCGGTGGGAAGGCCGCCGCGATACGGAACGGCGGCGAGCACCGGCACGGCTTCCGCGGGCAGCTCGAGCAACTCGGCGACCCGACGTGCGCTGTCCGGGGGGAGTGGGTGTTGCCCGAGCAATGCCGCGGTGGTCCACACCAGCGGCCTGCCGATTGCGTCAGCCAGCTGCTGCCACGTGAACCCCTTGGCCAGTCTGCTGGAGACGATCGCAGCCGTTACCTCCTCGCGGTTCATGCCCGGTCGGTGGTCGCTCGGCGCCGGTTGCGCACCGCCGTACGCCGCGTCTTTTCCAGTGTCTTTCCCCGCGTCGTCCATTGCTTCGGGACCTCCCTGTCCAAGGGGCCGGTGGGTGTTCGGGCCGCGAACGACCGGCCAGGCTGCCGAGAGAGCTTTCCGGCCGGTCACCGCTTACGACCGGAGTTCAGGCGAGCGTCGGCGCGGGAGCAGGCAGGTAGGGGTTGATGTTGCCCCAGGCGCGTTCCATGTATTCCTCCTTCTCGCCCACCGGGGCGACATAGTGCAGCGCGCCGTCGGCGGCCTCCTTGCCCGCGAGGCGGGCGATGATCCAGGCGGCGAGGTAGTGCGAGGCCAGGCAGCCGCCGGCGGTGGCGATGTTGTCCCTGGCGTAGAAGGGCTGGTTGAGTACCTCGACGCCGGCGGCGACGACCCAGGGCTTGGTGACCAGGTCGGTGCAGGCGGGGATGTCGTCGAGCAGGCCGAGCCTGGCCAGCACGAGCGCGCCGGAGCACTGCGCCGCGACGAGCTGGCGCGAGGGGTCCAGGTCACGCAGGACGTTCATGATCGCCGGGTCCTCGACGACCTCGCGGGTGGCGATGCCACTGCCGACGATGACGGCGTCAGCGGCGCACGCCTCCTCAAGAGTGGACATCTGCTCGATGACCACCCCGTTCATCGACGTCACCTTGGGGCTGGGGGTGGCGATGGTGACGCGCCAGTCGTCGCTCTTGACGCGGTTGAGGACACCGAGCGCGATCAGGGAGTCGAGCTCGTTGTAGCCCTCGAAGGTGAGGATGGCGATGTGCACGGCGGTTGTCCCTTCCGGTGAGTGGGTCCTGACGGTAGGGAGCCGCGAACAGGACAGTCAAAGAATTGTCATGCGTACAATCCGAAACATGGCAGCCTCGCGGTACAAGACACTGGTCGACGCGCTAGCGTCCGACATCCGGAGCGGGCGGCTCGCCGCCGGCGTACGGCTGCCGACGCACCGCGGGCTCGCCGCCCGTGAGGGCATCGCCGTGGTGACCGCGACCCGGGTGTACGCCGAGCTGGAGACGATGGGCTTGGTGAGCCGCGAACAGGGCCGGGGCACGTTCGTGCGTGAGATCGCGGTTCCCGCCGGCCACGGCATCGACCAGCAGGTCGTCGCGACGGATGCGGTCGACCTGAACTTCAACTATCCGTCGCTGCCCGGGCAGGCCGATCTCCTTCGGCAGGCCCTGCGGGAGGTGGCCACCTCCGGTGATATCGACTCGCTGCTGCGCTACCAACCACATCGAGGGCGCCCGCAGGACAGAGCCTCGATGGCACGGCACCTGAGGCGTCGGGGAATCACCATCGACGCGGATCGGATCCTCATCGCCAACGGTGCTCAGCACGGCCTGGCCATCACCGTCATGGCCGCGCTCAACGCCGGCGACGTCGTCGCGGTCGACGCGCTCACCTACCCGGGTTTCAAGGTGCTCGCGCATGCCTTCCATCTGGACCTGGAACCCATCCCCGCAACCGCCGACGGACCGAACCTCGACGCCCTCGAGAAGCTGTGCGCGACCCGCCCCGTACGCGCGATCTACACCATGCCCACCTTGCACAACCCGCTGGGCTGGGTCATGTCGGCAGCCGACCGGACCCGCCTGGTCAAGATCGCTCGACAGCACGGTCCCCTCATCATCGAAGACGCCTCCTACGCCTACCTGGTCGAGGACCCTCCACCGCCTCTGGCCGCGACCGCGCCGGACATCACCGTCTACGTCTCGGGACTGTCCAAGAGTGTCGCCACCGGCCTCCGGGTCGGCTTCGTCGTCGCACCGCCGTCCGCGGTGCCGTCGCTCGAACGCGCGATTCGGGCGACCACCTGGAACACCCCGGCCCTCACCACCGCGATCGCCTGCCGTTGGCTCGACGACGGGACGGTGGACCACTTGGAGGCGCGGAAACGCGAGGACGCCAAGGCACGCCAAGCACTCGCCGGACAGGAGCTGGCGGGACTGCCGCTCATCAGCCACCCCTCGTCCTACTTCACGTGGCTGCCGCTGCCCGACGACGCACGCGCCGATCGCCTGACCGCCACCCTCGCGCGTCAGCACATCTCGGTCACCACGGCGGAGCCGTTCACCACCTCGATCCACACACCGCAGGCGATCCGCCTCGCCCTGGGCTCGACCGATCTGGACAGTCTCCGGTCGACGCTGCGCACGGTGCGACGAGTCGTCGTCGAGGACGCCTACGCCTGAACGCCCGTCGAGCAGCCGATTCCTCCCCGCACCGGCGTCTGCCCACGAGAGGTCGTCAACGCCGGAGGACTGCGGAAACCTCGTGGCGGATCTTCCGCAGGGGCCGGTGCAGCCCCGCGTGGATCAACAGCACGGCACAGCATCGGCTTCTCAGCCGAATCGCACACTGTTGGGCCTGAAGACCCCCCAGCTCACTCCGGTGCGTGCTGGTACGTATTCGGCGGTGCCACTGCAAGCAAGGCCGGTGTACACGGTGGCACCGGTGTCCGTCTGGTTGTCGACGCTGACAGCCGGCTTGTTGAAGCCGAAGCACGGGCCGTTGGGCGGATTGAAGATCACGCTGGGCACCCCGTCGGTGCCGCTGTAGTCGAATCTCCCGGTCGCGGCCTGGGACGACGTCGGCAGCGCCACCAGCAGCAAAGCGGATGCGGTCAAGGTGCCCAGAACAGTGGGAAGTCGGCGCATGCGCACTCCTTGTTTTCGTGTCTCCGACCAGCTGTTGTGCAACCGGTATGAGTCTGTCCGGCCGTGTCCTTCCGCGGCTGGAGGGAGGGGCAGCGCACAGGCGTGATCGCGGGGGCGTGCAGAAGGCCCGGCACGGCGGGGCGGTGGATGGGCTTGGAGGAGACGCGGCCGTCCGCAGACCTCGACCGTCCGTTCTGGCGTCGCGGCACCCCGGACAGGGAACAGCGCCCGAGGATCCCCGCGACACATATCGCGCGGGTTCGTTCTGCTCACCCGCTCGGCTGCGGAGGAGTTGATCTACAGGTGAGGCCGACTCTTGCTCCGGGAACCGCTCGCTTGCCAGATGCATGATCGCGCGGAGGGCCGGGGCGAGGGTCTGGGAGCATGTGTCGTATGGACGTGCGGAGCAGGAACCATGTGACGGTCACCGGGCGAGCTGGTGGGCCGGTGGTGATGCTGGCGCACGGGTTCGGGTGCGACCAGAACATGTGGCGCCTGGTGGTGCCCGCGCTGGAGCGCGACTTCACCGTGGTCCTCTTCGATCATGTGGGCTCGGGGAACTCCCAGCTGTCGGCGTGGAGCCGGGAACGCTACGCGTCGCTGGACGGATACGCCGACGACGTGCTGGAACTGTGCCGGGAGCTGGCGCTGGGCCCCGTCACGTTCGTGGGGCACTCGGTGAGCGCGATGATGGGCGTGCTGGCTGCCGCGAGGGAGCCCGAGGCGTTTGCCGGACTGGTACTGCTCGCCCCCTCGCCCTCCTTCATCGACGACCCGGACACCGGGTACCGGGGCGGGTTCAGCGCCGAGGACATCGACGAGCTGCTGGAGTCCCTGGACGCGAACTACCTGGGATGGTCGGGCGCCATGGCCCCGGTGATCATGGGCAACCCGGAGCGGCCGGAGCTGGGTGAGGAGCTGACCAACAGCTTCTGCCGTACCGACCCCGCGATCGCCCGGGTCTTCGCGCGGGTGACGTTCCTGTCCGACAACCGCGCCGATCTCGCGGCGGTGCGGGTGCCCACGCTCATTGCACAGTGTTCCCGTGATGCGATCGCCCCGCCGGAGGTGGGCGCGTTCGTGCACGCGCGGATCCAGGGAAGCAAGCTGGTCACACTGAACGCGACAGGACACTGCCCGCAGCTCGCCGCGCCGGAGGAGACCGCCGCGGCGATCGCCGCGTTCGCGGGGGCCGCCGGATGATGTGCGAGACCGGCGACCAGGACCAGGAGGAATGCGGAAGACCGGGCGAGGACCGGGGACCGGCGGACCCACAGGCGCAGTTCTCCTCGCTGCTGGAGGACAGCGCCGAAGACCTCTACGAGCACGCGCCGTGCGGCTACCTGTCCACCCTGCTGGACGGACGGATCGCGAAGGTCAACGCCACGCTGCTGGACTGGCTCGGCTACGAACGCGACGACCTGGTGGGCGCCAAGCATTTCTCCGACCTGCTGACCGTCGGCGGCCGGCTCTACCACGAGACCCACTTCGCCCCTCTGCTGCAGATGCAGGGCGAGATCAGAGGCATCGCCCTGGAGCTGAAGGCCGCCGACGGCTCCCGCCTGCCGGTCATGGTCACCTCGATGGTGAAGACGGGCAGCGCCGGACAGCCGCTGCTGATCCGCACCACCGTCTTCGACGCCCGCGAGCGCCGCGCGTACGAGACCGAGCTGCTGCGCGCCCGCAACGAGGCCGACCAGGAACGCGACCGCCTCAAGCTCCTGAACACCACCCTGCAGAAGACCCTGCTGCCGCCGGCGCTGGCGAACGTACCCGGCCTCGACGTGTCCGCCTACTACCACATCGCCTCTGCCGACGAGGTCGGCGGCGACTTCTACGACCTGTTCCCCCTGGCCACCGGTACCTGGGGGCTGTTCCTGGGCGACGTGTGCGGCAAGGGCGCCGCTGCCGCGGCCGTCACCTCCCTGGCCCGCTACACCCTGCGCGCCGCCGCCGTCTACGACCCCGACCCGGCCGCCGTCCTGATCAACCTCAACACGGTGCTGAACCACGAGTACAACGGCGACGACCCCCGGTTCTGCACCGTCGTCTTCGGCCTGCTCACCCCGGATCACGACCGGGGCGGGTTCCGTGTCACCCTGGCCAGCGGCGGACATCCCCCGGCCCTGCTGATGCGCGCGGACGGCAGTGCCGACTTCCTGGACACCCCCGGCGGGCAGCTCATCGGCGTCCTGCCGGACGTCCACATCGCCATCACTACCGTCCACCTCGCGCCCGGCGACACCCTGCTGCTGCACACCGACGGCCTGACCGAAGCACACACCCCCACCGGCGGGGAGGACCGCTACGGCGACGACGCCCTGCTCGACTTCGGCCGCGACCTGGCCCCTGCCACCGCGTCGGACACGATCGGCGCGGTCCGCGACCTGCTCGACACCTTCGGCACCGGCATCGACGATGACGTCGCCGTCCTGGCCGTCCACGTGCCCCGACCCACCAGTGAAGAGCAGCAGTGACTCCTCATCTGAGCCTCCACACCCGCGCCACCGCCGCCGGAGCGGTGCTCGAACTCGCCGGAGACCTGGACCACCACACCGCACCCGAAGTCCGTGCCGCCCTGCCCGGACTCGCACTGCGGCCGGGCCAGCAACTCGTCCTCGACCTCTCGGGCATCACGTTCTGCGACTCCAGCGGCATCACCGTGCTGATCGCCGCGCGCAACCACGCCCTGGCGGCCGACGCCGCCATCGCGCTGGCCGCGGTCCCCGACCGTGTCAGCCGAGTCTTCCGCATCGTCGGCCTGGAACAGGTCTTCCCCACCCACCCCACCGCTCAGGCCGCCGAAGTCTCCTGGCGGCCCACACCGAGCTGACCTCCCACGACGGTGCGCGTCCGATTGTGGCTGGTCGTTGGGAGGGAGTGCTGATGGATGCACCGGGCAAGCCGTTCCTGATGCATATCGAGGATGTCCTCTGCCGGGACCAGGGCAGGGTGGTCATGCTGTCCGGCCGGATCGAGCGAGGACGGGTTCGCAAGGGTGACGAGGTGGAGATCGTCGGCTTCGGTGGCGAGGCGACCGTCACCGTCAGGGACATCGAGGCTTGCCGTGGGTACGTCGACGAGGCGAGCGCAGGCATGAACGTGGGCTTGTTGCTGCGTGGGGTGGCGGCCGACACGGTTGAGCGGGGACAGGTGCTCGCGGCACCTGGCTCAATCAGCGGACACGTCAGTTTCGCAGCGGACCTCACCTTGTTGTCCGCGAGCCAGGGAGCCGCTGAAGTGCGCTGGCCGAGGGCTGCGCCGCCGAGCGCCATCGACGGCTGACCCGCCGGCTCCACGCCGTCTCGCGCGTGAGCCCCGCCGTGGGACTCAGTAGACCGTGACGTCCCAGTGGTTGCCCTCGTCGCAGTAGAGGTTGCCGGATGCGGCCTGCCACTGCGGATAGCCGTCACCGCGGTAGCCGATGTAGGTGAAGCTGTTGTGCACATAGCCGTCCAGGCAGGAGTTGTGCGCCAGATCGACCTTGTAGCCGTTGTAGTGGCTGTAGGTGCCGGAGGCGTGGCCGACCTCCGTGCCACCGGTGATGTTGACGGCACAGCCGCTGGCCCGCTTCAGCGTGATCATGGCGTCGACCGTGCCGGAGTTGATCTGGTCGAACGACGTACACGTCGAGTTGGAGCGAGTGGTGCAATTGCCGCTGGAGCTCCAGGTGATGCCCGCGGCGGAGAGCTTCGCGGCCGCGGCCGACTGGGTCATCTTGGTGCCGCTGGCCTGAGCGGTCGGAGCCGCCACGGCGAGAGCGGCCGCCGTGAGCAGAGCGGGGACGGCGAGCCGGCGAGGACGGATGGGCACGGAGCCTCCTGCGGTGGGGGAGAGGCGGGACCTGCTGACCTGGCGCCCCCACGGTAGCGGGAATCGACGGTGGGACAAGTACGCATCGTCGACCCGCTCATGGATCGGACGCCGTCCGTGCGGGGGCGCGCGGGCGGATGCGCGGGGGCACGGTCACCACATGGCTACGACGTGAAGGTGGAGGCGGCCCGGACCGTCGCGCCGTTCTGGTCATTGCCGCACGCGCATCTGGTTCGGCGGCCGGCCCGACGCGCTCGCGCTCACTCAACTCAGCGCGCACGTGGAGACGTTGGGCGATCACGAGCAACTGGCCTGGAGAGTGGGGGAGTTGCTGACCGCCGGACAGCGGGAGACGCTGGATTTCGGCATCCGGTACGAGCGCATGACGGTCGGCTGCTGGGAGTGGGTGCGCGCCAGGGACGAACGCACGACGGAGCGTTGACCGGGGCGGACGCCGTCTCGGTCGTGTGCCTGGCCTACGCCCCGATCGCCGTCACCGAGCTGTGGCCCTACGCCGTGCCCCGGCCCTCGGCGAGTGGCACCCGGGCCCACCGTGTGTTCGGCGTGGCCTTCGCGCTGCGGTGTACGCCTCGGTGGCCGGCGACGCGCTCGATCTCGCCCGCACCGCGCCTGAGGACGCCTTCAGCGACGCGGCGTTCTGGATCCTGCTCGCCACCATCCTGGTGGGCACCGTGCTGAGCGTGCCCCTCGGAATCCCGGCCGCCCCGCCCGGGTTTGAGCCGCCCGACGCTGCCCGAAAGTGTGAAAGTCCCGGTCGGACGGCATGTCGCGGTGTCCTGGCCCGGCACGCTTCGACTCCCGGAGGCGTGCGTGGAGATCAGGAGGCTGATGTGGACCGAGGGCAGGAGCGGACTCCGTTACGGTACCGGGCGCGTTACCTGTTCGACAGGACACTCGCCCGCAGCACGGGGACCCTGCTCGGCTGGCTCGCCGTCTGCTGCCTGGCCGTCGTCGTCCCGGTCAGCACCCTGCTGGTGTGGACCGATCCCGACGCGCCGCACTCCTTCTCCGGCCGCCTCGCCCAGGTGTGGCGCACCAGCGCGGAGACCCTGCGGCTCGGCGCGGTGACGGGCGCGCCGGCGCGGATGCTGCTGTCCGTCCTGCTCGGCCTGATCGCTCTGTTGTGCGTGTCCACCGTCGTCGGAGTCGTCACCACGGGCCTCGGCGAACAGCTCACCGAGTTGCGGCGCGGCCGCTCCCGGGTGCTGGAGCGCGACCATGACGTGGTCGTCGGCTGGAACGATCAGATCGTCACCGTGATCCGCGAACTGATCGCCGGACGGGCCGGCGGCGGACGGCAGGTGATCACCGTGCTCGCCGACCGGGACCCGGCCCAGACGGCGACGGCGCTCACGTCCGCCCTGGGCGTCACCGAGGGCGTCCGGCTGGTCTGCCGCAGCGGCACGCTCACCGACCCCGATGACCTGGCACTGGTCACACCGGCCGCGGCCAGGGCGGTGGTGGTGCTGCCCGCCGAGGACGCCGACGGCGATCTGAGGACCGTACGGACCCTGCTGGCGCTGCGCACCCTGCTGGCCGACGGGTCCGGGCCGAGGGTGGTGGCGGCGGTGCACGACGGCCGCTATCTGTCCGCCGCGCGGCTGGCCGCCGGGCCCCGTGGCACGGTCCTCGAAACCGACCGGACCGCCGCACGACTGCTCGTCCAGTCCGCGCGGCGCCCGGGGATGCCGTCGGTCCTGCGTGACCTCCTCGACTTCTCCGGGGCCGAGTTCCATGTGACCGACGTGCCGGAGGCGGTCGGACTGTCCTTCGAGGAGGTCGCCCTCCGCCTCGACACCTCCTGCGCCGTCGGACTGCTGCGGCGGGACGGCCGGCCCCTGCTCACCCCGGCGCCCCGAACCGTCGTGGAACCGGGCGACCGGCTCGTCACCGTCGCCCACGACGACCGGCCCGCCCCGCTCCTGGACCGCTGGGCAGCGGTCGACACGATGGCCGTCGCACCGCCCGGGCCCGTGCCCGAACCACCCTCCCGGCTCCTGCTGTTGGGCTGGAACCGCCGCGCACCGATGATCGTGGACGCCCTGTGTCGAACCGCCCGTCCGGGCTCGTCGCTCGACGTCGTCACGGACCCGGGTACCGAGCTCGAACTCGTCCTCGCGCGGCAGGGAACCCCCGGCCCCGACGCCGCCGCTCCGGCGCTCGCCGTCACGCACCACACCCGCGACCTGGCCGCTCCCGAAGCCCTGCACGGCCTCGAACTGTCCGCATACGACAGCGTGATCGCCCTCGGCACCGACCACGGGACCGCTCCCGAGGGCTCCGACGCCCCGACCCTGCTGGCGCTGCTGACCCTGCGGTCGTGGGAGGAGCGGACGGGCCGGGTGCTGCCGGTGGTGGCGGAGATGCACGACCGCCGCAGTGGCACGGTCGCCCCGCTCGGTCACGCCTCAGACGTCGTCGTCCGGGGGGAACTCACCGCCCTGGTCATGGCCCAGATCGCGCACGACCCCGAACTCGCCGCCGTGTTCGAGGAGATCTTCACGGTACGCGGCGGAGCGCTCGCCCTGCGCACGGCCGACCACTACGTACTGCCGGGTTGCGAGGCCGCGTTCGCCACGGTGGTCGCGGCGGCACTGGAACGCGGCGAGTGCGCGATCGGCTATCACGCGCACATTCCGCGGGCGGACCGCCGGTACGGAGCCGTCCGGCTGTCTCCGGGCAAGTCCGAACGGCGTGTGTGGCACGCCGAGGACGAGGTGCTGGTGCTGACGGCGGGGCCGGGCTGCCCCGGCGGCGCCGACCCCGAGCGGCGGGTCGTGCCCGGTCCGAGACCGCAGCGGTCCGAGTCCGGCGGACCGGGCGAGGAAGCGGGCCTGCGCTGACCACCGGGCCGGGTTCTCCCGGCCCAGCCACCCCCGCCAGGTCTCCGGTTGCAGCCGATCAGGACCTCACGAGTGCCGGAGCGCCGCAACGACCGGCGCAGCGCAACGGGCCGCCTACGCGTTGGACAGGCGGGCCGACGACGACTTCCGCCACCTGCCGACGCCCGGTTGACCGTACGCGCGAATCCGCGCAGCTCCGCATGTCCGCGATGCACTCCGTACGTTCCCTTGTGCGCGCGGACCTCGCGGATCCCCGTGACCAGGGCGTCGTCCCCAGCCTGGCGCTCTGCGCGGGGCTTCGTACTGGCGGGATCGCCTCGCCCTGCCCGCTCTCTGAAAGCTCCGAGGTGATGGTCAGCCCCGCCAGATGAGGAATTCGTGGGCTATCGCGATCAGGGCGCGTGCTGCGGCGCTGGACGTGCGCTCGGAGGGAGCGGCCAGGGAGAACGGCCAGTCCAGGTTGACGTCGTCGACGGTCAACGTGGCGACGTCCACGGCCTCGGCGAGGGCGGGCCGTGGCAGTAGCGCCACGCCCAGACCGTTGCGGACGTAGGCCACGCCGGTGGGGAGGTCGGTGATCTCGAGGGCCACGCGACGGGTCACGGAGGCAGTGGCGAAGGCCTGATCGGCGACGGTCCGGATGCCGTAACTCACGGGGAAGTCGACGAAGTCCAGGCCCGCCAGTTCGGCGATCGGCACGGTACGGCGA
Source organism: Streptomyces sp. NPDC007157 (assembly GCF_040634235.1). Taxonomy (NCBI): domain Bacteria; kingdom Bacillati; phylum Actinomycetota; class Actinomycetes; order Kitasatosporales; family Streptomycetaceae; genus Streptomyces; species Streptomyces sp. NPDC007157. The sequence continues at coordinate 53,640 of NZ_JBEYFE010000007.1, forward strand.
TTCGCGAGCGGATGACCGGCCGGCACGACGAGGTCGAGCACCGAGGTGGCGAGGTCGGTCAGTGTGACGCCTGTCGGGGGCGGTCCGGGCAGGGAGACGAAGGCGAGGTCGAGCCGCCGTTCGAGGAGGGCGTCGACCAGGCCCTGGGAGCCGGAGGCGGCGGCGCTGGTCTGCAGGAGCACGCCGGGATGACGCCGATGGAACTCACCGAGGAGCGCGGGAAAGTCGATCAGCCCGACCGTGGTCATCGTGCCCAGCCGCAGGGTGCCGCGCAGCCCTCCGCGGACCTCGGCCACCGCGTCGACGGCCTCCCGGGCGGCGTCGAGGGCGGCAAGGGCGCGCGGGAGCAGGGCGGCACCGGCATCAGTGAGCTGGACGCGCTTGGTAGTACGTTCCAGCAGCGGCGTGCCCAGTTCCCGCTCGAGGTTCTTGATCGTGGCGGAGACCGCGGACTGGACGACGTGCAGCCGTGCGGCGGCACGGGTGAAGTTCGCTTCCTCGGCGACGGTGACGAAGTGTTCGAGTTGGCGCAGTTCCACCCTCCCAGTGTCCTCCAGGGCCCCCGATCCATCTCTCGGCGAGATCAGTTCAGTCACCGACTTTCGTTGGACAGCGACCGTTGCGGTCAACGATCCTTTTTATCGGAGGAGCTGCTCGAAGCAGGAGCCGGCTCATCACGGGAGGCCGCGATCAATGCTCCGGTAATTCTCCCGCAATCCGGGTGAATGCTTCGCTGGTGAAGAGTGCGAAATTCGATGGTGCAGAGTGTGAAATGTTGTTCTGACCTGTCGGCGAATGCCGACCCCTCGGGCGTCGGCTGGAACTGAACGGATTCCCATTCATTTCTGCCTGGATACCGAGGAGACGTGTTCCGTTATCAGGGAACAGTGGCGCCGTACTGGTGAATGCCAAGGGACATCCAGACATCCCGAACTCGGAAACATCCCGAAACAATCTAGGAACGAGGAGACAACTGCCATGACCACACCGAGCAAGCCCACTGGCGGGTCTGAGAACCAGGCGCCCCACCTGGACTACTACCCGGAGTGGCTCGACAATCTCGCCGACGACGTCATCCTCCAGGGCAACTTTGCCAACGGTGAGGTTCTCGGCAAGGAAAAGGTAGGGAAGCTGCTGGGCTTCGCGCGAAGCAACTACGCCTTCCAGGACTTCCGCTTCTTCGGCAAACGCGGCGAGCTCTTCCTGGAAGACTACCGCTCCACCATCCGTGGTACCGAGATCTACCGCCCGGGCGGAATCGAGATCTACAACTTCGTCGTCGTATATTTCAACGAGGCGGGCGAGACCAGTCAGCTCGTCATGAACCACCGGCCGCAGTCAGCCGCCCTGCTGTTCTCGTCCTTGCTGGCGAAGCACTTCGGTGACGAGTTCGGCCCGGACCTCTTCTACGACGGCGATGTCAGCGATCGGCTGCTCGATCACGACCTGTCCCGCGGTCAATGGCCGTCGTCGTCGCCTCGTTGACCATCGACGGTATTCGTCAGCCGACCGGCTAACACAATGAGGTGGCCCGCCGGTGGTGACGTTTCCGGCCTCCTGGCACAGGTCAGGTGTCCGACACCAGTAGCCGATAGCCGACGTCGATGGTGTCGAGTGCGACCACGTCGGCGTGACGGTGGTGCCAACGGCCAGTCGCGAGGTCATCGGCGAGCGTTGCCAGGCCGGGAGCGAGGACGTCTTCTCCGGTCTGGGCGAGCATGGAGATTCCGGCACGCACCTGTGGGTCGAGGTAGGCGTGGGGGCGGCGCCAGTATGCTGCGCCGAACCCGTCCGTGCAGTCGTGCGGGACATGGACGGGCTCCTGATGTGCCCCGCCGAGCAGAGTGACCAGCCGGTCGATCGGGACGGCGCGGCTGTCGTCGAAGGCGGCGGCCTGTGGGAGGTACTCGCGCACGAGCCAGAACTGCTCGCGGAAGATCTGCTGGTCCCAGGTCAGGATGACGATACGGCGGCGCGCGACCCGTCGGAGTTCGGCAATGCCGGCCGCAAGGTCACTCCAGTGTTGGACGGTCAGCAGCGCCATGACGGCGTCGGCGGCGTTGTCACACAGCGGAAGATGCTCGGCGAGGGCATGCACGGCGGGCGCGGACCGGGGTGGGCGCTGGGCGACCATGATCCGGCTGGGCTCGACGGCGAGTGCCGTCTGTGGTGGCTCGTAGGATCCGGTGCCCGCTCCTACGTTGATCACATCCGCGGCGTTGTCGAGCGCGGCGTGAATCTGCGCGGCGATTCGCGGATCTGGCTGCCGGGTCCGGCCGTACGTCTCGCCGAGCGTGTCATAGAGGGCCATGCCCCTCAGTATGCGAAGAAGCCAGGCGAAAGTGCGCTCGGCCACCCACCGGTGAGTACCTGGCCCACTGCCGTGCCGGGTGCCACGGCGGGCGATGGCCGACACGATGCCGCGGGTACGGACCTGGCCGCGGAAGAGGGCGTGGTCGTAACCGCGGTCGGTGAACAGCGAGTCGGGCCTGCGGCTCGGTCGGTCGACACGGTCGCGGACCGGCGGGACCGCGTAGAGGAGCGGTACGAGCTGGGTGACGTCGTCGCGGTTGCCGCCAGTCAGCAGGACTGTGAGCGGGGTGCCGTGCTCGCCCGTGATCAAGTGATGCTTCGAGCCGTCCTGGCCCCGGTCGCAACGTGTCGGCTGTCAGAAGCTGTTCAGATCTGCACTCCGCGGATCGGAGACGCGGCGGGTGCGGTAGATGTCGCCCTGCCGGGCGCCGGCTCGCCAGGGGCGGGCCTTGTTGAGGGCGATGTCGAACTCAGGCGCGTGGCGATCCAACTCGCCAATGATCAACTCGGTCGCGGCGTCAGCCCGTACCAGGACGGTCCCGTCCGGTCCGATCAGCTCGGAGTTGAGCAGATCGGTCGTCTGCGCCGGTGTGGCCATCGCCAGCCAGTAGTTGTTGATCGCGGCATGCGCCCGGGCCTTGACCTCGAAGATCGAGTCGACCGGATAGGCCGACAGCAGCAGACAGTCGACCCCGAGGCGTTCGTACTCCTCAAACAGATTCGGGAAGTTGATCTCGATGCATATGGCGCAGCCGAATGTGAAGCCGTCGACGGAGAAGGTGGTCGGCGTGAACCCAGGGGTGTAGTAGCCGAGGATCTCGGTGTGGGAGCAGTAGCGCTTGTCGTAGCGGTCCACCACCCGTCCGTCGTCAGCGATCACGTACAGGCTGTTGTGCGGGCGATGCGGCGTGGTGAGCCGGTGGGCGCTGCCCAGTACCACCCACAGCCGCAACTCGGCTGCGAGCGCGGCCACCTGACGGAGCTCGTCCTCGACCACAGGCCAATCCATCTGGTCCCAGCTGCGGATCTGCTCCTTCGCATAGCCCGACAGGCAGCCTTCAGGAAACTGGATCAGGCGGGCGCCCGCCCCGGCGGCTTCACGCATGAGCCGCCGGACCGTCGGGCCGTTCTGGCGGGCATCGTGACTGATCATCATCTGGGCTATCGCAATGCGGAGCGAGGACTGAGAGGCCACGGACCCACCCTAGATGCGACAGTGCCACCCTCCGCCACAAGCTCGACCAGATCCGACCTACGGGAAATCGCTTAGGACTCCCATCCCCGGGATACTGGTCGCTCATGGATGAGGTCAAAGTCGTCGTCGCCCATTCCGAGCGCGCGACTCTGCGCGTCGGCGATGTGTTCCTGAAGGTGGACGCCGATCAGGCACGCATCGACGCCGAGGTCGAGGCGATGGCCCTCGCGCCGGTCCCGACCCCGGAGGTCCTGTGGCGCAAGCCGCCCGTGCTCGCGATCGCCGCGGTCCCGGGGACGGCACTCGGCTGCCTCGGCGAGCCGTCGACCGCGTCCCCGGCGGCGTGGGCCGCGGCGGGTGCCGCCATCCGGAAGTTGCACGACGCGCCGTTGCCGCCCTGGCCCGGCCGGGGAAAGGGCGTCGACGAGTTGGCGGCGGATCTCGACGGCGAGTGCGAGCGGCTCGTGACGAACGGCGTCCTGCCCGCCGACCTGGTCACCCGCAACCGCCAGGTCGCCGAGGCCGCGCTCCGGCCGTGGACTCCGATGTTCACGCACGGCGACCTGCAGATCACTCACATGTTCGTCGACGGTGACGAGATCACTGGCATCATCGACTGGTCCGAGGCGGGCCCGGGTGATGCCCTGTACGACCTTGCCACCCTCACGCTCGGACATGAGGAGCACCTCGGTGACGTCGTCGCCGGCTATGGCGCCGACGTCGACCTCGACGTGATCCGCGCGTGGTGGTCGTTGCGAAGCCTGCTGGTGATTCGCTGGCTGGGCGAGCACGGCTTCGACCCGTTCGCGGCGGGCTGTGAGGTCGACGTGCTGAGATCCCGGATGTGAGGCTGCGCGGGCCCGCTGCCATGAGTGCGTGCTGGCACATCGAGCAGGCCATCTCCTGGGGTGCATCGCCTGGCCTTACTGCCGACAAAGTGCGGTGCGGAGTCGTCGCCGGCGAATGACGGCGCGGCCGAGGGTGACGAACGCGTGGTGGATGTCGTCGCGGATCTCCCGGCGGTTGCCGCCGATGGTGATCGCGGCGACCGGGATGCCGTGCGCCGCGACGATGAGAACGAATCCCGGTGTACACCGGTGTACAACACGAACAGGATCCCGAACTAGGGCCAAGCGCCGCGCAGTTCATCGAGGGGCATAGCTCGTCGGGATCGCGGTAGTGGGCTCTCAGCGGCAACTGCGTTCCCGGATGTAGGGGTTTCGGCGGCCCGCTGCGCCCCGGGGAGTGGGGGTTGTGCGCCACCGGCGTGGTGTCGGCCCGCGGGCTCAGACGAGGGCGGCGACCAGCAGGGCGAATGCGGCGATGATGACGGCGACGCGGACGTAGTGGAAGCGGTCCCAGCGGTTCGTCTGCTCCTTCCAGTCCTCGGGCCGGTTCTCGGGGGTCCACGTCTTGCCCCGGTTGTTGATCGGGACGAGCAGCAGGAGCGACATGATCACGCTCAAGATCAGCAACCCAGCGGCGGTGACGACGAGGCCGGCGCCGTGGTGGTGCCATCCGGCGATGGCCCAGACCGCGCTCAGGGCGAGCGAGCCGATGTACCAGAACGGCATCACGGCGCCGAGCATCCGGGCCCCGTGGGCGCGGCCGCGCAGGCCACTGTCGCCGGGAAGCCCGTTGAGGATCGGGTTGATGACGAAGGCGACGGAGAACTCCACCCCCACCATCAGGCCGACGACCACGATGGTGAAGACCTCGAGTGCGTTGAGCATGATGACCCTCTCAGGACCTAGCGCTGCTAGATGACGAGTCAACGCTAGCTCTGCTGGCGCTCGCTTGTCTAGCGGCGCTAGCAAAGAATCGTGTCGGTACAGGAACGCAAGCAGCGCGAACGGGCGGACCGCGAGCGCCTCATCGTGGCGACGGGCCGCGAACTCGCGGCGCCGATCGAGGAGGCGGGGAGGACGGCAGCGTGACCTCAACCGTCGAGGGCAGCTGCGTTGTCAGTACCAGGTGGCATGCTCTGCCGCCATGACCAAGCAGCAGTTCTGGGAGCTCATCGCGGCAGCCCGCAACCAGGCGAACGACCCACACGAAAGCGAAACGGTCGCTCGCGCGGCAACCTCGCTGCTGGCCGCCCGGCCGGTCGAGGAGATCGTCGCCGCTCAGCAGGTGTTGTGGGACCTGATGGCTGAGTCCTACACCAACCCTCTGTGGGCCGCTGCCTACGTCATCAACGGCGGATGCTCAGACGACGGCTTCGACTACTTCAGGGGCTGGCTGATCGCTCAGGGGCGTGAGGTCTTCGAGCGCGCCGTCGCTGATCCTGATGCCCTCGCCGAACTGCCCGTCGTGCAAGCCTCCGCGGCCGACGGCGTCGACCTGGAGGGTGAAGACGTACTGGGCATCGCCTGGGACGCACACGTCGCGGCGACCGGTGATCAGCTTCCTGCAGACGCATTCACCATCCGCTACCCGCAGCTGGACCCTGCCTGGGCCTTTGACTTCGATGACTCGGACGAGATGGATCGCCGACTGCCCCGTCTGACTGCTCTCTACCTGGACTGAAACGCGGCCGGTGCGTTGCGAGTTGGCATCATGAGGTGTCTGCGGGCGGCGTCGGCTCCGGCAGTACTACGAGCGGAAGCGTGACCACCTTTTTGGCTTTACTGCGATCACGGTCATGCTCATCTGCCTCTGCCTCTGCCTCTGCCTCTGCCTCTGCCTCTGACGTCTGGGTGTCAGCGTCGGCCGGTAGCGTCTGCCAGATGACCGACGACGCCGTCATCTGGAACCGGCTTGCCGCCTTGCTGCCGGAGGCCGAAGCTCAGGAAGTCAAAGACTGCTGGGACATCGGAGAGCAGGAGGCGGGACTTGGCATGCTTGTCTCCGGCATCCTTGGCCACCAGGTGCCGATCAGTGACACGGTCCGGGCCCAGATCTCCGTACTCGCGGAGACCTGGGGCGAGCGGGAGGCCCTCACATCCCGCATCCTGCAGTGCCGTGATGAAGGCGAAGCGGGCCCCCTGAAACTGGTCGAAGGCGACGGAAGCATTGTCCCCGAGCAAATAGCTGGGGCCGAACAGGACCTGGCCGGTGTCGTCCTCGTCCCCTGGATCGTCTGCGCGAGATGCGGCCAGGTCCTGATGCGCGCCCATGTCCGGGAAACCTGGGGAGATCTCTCCTACCTGGCGCGGCACTACGTCATCACAACGCCGAACCGGGCCACAGTCTCGCGGCTGTTCCCTGCGGACTCCGCCGGCGCGGCCTTCGTTTCCCTCCAGCGTGCGTGCTCGGACGCATCATGAGAAACGACGAGCCGGAGGGCCGGGCCACCATGCGCGTCCAGACCGGCGAGGGCCGCGTCAGCCCTTGCGCGGCGCAATCACCCTCGGCCGCGCACTGATCTGCGGGAGACGCCCGGACTCATCCCGGTAGAGGTTCTTGCTCCGACTCGACCGGTGGCAGCGGTTCACGAGCTGCGTGCCAGGCAGCGGGGAGGGCGGCGACGCCCGTGCGGGCGGCGATCACCCCGCCCGCGATGGCACAGGTGGTGTCGATGTCACCGCGCCCGGCGACCGTGAGCCACAGGCCCTCGTGCAGGTCGTCGAGGTGCCCCGCCGCGCACCACAGGGCGTAGGGGACGGTGTCAGGCCCGGACATCCTGTAGCCGGAGCCCAGGACCTCCGCGGCGTGCCGAACCGAAGTGTGCTCCGGCATCCGGGCCGCGATCCGCACCCCCGACCGGACGTCGCTGTCCGGGAGTCGTTCGGCGACTGACTGAAGGAAGTCCGGGCGTGCCGGGGCAGGCCCGCCCCGGCTGCGTGTTGCCAGCGCTGCGGCGAGGGCGACCGCCACTGCCGCGGTGATCGCCTCCGGGTGGTGGTGCGAGACCGCGCCCTGGCAGGCGGCCTGCTCGGCGACGACGTCGAGGTCGACGGCGTGCCAGGCGCCGAGTGGGGCGGCGCGCATGGCCGCGCCGTTGCCCCAGGAGCCCTGGCCGCCGAACTGTCCGGCGACCACCTCCCGCCAGGGCTCGCCCGCACCGATCCGACGGAGCACTTCATGCATCGAGGCTCCGTAGCCGCGGTGGGTGTCCTCGGCGTAGGCCGTCGCGAGGCCCAGGGCGAGGCGGTCCTGGTCCACGGTGCCGCCCCCCTCGGCGAGTTCGCGGGCGAGCACAAGCGCCTGGACGGTGTCGTCACTCCACTGCCACAGCGGCTCCGGGGGCAGTGTCCGCGCCTCCAGGGCCGCCGAACCGTCCCGGCGCAGGATGCCGAACCAGCGGTCACCGAAGGCGTCGCCGAAGGCAAGTCCCTGCAACGAATCCAGCGCAGCTGTGGGAATGTTGATCATCGGAGCAGTATCACAGCGTGACGGCGCTCCGGTACACCGTCTTCGGCGCGGACATGCCTCTGATCCGGACATGGCGCCGGACGATCGCAGTTACCGCCACGACAAGGTAGCGGGACGCTGTCGGACGCGGAGTGGGCCGGACCGTGCGCGGCGCGAACTTGCGACTGCCTCGGCTGCCGCGTCAACCGTCACCTTGCTCGATGGCCAGATGGCTCGGACCCCGAAGAACGGGGCTGGGCCGGTACGGCGGCGGGTCGGCGACCAGCCGGGGTCGGTCGAGGCGGCGTACCAGCTGGGTCAGTGCGATCTGGGTTTCCAGCCGGGCCAGCGGGCCGCCGAAACACAGGTGGATACCGCTGCCGAATCCCAGGTGCTGGTTGTCACGCCGATCCGGGTCGAAGCGGTCCGGATCGGGGAAGCGCTTCGGATCGCGGCTGCCTGAGGCCAGCATGAGCATGATCTGCGACCCCTGGGGGATGACGGTGTCGGCGACGGTGATGTCGCTGTACGCCGCCCGCCACGGAATGATCTGCACGGGGGGCTCGTAGCGCAGCAGTTCCTCGACCAGCGGCACGACGAGGTCCGGTTCGTCGCGCAGTCGCTTCAGCACCTGTGGGTGGCGCAGCAGCGTCAGCATGCCGTTGGCGATGAGGTTGACGACGGTCTCATGGCCGGCGATGAGGAGTACTTTCGCGGTGGCGACGATTTCGGCGTCGGCCATCCGACCGTCGGGCCCGTCGTCGTTGGCCAGCCGTGACAGCAGGCCGTCTCCCGGCCGGCCGTGGCGCCGCTCCACCAGTTCGCCGAGGCACTGGCGCAGGTCCTCGCGGGCCCGCACACCCTTGTCCAGCCTCTCCTTCGGGTCGGTCTCGGGGTCGTAGTCGATCGAGTTCATGATGTCGTTCACCCAGAGGTGGAACCTCGGCTCGTCCTCCCGTGGCACGCCGAGCAAACGACAGGTCACGGTTACCGGGAGCGGGAAGGCGAAATCGTCGACGACGTCGATCTGCTCCTTGCCCGCCAGATCGTCGATCAGGCCACCGACGGTGGCGGTCAGGAAGCCTTCAAGTCCGGTCACCAACCCAGGGGTGTGCGGGGGGCCGAAGTGACGCATCGCCATCCGCCGCAGGCGATCGTGCTCGGGCGAGTCCATGTGGATGAACGACGACCTGGCCCCTCCCTCGGCTGAGGACATCGGAGGCGACAGATTGCGTACGTCGGAACTCAGATGCGGGTCGTTCAGTACGTCCGTGATCTCGCGATAGGTGCTGATGACGTAGCTGCCGTCCTCCTGCCGGGCCACCGGCGTCTGGCGCAACTCGGCATACAGCGGGTAGGGGTCGGCCCGGGCGGAGTAGTCGAAGATCCGTTGAAGCGTGCCGGGCTTGCCGGGCGTCCCGGTCGTAGTCGTCCGGCCTTCCTCCTGCTGGTGCTGGTGCTGGTGCTGGTGCTGGTGCTGGTGCACGGCCGTGACGTGGCGCTCACTCGGGTCATGGCCCGTGACGACCACGGTGGCGCCCTGCGCGAGCAGGTCGGGGCCCGAGAAGTCGACGGGCACCGGTTTCATGTCGGCCGGCCGGTCCGGCGTGGGACAGGGGGGCGGGAAAGGTGCGGCCGTCTCGATCAACCGTCGGTAGTGGTCCAGCCACTTGCCGTTGTTGAAGCTCACGGCAGCGGTGACGCGGCCCCGATAGCCATATGCGGTGACGAAGCGGTGGTCGTCCAGCGATCCCTGGGTGACGACCACCTCGTCGGCGAAGGTCGGCACGCCGACGGACTTGATGTTGACGCCGAACTGGATCGACCAGAACAGCGGGATGGACAGGTGGGGCCGGTGGTCCGCCCGGGCGCTGACCATGTTGTGTGCCGCGACCTCTGCCTGCTCCACGGCGTTGGCCCAGTGCTCCAGTGCGATGAGCCGGAATTCGTAGATGGGGTTCGGGCAACGTGCCACGTCTCCCGCGGCGAAGACGTCGTCGGTGACGCGGCCATCGATGTCGAGGGCGCGGCACCCCGTGTCACAGGTGATTCCCCACACGCCCGCCGCCAGCCCCGACTCCCGCAGCCACTCGGTGTTGCGGATGCTCCCGAGTGCCACCACCGCCACATCGGCGTCGACCGTACTGCCGTCGTCGAAGTGAGCACGGCGAAACCGCCCCTGCGCGTCGCCCTCCAGCCGGGTGACCTTGACGCCGCACCGCAGGTCCACCCCGTGCGCGCGCTGCATGTCGGCCGCAGCCTCGCCGATCATGGCGCCGAGCGCCCCGACCAGCGGTGCCGGCCCGAGTTCGGTGACGGTCACCGGGATCTCCCGCTGGCGGCAGACGGAGGCGATCTCGGAGCCGGTGAATCCCGCACCGATGACCAGCACACGGGAGGGTCCGGCGGCGAGAGCCCGTTGCAGCCCTTCCGCATGCTCGCGCGTACGTACGACGAACACCCCGTCCAGGGCCGCCTCGGACTCGACGAACCACGGCCGGGCCCGTACCCCGGTGGAGATCAGCACCCGGTCGAAGGGGACCTCGCGTCCGTCGGCGAGACGGACGTGGTTCGTCGCGAGGTCCAGCCCGCCTGCGGGCACGCCCAGCAGCCACTCCGCATCGATGTCACGACGGTGGGGCAAAGCGGTGCCCCCGGCCGGCACCCATCCGGTCAGCACTTGCTTGGACAGGGGAGGCCGGTCGTAGGGCTCGCCCAACTCGTCACCGATCATGGTCAACGATCCGGTGAAACCCTCGTCTCGCAGACCTTCGGCGGCCCGCAGTCCCGCCAGTGACGCCCCGACGATGACGATGCGGCCATCGCGCTTGAACGCACGCAGGTTGTCGGCACCGGTCATGACGGCGACGCCTCCGCCGGTGCGTGTCGAGCCTCCGGCCGGTCGACCAGGATCGCCTGGACCGGGCAGGCCGCCGCGGCGCGAAGCACCTGGTCGCGCTGGGCGTCGTCGGGGTTCGGGTCGTACATGAGTGCTTCCTCACCGTGCATCCGGAACGCCTCCGGAGCCAGGAACGCACACTGCGCGTACCCCTCACATTGGGAAAGATCAACGACAACTTTCACCCCGACCTCCACAGGGAGTGGGAGTTGCAGACCTTCGAGTCGGCGCCACTCCGGCGCGCAATGAGGGAGGAGCCCGGCGGCTGCCGACCCCGCGGGTCTCCATGGAAAGAATCGACCATCGCGGGAAGGAATTGCCCATCGCGGAGAGGCGATCGGCGCCTGACCGGGGACGTATCCCTGGTTGCGGCTGCATTTTGGTTACGTAAGTGGCGCTCTCTTGGATTGCCGTTTCGACAGAAGCCGTGTGGCCCGGGGCGCCGAAATACCGTCAGAGAATCAGCCTAACAGCGGCACCGATACCGGCGAGTCCAGCGTCGATCGATATAGATAGCCGCAGGCTAGAGACCCGGCCCCGCACTTGGCCATGCACTTCTTGGGCGGGAGTCAGGCTCGCTTACTCCCGCCCTCTCTCATTGTCTCTCGGTATTCGTGACGAGAACGACGACCGGCGGTGAGACAGAGCATGGCGGGCAACACCTGCCTCGGTGTGCCTGTCGGCCTTGCGCGCGCAGCAGCGTGATCAAATAGGGCATGGCATCATCCTGGACTGGTGATCGGGTACGCCTACGCGCTATCGAGCCCGACGACTGGACAGCGTTCATGCGCTTCGCCGACGACGGGCGGCCGGGGAGCCGGCTGGATCTGCCGCGGTCCGCCGAGAGCTACCGTGCCTGGGCGCAGGAGCAAGCCGTTGCCGAGTGCCATGACGACCGCTTCCGGTTGGCAGTCGAAGCGACGGCCACGGGAGAGCTGGTCGGCACAGTCGGCTCGCATCGCACCGGCCGTCGTTCAGGCTGGTTCGAGTTCGATGTCACGATCGGCGCCGACCATCGGCGCGAGGGTTATGCGACGGAAGCCGTAGTGCTGCTGCTGCGCTTCATGTTTGCCGAGCGGCGCTATCACAAGTGCCTGGCAGCGATCTTCTCCCACAACGAGGCATCGCTGGCACTCTTCCGTCGGCTCGGTTTCACCGAGGAGGGGCGTTTGCGGGAACACGTTTTCTTCGCCGGCCGGCACCACGACCTCGTCATGATGGGCATGCTTGCCGACGAGTTCGGCGGGCGACACACGGTGAGCGAACCATGAGCCGGACATGCAGACGTGTACGGAACGCCACTCGAACCTGATCGACCTTCGCTGTTCACCGGTGGATGGGCCTGCGCCGAAAGCAGGACTGGCCTCAGCCGCGCAAGGTGGCGCGCAGGCGCAGGCCGACAGTCGCGAGACCTTCGAGGGTGGTGACCTGGTAGCTGGGGTCCGGTCCGGGCGGCTCGCTCAAGTGGTAGCAGCGGGCGGTCTGCGCGGTCAGGAGCGTCAGCATCGCCATGGCCATGGCCGCTCCCTCGCAGCCGTGCGGCCCGGTACCGAAGGCGAGGAAGACCCCGGTTCTCGCCGGCGAGTCCGACTCGTCGAGCCAGCGCTCGGGCTGGAACTGGTCCGGCTCGGAATATTCCCGTGCGTCGCGGTGGGCGGTGTAGGGGCAGACGAGAACGGTGGACCCGGCGTCGATGGTGTAGTCGGCGAGCTGGGTCTGTCGCGGGGCGTGCCGGGTCAGTAGCCAGCTCGGGGGGTACAGCCGGAGCACCTCACTCACCAGTGCCTGAGTGTATTGCAGACTGCCGAGGTGGGTGCTGGTCGTCGCGGCCGGGTCCGCGGGCAGCGACGCGGCTTCGGCCGCGACGCGGTCGGCTGCCTGGGGGTGCCGGGCCAGGTGGAGCAGGATCCATCCGGCTGCCCGGGAGGGGGTCTCGAAGGTGGCGACGGTGATTCCGGGGAGAGTGTCGAGGATGGCCTCTTCCGGCAGCAGGCCGTAGTGGGGGGAGGGCCGGAGCATCTGTCCCAGCATGTCGTCACCGAGCCGGCCCGATGAACGACGCCGGCGGACGATGGGCCGCAAAGCGTCGGTGAAGGCGACTTGCTGTCGTGTGCGGAACCGCCGTGCCGGTGTGGGTATCCAGTGCGGCCATACCCAACGCGAGGGGCGTACGAGCACCTCCCGGGCCAGGAAGAGCTGTGAGGCGTAGGGCAGCAGGGTGGGAGCGTCTTCGGAGAAGAGGTAGCTCACGCCGATCTCTGCCAGGACGTGCCGGACCGGGGGCAGAATCTCGACGTCCTGGCCCGTGGGCCACTGGTCGGCGAATCGAGCGGTCTGGGGCGCAATCTCACCGATCCGGGCTGCAACCGCCTGCGCACGTAGTCCGCGCATGCGAGCGGCGTGAGCGTACGCACGCTCCTCGGGTGTTGGTGCTCCGCTCGACCGCTTCAACGGCGGGAAGAGAGGCGAGGATGCCTTCGGGAAGTCCTGCGCGCGGCGCAGGACTGCTTCACACGGCCCGGCCGCAGCGGCTACGTAGACCCCCGGCTCCAGCTGCCAGACGTCCCCGCACTCTGCAGCGCCACGGCGCGCCAGTGCCAGCCGGTCGCGGCTCCAGGCCGCGAAGCCGCCTTCGGACAGCCGTGGCGGCTCATTCTCTTGGCCCATGAGATCGTCCCTGGCTCTCGTACCTGTCCAGGCCGATGTCGTCGGCAGCGTGGCTGGGAACTGGCGGGCGCCAAGGGGCACCCGCCAGCAGTGCGGTCGGTGGTCCTAGTCGTCGCCGGCGTACGAATCCCATTCGTGAGCCCCGTACGCACCGTAATGGCGGCTGAAGGACAGCTTGCCGAGCAGCTTGGCGATCATGATGTACTCCTCTCGCCTGCCTGCAGCACCAAAAGCCACACGTGACATATTGCCACACTCGGCACATCCACGATATAGGGCGTATTTCGGGCACTGGTGAAGTACCGCAAGTACCGCAACCTCTCACTGTCAGTAGCCTCCTTGTACGGCCCGGCAGTGGCCGCTCTGCCCTCTGCGGCCGCAACGGGTGAGGCGTGATCCAGATTTTTCGGAGTTCGGTGGTCTGCCGATGTCGAGAACGTGTCACCGGCTCCGTCCCAGGGACATGAGCGGCCACCATCGGTCGTACGAGGAAGAGGGAGAAACCGGCATGGCGATTCAGCGGATGGACAACGTCGGCATCGTCGTCGAGGACATGGATGCCGCCATCGCGTTCTTCGTGGAACTCGGTATGGAACTGGAGGGCAGGGGGGAGGTCCAGGGCCTCTTCGCCGACCAGTGCACCGGACTCGACGGCGTCCACTGTGACATCGCGATGCTCCGGACCCCGGACGGTCACAGCCGGCTCGAGCTGGCGAAGTACCGAAGCCCCGCGGTGATCAGCGCCGGACCGCGCAACCGGCCGCACAACATTCTGGGCACGCACCGCGTCATGTTCGCCGTCGACGACATCGAGGGCACCGTCGTCCGCCTGCGCCCTCACGGCGCCGAACTCGTCGGCGAGATCGCCCGGTTCGAGGACAGCTACCTGCTCTGCTACGTCCGCGGCCCGGAGGGCATCATCGTCGGACTGGCCGAGCAACTGCGCTGAGAAGGAGGAACCGAACCACGCAGCCGAACGGAAACCATGAGATGGACCTCGGAGCGAGGTTGGACGATCACGGGTTCGGGCTGCGGGTTCTCCGGCTTGGCACCCTTGAGCGGGCCGGTGTGCGTGATGTGCCGAGGGACTTGGGGCGCCGGGCTGTTCCCGCGGCAGCAGTGGGGCCCACTCCCCGGGTGTCAGTGGCGGCACGTACGGTCTGCCTATGAGTGATCAGTGGTGGGCGGGCGTGCGCCGGCGGGTTGAGGGGGCTGGTGCAGGCCATGCGGCCGGAAAGGTTTTCGGTGCCCTGGGGCACAAGTGGGTTGTGGAGGATCCGCTTACCCAAGGCGAGCTTGCCGAACTCGAGGCTCAGATAGGCGTGCAACTGCCGGAGGAATACCGGACCTTCCTCCTCCACGTGGGCGCGGGCGGCGCAGGCCCTGCGTATGGCCTGTTCCCGGTTCGGCGCGTGCAGGGCCGTTGGCGCTGGGAGGGCGATGGCGCGGACCTGGCCGACCTGGCGAGGCTTGCCGAGCCGTTTCCTGACCAGGGTCCGGATCCGGAACTGCTCGACGACGTCCTTGCCCGACGTCCCGAGGAAGAGGATTTTGACGACATCGAGGATTTCGACGACGCCATCGAAGCGTGGGACGAGCGGTGGGAGGCCGTCATGTTCGCCCCGGAGCGCACTGCCGGCGCGATCGTGATCGCCCACCTGGGCTGCGCCCAACGAGAGTGGCTGATCGTCAACGGCAGCCATCGCGGCACGGTCTGGTCCGATTGCCGGGTGGACGACGTCGACCTCACCCCGCTCCTCGACGATGACGGCATGCCGGTGACGTTCGCCCGCTGGTACACCGGCTGGCTGGAGAAAGCCGAGCTCACAGCCCTGTCCTAGGTCATCTCCGTGTGCCGCTGAGCGTTGTGGTCGGCCAAACGGGCCACGTACATGGTTGTGGCCGCGCTTCCATGACGGCTACAGCAGGGGACGAGCCTGTGGTAGACACGGCCTTTTGGCGAGCGACGCGAGCGCGCCTCCGGAGCTCGGAGTGCTCGACGTACGATGCCGGGATGCACGCGGACCGCCCTCGGGGCGCTCACGCCCTCCTGATCAACGGCACTGTCGGTGTGGGCAAGACAGCCGTTGCCGAAGCGGTGGGCGAGCTGCTCGCCGATGCCGGGCTCCCTCATGCCGTGCTCGACCTGGACTGGTTGAGCAATTCGTGGCCGGCACCTCCTGGTGACCGGTTCAACTTCAGCATTCTGCTGCGGAACCTTCGGAGCGTTGCCGGTCACTACCTCGATGCGGGAGCGACACGCCTCGTACTCGCCGGCGTGATCGAGGACCAGGATGAGCGGAAGCAACTGGCCGATGCCGTAGGCGTTGATCTCACGGTGTGCCGGCTCCGGGCCGAACTGCCAGTCATCCACCAGCGCTTGGCCCGCCGTCACGACAGCGATCCTGAAACACTGCAATGGCACCTGAGTCGGTCCGGCGAACTGGACGGAATCCTCGGCCTGGCTGGAGTTGACGACTTCACCGTCGATACCAGTGCGAGCTCCGTCGCTGACGTCGCGGCATTCGTGATCAAGGCGGCCGGCTGGCAGTGACCCCCGGATTGCAGGACCGATCCGCCAGGGGAGGATCCCCCTGTCATGAAGACGGAGACGCTTGAGGGTGTCCTCTTCCCGGGCCTGCACCTCATGGTGCGGTAGGTCGTGGTGGTCTATGGCACGTCATCGCCGGCCGGCCGCTGCCTGATCCTGTGCGTACGACGGTCGGAGTGATCATCGCCGCCCGCCTGCGCGCTGCCCGGGCCTACCCGCCCCCGCTGTCGGGGCCGCCCGCCAGGATCAGCCAATCCGGGACGCCAGGTCGCCGCGGCGGCAGGCCCCTTCCGCGGCTGCCCACACGGTGACCGAAGCACTGGCCTACCGGGATCTGGTCGAGTGCGCGGGCTGCGGCCGCCCCGGGACCGACCTGTGCGGGTAGATCCTCACGCTGGGGCCGCTGAGCCTCGCTTGTCCTCAACGTGGACGACGTGAAGTTCGGTGCCATCCCGATGGCGCTTGGAACGTCCGAACAGTCCGACGGCGATCTCCGTCCGATCGTGAGGCTCATCAGGGTCGACATAGGTAAGGACGTCGTTGTGGTGCCCGGTGACGACCCATCCCTCGGCATCCTTGAGGTCGATCACCCCAAAGTCCCCTGCCGAAGATCCGGCGTGCGCCGGGCCGAACTCCTTCAGGATCTCGGTGGCCCGTTCAGCAAGCTCTCCATCCGGAGCGGTCAACACGACACAAGTGCCGTGCTCGAACAGCACCCACGACTTGTGCGGGTCCGCGAGAAGCCGCTGCCAGACATCTATCAGAATCTCGGTGTTCACGGCGGTCATCATGCCGCAGAGCACTGACACAGGGCGACGATCGACCGACGCCTGTGGCGAATACACGACTCCTGAACATCCGGGCCCACCACTTCCAGCCCCCAGGTCTTGTCCACGGTGGCGCTCGTGCTGCTCACCCGCTGCCCCTCCTGCTCCCGGGATTCGCTGTCGGCGAGCGGCTGGGCCTCGTGGTAAGCAGGGGTGGTGATCAGCCGACTCCCTCTCGACCAGCAACTTGAGTCCCTGCGTGCGGTGCTGTCCCGCAACGACGTACTGACGGAGGTGCTGACGCGGACTGCGATGTTGGACCTGCCTGGGTGGTATGTGACGGCAGGATGCCTGTTCCAGACCGTGTGGAACGTGGTCACGGGCAGGCCACCGACCAGCGGTATCAAGGACTATGACGTCTTCTACTTCGACGGCGGCGATCTGTCCTGGGAGGCGGAGGACGCGGTGATCAGGGCCGGGCGGGAGGTCTTTGCGGGCTTGCCGGCAGAGATTGAGATCCGGAACGAAGCGCGCGTTCACCTCTGGTACGAGGACAAGTTCGGGGTTGCGTGTCCGCCGTATGAGTCCACGGAGGCGGCAATCGACAGTTTCGCCGCGACGACGTGCTGTCTGGGAGTACGTGTGGAGACGGGTGGCCGGTGGCGTGTGTATGCGCCGCATGGACTGTCGGACGTGTTCAACCTTGTCGTCCGGCCGAACCCGGTACTCGCCCCGCGGTCGGTCTATGAGGCCAAGGCTGCGCGGTGGCAGGAGCAATGGCCCGAGCTGACCGTGCTGGACTGGCCGTCCGCCTGCATCACGACGATCTCGGCCGACAGCTGACCTCGGCTGCGTAGGCGGCCCAGTCTCCGGCTGCGGCTCGCTGCCAATTGACGGCGACGGTGATGGTGATGGTGATGCCGAGGGTGCGGACGAGCACGGCGACGGGCATGTCCGTGATCGGGTAGTCGGGCCACAACCCCCGACTGCTTCCGCCATCGGGAGCGGAACCTCACGGTCGCAGGGTTCCCGCGCTGCAGCGCCCACCGTCGGCGCAGCGCGTCAGGCCGGCGGGAATGCTCGGCCGCCACCGCGTGTTGTGGGGGGGTGTGGTTGTGGAGGGGACAGTGTCCCCGGGCCTCACCTATTGCCCATGAGGACGATCGTTCGGCTGAAGCCTCGTGGAGCCTTTCGCCGCGTAGGCGACCGCCCTTCACGACCACACCATGTTGGTGGCCCGCACCGGATCTCACGGGACGGGCCACTGTCATGTCCGGTCACGCCAGCCGCCGGTGTACCCCAAGCGCTGCCCACCGGGCGGTCACGGGGCTGCGGGCGGGGTGGCTACGGGTCGCCGCCTGCGCCGGTGACGAGGTGGACCATGCGGCGCGCGACGGAGACAGCGTGATCGGCGAAGCGTTCGTAAGAGCGGCCGAGCAACGTGACGTCGACCGCTGTCCCCACTCCGTGGCGCCAGTGGTCGTCCATCGGGTGCGCGAAGATCCCACGGTGCAGCTCGTCGATACGGTCGTCGCCCTGCACCATGTGCGCCGCCGTTTCCACATCGCGGGTGGCTAGTACTCCAGCTGTAGATCGCGATCTTGCTGTCCCGTGCCATCGCGCCATGAGCGGATGCTGCCGAGGTCTGACTACAGGGCGGCTCGTGTCATCGAATCTTGATTTCCGCTGGTCACAGCCGCTGCTGAGCGCGCGTTTGCGAGGATCGGGGCATGGTGGACTCATCTATGCAGATCAATGCCCTCATCGTCGATGCCACAGACCCCGAGCGACTCGCTGCGTTCTGGTCCGAACTGCTCGGTAGGCCGGTCGTAGGACGTATGGGCCCATACGTCTGGCTGCGGCGGGAGAACGGCCTGGGTCTGGGCTTTCAGCGAACTGCCGAACCCAAGTCGAGCAAGAACCGGATGCACTTCGACATCACCTCTCCCGATCCCGCCGCCGAGCAGCAACGGATCGAGATACTCGGCGGCCACAGGCTGGAGCAGTACGCCGGCGGTGGGTTCCTGGTGATGGCAGACCCCGAGGGCAATGAGTTCTGCATCATCCCTGAGGGCCCCTTCGAGCTCGACGACGAGGGGCGCGCGAACTACCTCGGCTGATGGTCAAACTGCGATGGCACAGGACACTTGCTGGTCGGGCCCAGTCTGTGAACGGGTACGGCCGCCGTTGCTCATCGGTGTGTGAAGACAGAAGATCAGACGGCGGCCGCGGGCCACAGCATAGATCCCGGCCGCTGGCAGGAGACGTTCGTGGTCCTGATGGGCTGTATCGCGGGAAGGTTCGTCCGGGTGGAACCACGGCGCCGGGCACGGGCGTTCGTGCTCGGATTGCTGTCTGACCTGCCACGCAAGAACTGCTGGACGCTCGCCGAGCACGTGGGGGACGCGAACCCGTACGGCTTGCAGCACCTGCTGTCGAGGGCCAGGTGGGACGCCGACGCGGTACGCGACGACATCCGCGGCTTCGTCGTCGGGCAACTGCACGACACTGCGGCGGTGCTGGTCGTCGACGAGACTGGTGACCTCAAGAAGGGCGCCGCCACGGTCGGTGTGCAGCGCCAGTACACCGGGACCGCAGGACGCAATCGAGAACAGCCAGGTCGCCGTCTATCTCGCCTACTCCACCCGGCGTGGACACGCGGCGATCGACCGGGAACTGTATGTCCCCCGTTCCTGGACCGAGGACACGGCCGCTGCCAGGCCGCCGGCATACCCGACACTGTCGGCTTTGCCACGAAGCCCGCACTCGCCGCTCGCATGATCGGCCGCGCCCTGGACGTTGGCGTCCCCGCGTCCTGGGTAGCCGGCGACGAAGTCTACGGGTCAACCCGCACCTTCGGACCGCACTGGAGCGACGGCAAGTCGGTTACGTACTCGCCGTTGCCCGTGACCACCAGATCGCCAGGCGACGCCGCCGCGATCTACAGGTGGAGTACTAGGACATCGGCGGCCTGCGCCATCAGGCGCTGGGTGAGCTGGCTCATCTCCAAAATGGTGCGGCGCAGATCCTGCGGCACGTCCTGTTCGCCCCGCGGCGATCTGGCAGGGCCGGAGGGGATGCGGAAGGATGAGCGTGGGGCCGGCTGCGGCTGATCGTGTCCTTTTCGGCGATCGCGTCGGTGGTCTCTGTCCGGCGAGGACTCACGGTCGTCTGGGCTTTTCATCTCTCACACGGATAACCGTCATCTTTGACTATCTCGGGCGGGTGGGAAACAACGGCTCGGTTCTTTCGTTGGTGATTACAGGCGGTGGATGTAGGGCTGTGCGGTCCGGCCGCCGACGGAAACCAACGGCAGGGATCGGAGGGATTCCGGTGTTGTTTGTGTCGGCCATGGCTCTGCGTGCGGGCCGTATATCTGTTCAGGCGGACCGGGCCGGTGGGAAGCCCTTTGCTCCCGGCCGGTACGGTGTCGGGTTCTGGACGGTTGCGGCGGTGTTCGTGACCGCCATGGGTTTTTCTACCGTGCCTACTCCGTTGTATCCGCTGTATCAGGCGCACGACGGGTTCTCCACGTTCACGGTCACGGTTGTGTTCGCGGTCTATGCCCTGGGTGTGCTGGCGAGTCTGCTGCTTGCCGGACACGTCTCGGACTGGCTGGGCCGCAAGAGGGTCATGATGTGGGCGCTGGCGCTTGAACTGGTCGCTGCCGTGCTGTTCCTGGCCATGCCGTCGCTGCCGGTGCTGATCGTGGCCCGGCTCGTCACGGGGCTGGGTGTCGGCATGCTGACGGCGACGGCCACGGCGTATCTGCAGGAGCTGCACGGCGCCCACCGGCCCGGTTCTTCGGCTAGGCGGTTCGAGGTGGTGTCGACCGTCGCCAATATCGGCGGACTGGGCCTTGGCACTCTCGCCTCGGGCGTCCTTGCTCAGTATCTCGGTGCGCCGCTGCGGGTGCCGTACGCGGTGTTCGCCGTTGTGCTGCTGATGGGCGCGGTGGCTGTCGCGCTGACGCCCGAGACGGTCCGTCGGCCGGTCGTCAGGCCGGTGTACCGGCCTCAGCGGGTGGGGGCTACTCATGGGGTGCCCGGATATTTCGTGGCGGGTGTGGCCGGGTTCACGTCCATGGCCGTGTTCGGTCTGTTCACCTCCGTGGTTCCCGGTTTTGTCGGCGGGATCTTGCACCATCCGTCGCGTGCGCTGGCCGGGTTGGTCGTGTTCGCGGTGTTCGCGGCTGCTGCGGCGGCGCAGGCGGGTACCGTCCGGCTCGGTGTCCGTACGCGGTGGTATGCCGGGCTGCTCGCTCAGGCCGTGGGCATGGTCGTCCTGGCGTTCGGTGTGCACTTCGCCAGCCTGCCTGTGTTTCTGTTGGCGGGGATCGTGGCCGGTGCCGGGGCGGGGGTGCTGTTCAAGTCCGCCATCGGGCATGTGGCCGGTACGGCGGCCCCGGCCGGGCGTGGCGAGGCACTCGCCGGCCTGTTCTTCGCTTCCTACCTCGGCCTGGCCCTGCTGCCCGTCGGCCTCGGGGTCGCCAGCCGCTCCATGAGCCTGGCCGGTGCGACGACCTGGTTCGCCGTCGTGGTGCTCGCGCTGCTCGCCGCCATCGCCGTGACCGCCCGCGGTCGCGGGCCTGCGGCCGGGGCCGTCTCTGCTGCGCCGCAGCCTGTCGGCATCGAGGGTGGTGCCCGCGATGCGGGCCGTGGCCGCTGACCTCGTCGAGCCCTCCGGGGGTGTGGGCGGGCGCAGGGGTGTCTTCGCCGAGGATGATGCCAGGGGTGCGCACCGCCGGGCCCGGGCCGGCGCGGTGACCGTGGTGACTTGTTCCGCGCCGTCCCGGATCCGGTACCGTCCGTCGTCGCCGGTGGCGGGCCGGGAGTTGTCCGACGGCGCGGCTCAGCCGTT
This sequence comes from Streptomyces sp. NPDC007157, assembly GCF_040634235.1. Classification (NCBI taxonomy): domain Bacteria; kingdom Bacillati; phylum Actinomycetota; class Actinomycetes; order Kitasatosporales; family Streptomycetaceae; genus Streptomyces; species Streptomyces sp. NPDC007157. The sequence continues at coordinate 75,188 of NZ_JBEYFE010000007.1, forward strand.
GGACGCGGTTCAGCCGTTGGACGTGGTTCTGCCCAGGTAGAGGTCTCTGCGGGCGGCGACGAACGCCTCGATGGACTGGGCGGGGGTGCCAGTCACGCGCTCTACGCCGTCGGCCGTGCGGTCGTAACGGTTGGCCCGATGCAGCCGGGCCATGGTGGCGACGTGCTGTTCGAGGTGCGGTGGCATTCCCAGTTTCGGGAGCTGCGCCTGCCACGTCTGCGGGGGCACGTCTGTGTAGGTCACCGGCCGGCCCAGTGCCCGGGAGAATTCCGCGGCCAGTTCCGTCATGTCGACCGAGCGGGGCCCGGTGAGTTCGTAGACCTGCCCGATGTGCGGGGCCGGGTCGCGGAGCACGGTGGCGATGACCCGGGCGACGTCGTCGACGGCGATGGGTGAGGTGCGTCCGGTGCCGAACGGCAGCGCGATCGTGCCGTTCTCCTGGATCGAGCGGGCTGCCATCGTGGTGAACAGGGGTGTGTCCAGGAACGCCGTCGGCCGGATGTGGACCACGGGCAGGCCGGACCAGTCGAAGACCTGCTCCGCCAGCCAGTGCAGCCGCTGCTGGTGCGATTCCTCGGTGCTGGTGGCGGTCATCTGTGACACCGTCATCTGCGACAGGTCGGCCAGGACCTCCAGTTTTCCGTACGCGCGCGCGGCGGAGGCCACCACGGTCGCGGCCAGCAGGTGGTCCGCGGACACGCGCATCGCGAAGTACATCCGGGTCACGCCGTGCAGTGCGGCGGCCACCGTCTCGGGCCGGGTCAGGTCGCCGATGACGACCTCCGCGCCGAGCGCCCGCAGTTCGGCCGCCCGCTCGTCCTCGCGGCGGACCATGAATCGCACCGGGACGTCCTGGGCCCGCAGTTGCTCGAAGACCGTACGGCCCACGCCGCCGGCGCCGGGGATGAGGACAAGGTTGTTTGCAGCCATCGGTCGATCTCCTGGGAGGTGTGGGGACATCTGAGGTGGGGTGTGGTCGGGGTGTCAGCGGAAGCGGTGCTGTCGTTCGTGCGTTCGCTGTCCGGGTGCCGGGTGCCGGGTGCCGGGTGCCGGGTGCCGGGTGCCGGGTGCCGGGTGCGGGGTGCGGGGCCGGCGGTGGTGAGGTCGTTGGCGGCCTTGCCCGGGGTGGTGGTTCCGGCGGCGGCGTGGCGGGGATGTTCGGCGGTGGCCGCTCGCGGGTGTCCGGCGGGGACGACGGTTCGCGATCGGGGCCGGGCTACTGCGCTCTGGCGCGGGGCTTGTCGCCGTCGGCGGCCGCGGCGGCGTCCTTGCCCGGCAGGAAGGCCAGCACGACGGCCGCACCGGTCAGGGCGACGGCCGCCGACCCGGTCGCGGTGAGGTGCATGGCGTGGATGAAGGCGTCGTTCGCGGGCCGTATCAGCGCCTGGCCGGCCGGTCCCAGCTTCTCGGCGACGGCCTGGGTGGCCTGGAGGGATTCGCCCGCGGTGTGCCGGTCGGAGGCGGGCAGTGCGGCCAGGTGGCTGTCGATGCCGTTGCGGTAGGCGGTGGACAGCAGTGATCCGAGCACGGCGACCCCCATCGCCCCGCCGACCTGCCGGAAGGTGTTGTTGACCGCGGACGCGGAGCCGGCCTTCTCCCGCGGCAGCGACGACATGATCATGACGGTGGCGGGCGGCATCACATGGGCCATGCCGGTGCCCATCAGGAAGAACAGCACCTCCAGAACCCAGATGGGGGTGTCCTGGCCGAGCAGCAGGAAGCCGGCGAAGGCCACCGCGGTCACGACGAGTCCGGTGGCGCACACGGCCCGGGCGCCGAAGCGGCCCACGGCCAGCCGGGCCCGCGGGGCGAAGAAGATCTGGGAGGCGGCCAGCGGCAGCACGAGCAGACCGGACTGCAGGACGCTGTAGCCGCGCACGCTCTGGTTGTAGAAGACGCTGAAGAACGTGACGCCCATGAGGGCGAAGAAGACCAGGCCGATGGCGGCGACGGACGCGGAGAACCGCCGGTTGCGGAAGTAGGTGACGTCCAGGGCCGGATGGTCGCTGCGGGCCTCGTACACGACGAAGCCGGCGAGGACCGCCAGGCCGCCGAGGATCGTCACCCAGGACTGGGGCCGGGTGAAATCGCCCAGCTGGCCGCCCTTGATGATGCCGTAGACCAGCAGCGCCAGACCGGCGATGGACAGCAGCACCCCGAACGGGTCGAGGCGGCCGGGCCTGGGATCCCTGGAGTCGGGGACGATCACGACCATCGCGGCGATGGCGGCGGCCACGATCGGCACGTTGACCAGGAAGACCGAGCCCCACCAGAAGTGCTCCAGCAGGATGCCGCCCGCGAGGGGGCCGGCTGCGATGGCGAAACCGGCCGCGCCGGTCCAGATGCCGATGGCCTTGGGCTGCTCGTCAGGCTCGAAGACGTTCATGATGATCGCGAGGGTGGCGGGCAGGATGAAGGCGCCGCCGAAGCCCATCACGGCGCGGAAGGCGATGAGCTGTCCGGAGGAGTCCGACAGCGCGGACAGCACGGATCCTGCGCCGAACACCAGCATGCCGAAGAGCAGCACCTTCTTGCGGCCGAGCCGGTCGCCGAGCAGGCCCGCGGTGAAGAGCAGTCCGGCGAAGACCAGCGTGTAGGAGTTGACCGCCCACTCCAACTGGGCCTGCGTGGAGCCGAGTCCGGAGGGAGCGGGCTGGGCGATGGTCTTCATCGCCACGTTGAGGATCGAGTTGTCCAACATCACCACCAGGAGGCTGCACGAGAGCACGGCCAGAACGGCCCAGCGCCGGCGGTGTACTGCCTCGGAAACCGCTCGTCGCCGGTCCGGCGGCGTAGAGGGCGCGGAATCCTCGGGCGTCGGGGAATCGGTGGGGGCGGGCGGTGATGCCACAGGGGTCTCCAGAGCTGTCGGTGCGGTGGTTGTGCGGTCGCGGGGCGGAGGTCGCCGGCCGGGGTCGGCGGGAGACGTCGAGAGGTCCTGGTTGACCTGTCGGAGCGGCTCCCGCCGTAATAGATGTCGCATGAAATCTAAACGGGGGATAGGATAGATGGCAAGTGGCATCTATCTGAGGAGGGTGATCGCATGGGCCGCGTGTCCCGGGCGCAGGCACAGGAGAACCGGCAGCGCGTGGTGGCAACCGCCTCCCGGATGTTCCGCGAGAAAGGCACCGCGGTCAGCGTCGCCGATCTGATGAAGGCCGCCGGGCTCACCCATGGCGGGTTCTACAAGCAGTTCGCCTCCAAGGAGGACCTGGTCGAGGAGGCCATCGCCCAGGCCTTTGCCGAGCAGGCGGCACACTCGGCCATGGCGTTCGGGGAGCACCCGGGGGAGCATGAGGCCGCCCGTCGGACGCTGATCGAGGACTACCTCTCGCTCTGGCACCGTGATCACCCCGCGGAGGGCTGCCCTGTCTCCGGGTTCGCCGCCGACCTGGGGCGCGAACCCGAGCAGGCCGCCCGCGCCCAGCACGTCTACGTCAACGGAGTGCGCAACCGCGCCGCCCGGCTGGCCACCGGCGACGACGACGGCATGGCCCAGCTCTGCACCATGGTCGGCGCCCTCGTCCTGGCCCGCGCCACGCGGGGCAACCCGATCTCCGAAGAACTGCTGCAGGCCGCGCGCACGGCTCTCGCCGAGGACACCCGGCCCGAACCGCAGCGGCACACGGACTGACCCGGATCGGCCGGGGAACACGGGCCCGGCCCCACATCATCAGTCGCGAACCATCAGTCGCGAACCATCAGGGCAGATCTGGTTTCTGCCGGCTTCCCGGCCGTGCTCGGACAAGGCGGTCCGGAGAGGGACTTGGCGGAGTTCGTCCTGCCAGAGGTGGCCCGGCCGGCGGAGACCGGTGACCCGCGTACGCCTGTCAGCTGGTAGACGCCCGCGGCTTGCGGGTCGATCCGGGGGGCGCCTTCTTCGCTGATCGCCAGGCTCGGGCGAAGCCTGCGTCGACGATCCGCTCGTAAGGAACGCATCTGACCGCGGTCTGTCTGCCGGCCGGCGCATCACCGGCGGCGGCGCCCATGGGGCCCCGATGCTCGGCGGGCGTGTGCGGGCGCCGTGGCTGCGGTCATGGAGGTCAACGGTGGAGCCCCGTTCAGACAGCCGGAGCGGGATCTCGGCCGGGCTGTCCCGGTGCGTCCTTATGGGCGCTTTACTCGATGCGTCCTGCCGAGTCAAGTCACGATCCCTCGGAACGTGACCGGGCGGTGCCCGTGGGGCCTACTTGAAGTGCGGGCCTCACCGGAAAGGAAATCCGGAAACACAAATGAGGCAGGACAGTGAGACGGAAATCCTCACGGGGATTCCATCTTTCGCTGAAACCGCGATTTGTCCCGGTGTGGCGGTGCGGCAAAAACCATCCACCGGCCGTCGTCCGGAATTTCCGGGGCAGACGCAGATGCCCCTCGTATCGGCAGGAGAAAACCCATGACGCGTATTTTTCGCACCCACAGCAACGTACGTTTCGACCACAGTGACACCCGTGACACCAGCAGTGGCGTCCGTTCCAAGCGCCGGGGCCTCCGTCTCGCGGCGTTCGCCGCCTCGGCCGCGGTGATCACCGGGGGCATCATCCTTCCCGCGTCCGCCGCGACGGCCGCCCCGATGCCCGCGGCGCATGTCGTGAGCTTCGTCCAGGGCGGCGGCGCCGGTGGTGACGGAGGCGCCGGAGGCGGCGGCTTCATCGGCGGTGGCGGGGGCTCCGGCGGCTCCGGCGGCGGCAGCGTCCTGGGCGTCGGCGGCGACGGCGGCAAGGGTGGCAACGGAGGCAACGGCATCCTGTCCGGGGGCGGCGGAGGCGGCGGCGGGGGCGGTGGCGACGGTGTCGTCGGCGGCAACGGAGGCACCGGCGGCAACGGCGGCACCGGCCTGTTCGGCGGGAGCGCCGGCTCCGGTGGAGGCGGCGGCACCGGCATCCTCCAGGGCGGCAACGGCGGTAAGGGCGGCAACGGAGGCTTCGGCGTCTTCCAGGGCGGCAGTGGCGGCAAGGGCGGCGCGGGCGGGCTCGGCGTCCTCTTCGGCGGCCTGGGCGGCGCCGGTGGCGCCGGCGGCGGCAGCATCTTCTGACCGTCCGGCCCCGGTCGGGGACGGAGACCCGCGCGGCCTCCGTCCCCGACCCCCGACCCCCGACTCCCGAGCCCCGACGCCCGTCCCGCGGCCCCCAACGCCCGCACCCAGTCGAACCAGTGCACTGAGCCGGGCAGTCGGCGCAACGCAACTCTGCAGAACCACCATCTCGATCAAGGAAAAACGGAGAACCCCCATGTCCACAACCCGCTGGCAGCGCCCGCTCGTCCTGGCGGTGGCCTCGCTGGCCCTCGCCACCGGCACCGCGGTCTCCGCCCACGCAGCACCGGGTGCCACCACAGGCACCAGCCAGACCGCCGCCGCCCACCCCACCCACTGCAGCCACGGCGGAGAAGGCGGCAAGGGCGGGGAAGGGGGCAAGGGCGGTGCACCCGGCCAGCCGGGAGAACCCGGCAAACCCGGCCGGTCCGGTTGCTTCACGTTCGGCGACCTGCCCGACAAGCACAGGTCGGATCTCACGGGCGTGGACAAGGCACGGATCGTGCTGATTGTGGAGTCCGGGCAGGCGAAAAAGGCCGACGTCGTCAAGAAGTACAAGATCTCCGAGAAGGAGTTCAACACCTGGGACAAGCAGTTCCGTGACGGGGACTGGGTCGCACTGCTGGGTCTGAATTCCCTCCTCGGCGCCTGACGAACTTCCCCGAGCGCCCCGGCCCGGAACGGGCCGGGGCGCTCCTGTCAAGCCCCGAACTCCCGGGCCGTGACGGCGAGACCCATTACCGGGTTTATTCGATACAGCGGAAACCGCAGTACAGGAAACAATTCTTTGGAAAGAGGAATGTCATGCGTACGTATTCTTGGAGGGTCCGTCTCGGTCTCACGGTCTCGGCCGCCCTGGCCGCCGGCGTCGCGGTCGGCACACTTGCACCGGCCGCGACGGCGGCGCCGATGTCGCAGAGCCAGCAGAGCCTGCACAGCCATTCGGCCATGGCGCCCGCCCGGCAGCTTCCCGCCGACAGCACCCGGCCGGGCGGCAGCAGCCTGTTCGGCAGTGGCCGGTTCGGGCCCGTCAAAGCCGGCGACGGCAGTGTGAGGATCGGCGACCGGGTGTGCGCGGGCAACTGCAACGCAACCGTCAACGGGAGCAACGGCAGCCAGGGCGGGATCTGCGCCGGACTGTGCAACGGCAGCGCAGGCGGCGGCACCGGCACGGCCGGCGCGCCCGGCCGCCAGGGTGGCACCGGCGGCGCGGGCGGGATCTGCGCCGGGATCTGCAGTGGCAGTGCCAACGGCGGCACCGGCGGCACAGGCGGAGCCGCGGTGGGCACCGGCGACGGCGGCCGTGGCGGCACGGGCGGCACCGGCGGGATCTGCCTGGGGCTCGGCTGCGGCACCGGCGGCGCGGGCGGCGCGGGCGGCAAGGGCGGCACCGGCTGATGGACCTGTCCCGGCAGACTGATGAACCCGGAACGGCACGGCCGCAGACGGAGAGTGGTGGGACTCAGCCGTGCCGAGGGTCGAGGCAGGAGTCAGCTGCGGCGCCGCCTGCGCTGGGTCTGGGTGAACCGGTAGGACTCGGTTCAGGTCTCGACGAACAGGAGCTTCGCTCCGGCCTTGTCCAAGTCGAGACAGCCGAACTCGTCCAGGCAGAGCAGACCGACGCGCCCGTAGCGGGCGGCGAGCACAACGGCGAGTGCCACTGGGGCAGCGCCGAAGAACTCGCGAAGCTCAAGGTTCCGAATACGGATCTGGACCCTGACCCTCCTACGCCGCACCTGTCAGGCCCCCGACTGGAGCGACCACGCAGCAGTCTCAGCTGCTCAGCGGCGAGACCCATGCGGGATCGTGCCACGGTTTCCCGGTCAGGCCGGCGAGCAGATGCTCCGTTGTGCTCAGAGCGGTGTCTTGCGCCACCCCTACTGCGGTCAGGGCGGCACTGAGCCGTGCAGACGCCTCCTCAGGCACCTCCAGGTCGTTGAGAAGTGGAAGAAGCAAGAGAAAGCGGGCGGCGGGCTCGACGACACCGTCGGCTTCTGGTGCAGGGCTGTCGGCCATGCGGACCAGCTCCCGCCACGTCAGTCCGCTCCCCGGGAGTTCCCCTTCCCAACTGACGATCTGCTGGGCGTAGCTTGGGCTTGGATCGATGAGCAGGAAGTCGATGCCGTAGTCGCCGACCAGGTTGCGGAAGACCACCACGACTCCGGAGCCATCCGCACCGGGCACCCGGAGCACCGGCCAGCGTTCGGGATCGAAGAGGGTCTCGGACAACGCATCGACATCAGCGCCGTCCTCGCCGAACCACTCCGGAACGGGACGCTCGGCGGTGGCTCCGCCAGCGCAGATTTCCGACAGGTAGTTCGACCAGAAGCCCGGGCAAGCCAGCATTGACTCCCCGGCCTCCAGTGGGCCGTAGTCGTATCCCTCAATCAACACCCGGTAAGCCTTTCACCAGCCACTGACATGGCTCGTCCTCGGGGGCCTGGCTTACAAGACAGCCTTTGAAGGGTGTTGCAGAAGGCCGCCGCGGGATCCACCGACCACACCGGCACGACGGCCCGCGCGCAGAAGGCGACGAAGCGATGGGGGTCGGGCTACAGCCCGTTGCCGCGTATGAAGGGCGCTCCCTGGACGGTGGGCGATGACGTGGCAGCGCCGCACCGATCATCCGGCCACCGTGCTCGACGTCGACGAGGGCACGGTCTACGCCGCGTACACCCACCTCCGGTACCCCCGTGATCGGTCCCCCGCGATCCGCATGCAAGGAATCGACAATCCCTCGCAGGATCTGTACTGAAAGCTGGAAGGAAGCGTCCGATGTCTTGTCCGGTCGTCCTGCCGCGCCTAATGTCCCGGTACGCAGCGGCACGGCCCGTTCCCGCCGTGCTGCCGTGCACCGAGCTGCCCTCGGTGACCTCCGCTCCTAGAGAAACGAGAATCCGATGGCGCGGTACACCAACCACGTGGCTGCGGAGCGGCTGAGGGGCCGTGCGCGAAGACCGGCTCGGACCCTCGTGGCGCTGACCGCGGTCACCGCCGGACTCGTGCTCGGGCTCGGCGCTCCGGCGCCGGCGGCGCCGGGGCTCGGTGGCCGTGAGGGCACCCCGGCGGTGACCCGGGCCGGGCTCGATCCCGCCCTCGTCGCGGGGCGGGGCGCCACGGTGGATTTCGTCGAACAGGAGGCGGAGAACGCGGCGACGAACGGCACCGTGATCGGCCCCGACCGCACCGCCTACACGCTGCCCTCGGAGGCATCCGGCCGCACGGCGGTGCGCCTGAAGCCGGGCCAGTACGTCGAGTTCACCCTGCCGCGCGCGGCCAACGCTCTCACCGTGCGGTACAGCATCCCCGACGCTCCCGAAGGCGGCGGCATCACCGCGCCCCTCGATGTCTCCGTGGGCGGCCGCCGCACCACGATGACTCTCACCTCTCAGTACTCCTGGCTCTACAACCAGTACCCGTTCAGCAACGACCCCCAAGGCGACCTGCTGCACCCCGACTGGTGGATCACCGAATGCGGTTGTGTTCCCGCCGCCACCAGCCCGACGCCCACCATCGACAAGCCGTTCAGGCCAAGCCACTTCTACGACGAACAGAGACTGCTGCTCGGCAGGCGGTACGCGGCCGGCGACACCGTCCGCCTCACCGCGCCCAAGAACAGCACCGCGGCCTGGACCGTGATCGACCTGCTCGACACGCAACTCGTGGGCGCGCCACATGTCGAGAAGCACGCCGCGAACGTCATCGCGTTCGGGGCCGATCCCACCGGCCGACGTGACGCGGGCGGCGCCTTCGACCGCGCCATCGCCTACGCCAAGAAGCGGCACCTCAAGGTGTACGTGCCGCCGGGGACGTACCAGGTGAACCGTCACATCACCGTGGACGACGTGACGATCGTCGGAGCCGGCAGCTGGTACACGATCGTCAAGGGTCACCAGGTCACCCTCGACACCCCCGCCCCCGACGGCTCGGTTCACACCGGTGTGGGCTTCTACGGCAAGGACGCCGCGGACGGGGGCAGCCACGACGTCCACCTGTCAGGCTTCGCCGTCGAGGGCGACGTACGCGAACGCATCGACACCGACCAGGTCAACGCCCTCGGCGGGGCGCTCAGCGATTCGACGATCGACGGTCTCTACCTCCACCACACCAAGGTCGGCATGTGGTTCGACGGCCCGATGACCCGTCTGCGTGTCACCCGCACCGTGATCGCCGACCAGATCGCCGACGGCCTCAACTTCCACACCGGCGTGACCGATTCGAGTGTCTCCAACACCTTCGTCCGTAACACCGGCGACGACGGTCTGGCCATGTGGTCGGAGAAGACGGGCGACGCGCGCAACGTCTTCGACCACAACACCGTGCAGACCCCGGTCCTCGCCAACGGCATCGCCCTGTACGGCGGCACCGACAACACGGTCACCGGCAACCTCATAGCCGACCCCATCAGAGAGGGCAGCGCCATCCAGGTCGGCTCCCGGTTCGGCGCGCAGCCGTTCACCGGGCATCTGAAGATCACGGACAACACCACGGTCCGTTCAGGACCGTTCGAACTCAACTGGAAGATCGGCCTGGGAGCCATCTGGTTCTACGCCCTGGAGCGGGACATCGACGCCGACATCCAGGTCACCGGCGACCATTTCCTCGACAACACCTACAACGCGATCATGCTGGTCTCCGACTTCCCGGTGAAGGACAAGTACGCGATCCGAGGCGTCCGCTTCAAGGACATCCGCGTGGACGGCACCGGTACCTCCGTGCTCAGCGCCCGCTCCGCCGGATCGGCGTCCTTCGAGAACGTGGACGCCCGTAACGTCGGCGCGGTCGGCATCAACAACTGCGGATCCTTCAACTTTCCCGCCTCCGGCTCCGAGTTCGCGGTGAACGACCTCGGCGGCAACGACGGAGGTGGCACGACCGGCCCCTGGCTGGCGTCCTGGGAACTGCCGAACACCATCACCTGCGACGACCGGCCCGCGGTGGTCCCGCCGCCGGCCCCGGCACCTTGGTGAGGCACGACGGGCGGAGTAGTCACACCAGCGCAGGGAGACGGATCGTGTCCACTGGTGGGAGGTCGACTGCGGCGCCGGGCGTGCTACGAGTCGACCGGGAGCAGGCCGCCGTGGAAGCCCGCAGCTGGTCTCGCGGCCGGTCTCGCGGCCGACGCGCGGGGGAGTGAAAGGAGGCGCCAGGTCCGGGCGCAGAAGGTGGAGGAAAGCGCCAGGTCCGGGCGTAGAAGCGCTCGAAACCCTCGGGGCCGGTACCGGCCCCGAGGGCGACGCCGCCGTGTACGGCTGGGCCGTGGACGCGGTGCTCGCCCTGCCGCGTCGTGGGATCTGTACGGCGAGCCGTGGTTCAGAGCCCTGTCGGCCTGTTTGACTGACGTGTATGTCGACGACCTTTGGAGTGACCCGTCCGGAGCAGGCCTCGTACATGCTGCGGGCAGCGGCCAGCGACGCCGGCCGCGCCTACAAGCGGCAGCTCATCGACCTGCTGGACATTGCGCCTGGTCAGACCGCGGTGGACGTCGGCTGCGGTCCGGGTACCGACCTTCCGGCGCTGGCTGAGCGGGTCGGTGAGGACGGCTCGGTGATCGGCGTCGATCGCGATCCGGCCATGCTCGCCCACGCGCGTGAACGGACCAGTGACCTTCGCGGAGTGGAGATCCGGGAGGGCGACGTACACGCGCTTCCCATCGATCCGGGATCGGTAGATCGAGCCAAGATCGACCGGGTTCTGATGCACGTCGAGCAGCCTGAGGCAGCTCTCGCCCAGTTGCATCGTGCCACTCGACCGGGGGCTCTCGTCGGGCTCGTCGAGCCTGACTGGGACACGTTGGCCGTCGATGCGGAGGATCGTCAGACCAGCCGTGACTTCACTCGCTACACCACGGAGGAAGTGGTCCGTAACGCCACCATCGGACGCAGCCTGAGCCGGTTCGCCGAGAAGGCGGGCTTCCGTGTGGAGACGGTGGTCGCCACGACACCGGTCTTCCGGGATTTCGCCGATGCGGACCACACCCTGGGGCTTGGCCGCAACATGCAGAAGGCCATCAACGACGGTTACGTGCAGCGGGACCGCGGCCGACGGTGGTTCGCCAGCCTCGCTGAGGGCTCCTTCTACGCCTCGTTCACCCTCGTCACCGTGATCTGTTCCCGGTGATCTGAGCTCGCTGCTCCGTCGGCGAAGAGCACACGGCGCTGTCGGTGCGCGGGGCTGGCGTGACGCGGTATGAGTGATCAACAGCATGAGGTCGTCGGGCACCTCACTGGATCCGTGGCTGAGGGATCTGCGACGAGGCCGGTGAGGGTGGCGGCGCTCGTCAGCATGTATGTGCGGCCAGGCCACCGCAGTGGCGGACTCGGAGCGCGTCTGGTCGCGCGGTTCGCGGCCTGGGCGAAGGAATCGGGGCCGAACTGGCAGTGGTGACCGCGTACTCCAGCAACGCTGATGCGATCCGCTTCTACGAGGCCCCCGCTGTCGCCCGGCCCCGCCCGGCCCCGCCCGGCTCAGGTCGGACCCGCCCGGCCCCGCCCGGCTCAGGTCGGTCCGGGCCGGCGGCCTACCAGCCGATGCGCGCAACTCCGCCGCCAGGCCGGTCGCAGGGCGGCGGAGTGGTGGCACGGCGCCTCGACGGTGCCGCGCGCGGGCGGTCGTCACCGTCCGGCGCGCGGCAGGACCTGGACCGTGTCGCCGACGGCACGCTCGCCGGTGGCGTCGGACGTGACGTTGACGAGGCTGCCGTCGACGGCCATGGCGGTGGAGCCGCCGCCGTCCAGGTTGAGCGCCTGTACCGCGCCGAGCGAGCGCATGAACCGGGCGGCCTCGGCCAGCGTGAAGCCCTCGCTGACACCGGGCTGCCGGCCGTCGACGGTCACGAGGAGCAGCCGTCCGCGACCGTCGATGCCGGCCAGGGTGCGCGGCTGGCGCACGTTGGACCAGGCGAACCCGAAGGAGAGGTCGAGCGGGTCGAGTGTGCCCTCGGCTGCTGCGTCGATGTGGACCCGGCCGTTCTCGACGAGGGTCGGGGCCGCGCTGACGACGCTGTCGTCGGGACCGAGCCGGACCTGCCTGCCCGAGGCGTCCCGGACCGTCTCCCGCAACTCCAGCCGCCTGCCCGTTCCGCCGTGCTCGGCGAGCCAGGCGGCCGCGGACCCGGTGCCCTGGAGGACCGAGCCGCCGGCGGGCACGGACCCGCCCCGGTCACCACGGGAGACGACGACACCATGCTGGTCGAGGACCACCTGGACGCCGGCGCCGGTCGGCAGTGGCGCCCCGAACTCGGAGGTGAACTTCACCAGGTCGTCCGCGAGTGCGCAGGTGATGTCCTGGCGGGGGAGTTCGGTGGGCACGGCGCCGGGGCGGCCGCAGTTGCGCACCTTGCCCGGGGTCCGGTTGATGCCCTCCACCGCGCGGACGGCGGTGCCGGAACGGACGGTCACGGTGGTGGAAAGGTCCGCGACCCGGACGTGCCGACCACCGTCGGCGAGGATCAGCGCGGCACGGGAACCGACCGCCATGGACTGCAACTCGCCGCGCACCGCGGACAGTCCGGCCGAGGTGCCCTGGACGCCGTCCGCGTCGGAGGTGACGAAGAATCCGCCGTTGACGCCGACCAGGGAGCCCAGACGGGCGGCCACCGTCGAGGTCTTCTCGCGGTCGGCGGCGTCGCCGCCGTCGCTCACCTCGATCGTGCCGCGCAGCCGGGCCGGATCGACGACGGCGACGTGGACGCGTTCCGCGTCGGCGCGCCGGCGTCCGTCATAGCCCGTCCACTCGACGGAGGTACGGAAACCGGCGGCCGACACCGCCGAGGCCGGCGTCCCCGCCTCGGCCTGGGTGGCGTACCGGCCGACCCTGACCTGCCACCCCATCGTGCCGTGCGGAGTGTCGGCGTACTGGTCCCACGTCACCCGCTCGACGCGCGGCGCGAACCCGGCGGCCCGCAACCGCCCGGCGGTGGTGTCGGCCCAGTCGCGGTCACCCAGCGGGGCCCAGGTCGCGGCACCCGTGAGGCGGTTGACGGCCGGAGCCTGGACGGTGACCGTCCACACGCCGACGGCCCGCGGGTCGCTGAGTACCCCGGTACGGACCTCGACCCCGGGCGCCACGTACCGAGTGGTCCACGCGACGGCATCCGCGGCGGGGTCCCCGGCCCGCGCGCTCGCGTCGGCCGGCGGAACGAACGCGACCAGGGCCAGTACGGTCCCCAGCACGAAACCCCGTCCCGCTCTCCCGCGCACACCCCGTACCGCACACCCGAACGTCTCGGCTCTGACAGACATGCCTCTCCTGACGTACGACTCGACCTGTGCGGCGCCACCCGTCGTCCCCGCCCCGCCCTCTCCATCCCAGACCGACGCGAAGACCCCTGTGTGAAGTGGCGGACACGTGGTGGAAAAGCCTGCCTGACATCTGACCCATCCTCATGTCCCGCCCTGTCGGCGAGCATCCGCCCCCGCGACCTCCCCGTACGGTGCACGGCTCACTCGAGTCCGCGGCGCTCAGCGTGTCTCGCGCTCGGGGTGCTCCCTCCGGTGCGGCCGGAGAGGGCGGGGGTGAGTTCGGGCGGCGCGCCGCCGTGCGTAGGCGGTGCCCGGGGAGGTCTCGTCCGCAGATATGGACGGCACGTTCATTTCATGGTTATATGAACGAGCAGTTCATTTAGAAGCGCCTGAAGAGAAGCACCTGAAGAGGAGACCTCCATGAGCACCCCCACCACCGACCGTGTCGCGCTGGTCACCGGAGGCTCGGGCGGCATCGGCCGCATCGCGGCCGAGCGGCTCGCCAAGGACGGTTTCGCGGTCGCCGTGCAGTACGCGGGAAACCAGACCAGGGCCGAGGACACCGTCGCAGCGATCACCGCCGCCGGCGGCAGGGCTCTGGCAGTGGGAGGCGACGTAGCCGACGAGAGTGCGATGAGCGCGGCGTTCGACGCGGTCGAGTCGGCCTTCGGCGGCATCGACGTGGTCGTGAACACCGCCGGCATCATGATCCTGGCACCGATCGCGACGTTCGACCTCGCCGACCTGGACCGGATGCACCGCACGAACATCCGCGGCACCTTCGTCGTCTCTCAGCAGGCGGCGCGCAGGGTCCGCCCGGGTGGCGCGATCGTCAACATCTCGACCTCGGTGGTCCGCACCCAGCTGCCGGGCTACGGCGCCTACGTCGCCAGCAAGGCCGCAGTCGAGGGCCTGACCCTCATCCTGGCCCGTGAGCTGCGCGGCCGGGACATCACCGTCAACGCCGTCGCGCCCGGCCCCACCGCCACACCGCTGTTCCTGGACGGCAAGGACGACGCCACCATCGCCAACTTCGCCAAGGCGACCCCGCTCGAGCGGCTGGGCCGGCCCGAGGACATCGCCGACGTCGTCTCGTTTCTGGCCGGCCCCGCGCGCTGGGTCAACGGACAGGTCCTCTACGCCAACGGCGGACTCGCCTGACCCCTGCCCCACACACACCACCCTGCCCCTCCACCGCCACTGCGGAAAGGAACCACGTCCATGTCCACCACTGGCGACGTCGTCGTCATCACCGGCGCCTCCAGCGGTTTCGGAGCACTCACCGCCCGTGCGCTGGCGGACGCCGGCCACATCGTCTACGCCGGCATGCGCCAGACCACCGGCCGTAACGCGCCCCAGGTCCAGGCCGCCGCCGACTACGCCGACGAGCACCACGTCGACCTGCGGTCCATCGAGCTCGACGTGAATTCCCAGCCCTCGGTCGACACCGCCGTCGCACGGATCGAAGCCGAGCACGGCCACATCGACGTGCTGGTCCACAACGCCGGGCACATGGTGACCGGGCCGGCCGAGGCCTTCACCCCCGACCAGCTCGCCGAGCTCTACAACGTGAACGTCCTGTCCACCCAGCGCGTCAACCGCGCCGTGCTGCCGGGCATGCGCCGGCGCCGGCGAGGACTGGTGCTCTGGGTGTCCAGCACCAGCGTCAAAGGCGGCACCCCGCCCTACCTCGCCCCCTACTTCGCAGCCAAGGCCGCCATGGATTCCCTCGCGGTGTCCTACGCCGGTGAACTCGCTCGCTGGGGGGTGGAGACCTCGATCGTCGTCCCCGGCTCGTTCACCAGCGGCACCAACCACTTCGCTCACTCCGGCCACCCCGACGACACCGCCGTCGAGGGCGAATACGAGAGCCGGTACCCCGGCCTGATGGACCAGGTGGCGACAGAACTCGCCGCCCTCGCCCCCGAGGACGCTTCCGCGTCGCTCGTCTCCGACGAGATCGCCCGCATCGCCGCCCTGCCCGCCGGACAGCGCCCCTACCGCGTGCACATCGACCCGGCCGACGACGGATCAGAGGAGGTCTCCGAGACCGCCGACCGTATCCGCCGCGGCTTCCTCACCCGGATCGGACTTGCCGACCTGCTCACCGTCCAGAGCTGAAATCCCCGGCCCGGGACGCCAGGAGGGACGTCAGGCCTTGCGTCCCCGCCCCACTCACGGAGGAGGCACTCACCATGAGCGTCATCGAGATCCCCGCCGCCATCCAGACCTTCGTCGAGGCGACCAACCGAGGCGACACCGAGGCGTTCGCCGCCGCGTTCACCCACGACGCCGAGCTCAACGACTGGGGTCGCGAGTACCACGGCCGCGACGGCGTGCGCGCCTGGGACCGCACTGACAATATCGGCGTACAGGCACACTTCGCGCTGGACGCGATCGAGCCAGGCACCTCAGCCGACACCTATGTCGCCACCCTGACCGTGACCGGCAACGGCTACAACGGCACCGGCCCCATGACCTTCCGCCTGCGCGACGGGCTGATCGCGAGCCTGCGGATCGCTCCGTGACACCGCGCGCGAGATGACACCCGCAGACTTGACGCGGGCAGCACCCACCTGGAATCCGACACGACACGACCCCGGTAACCGAGCAGGAGCACACATGGCGAACGACGCGAACCGACCCGCAGCCGGGGAGGGCAACGCACGCGGACGGGGACGCCGGCCCGCCGACGAGGTCCGGGCGGACGTCCTGCGCACCGTCGGGGACCTGCTGCTCAGCGAAGGCATCCGCGACCTCACCTTCGAACGTGTCGCCCGGGCATCGGGCGTCAGCAAGACCACCCTCTACAAATGGTGGCCCTCCAAGGGCGCACTCTCCCTGGACGGCTACTTCCACGCCGTCGAGGACACGCTCGCCTTCCCCGACACCGGGGACATCCGCGCCGACCTGCTCGCCCAGCTCCGCGCCTTCGCCCAGGTCATGACCCAGACCCCCGGCGGCCGCATACTGGCCGAGCTCATCGGCGAGTCACAGACGGACCAGGACCTGGCCACCGCTTACCGGAAGCTGTACTCGTCGCAGCGGCGCCGACTGGCGGGAGAACGCCTTCACCGAGCCCAGGAACTCGGCCAGATCCGCACCGACATCGACGTGCAGATCCTCGTCGACCAGCTCTGGGGCGCCGTCTACCACCGACTGCTCATCCCCGACGAACCCGTCACCGACGACTTCGTCATCGGACTCGTGAACAACCTGCTGGACGGAGTCCGCCCGAAGTAGCCCGGTGACGAACCCGGTGACAGCGGCGGGCGTGCGGTCCGCCGCCGTTCGGACGGCGACGGACCGCACCTCTTTCACGGAAGGCGACGGACCGCACTCCTTTCATGGACGGCGGCGGACCGCACCCTTTTCACGGACGGCGCAGGACACTCGGCGCGGCGCGGGGAGGCGTTCGCCGAGTCCGGGCGGGCGTCAGGCGCACCCGGCCGGGGTGGCCCGGGAGGCGTCGGAGATCAGCGCCTGTTGGGCCGTCCTGAGCCGCTGGACGTCGGGTTTGACGACCTTGCGGTCGTACGTCAGCAGACCGTTGAGCTCACCCTCGACGTCCGAGATCTGGGTGTACACCGCGCCGTTGCCGCCCTTGCAGGCCAGCGCGTGGACCTCGGCGAGCTTGGCCAGGTAGTCGTCGGTGTAGGTCGCCGGGTCGACGTCGACGTACGACTGCTGCACGGACCAGGCGTGTCCCGGTACGGCAAGGCCGAGGCCGCCGTACTCACCGCTGACCAGGGCACGTCGACCGTCGGGGTGGGGCGGCAGGGCCGGACTGGGATAGCCGTGTTCGTCCATGATGTCGCCGGTGCCGCCGTCGTCGCCGAGGTTGAGCCCGGACATGGAGTTGATCAGCCGGGTCGGGTCCCAGGACTTGGCCTGGTCGGCGATGCGGGCCATGTCGTACTGGCCCCAGCCTTCGTTGAAGGTGACCCACATGACGACCGACGGGCTGCTGAAGTGCTCGTCGATCATCTGCTTCATCTCGCGCTCGTACTCCGCGCGCGCCTGGGTGGACGGGTTCACTCCGGCCGTCATCGCGGGCATGTCCTGCCACACCATCAGGCCGAGCCGGTCGGCCCAGTAGAACCAGCGGTCGGGCTCGACCTTGATGTGCTTGCGCACGGCGTTGAAGCCCATGCTCTTGTGCATCTTCAGGTCGTAGGCGAGGGCCTCGTCCGTCGGCGCGGTGTACAGGCCGTCCGGCCAGAAGCCCTGGTCCAGAGTGGCCATCATGAAGATCGGCTTGCCGTTGAGGAGGGTGCGCGGGACCCCGTTCACCTTCTCGACCTTGATCGACCGCATCCCGAAGTAGCTGCCGACCCGATCGGCTCCGACGCTCACCTTCAGGTCGTAGAGGAACGGGTCGTCGGGCGACCACAGACGCGGGTTCCGGATGCGCAGGGTCAGGGGTGCGCCGCTGCGGCCGGTGACGGTGGCCACCTTGCGTTTGCCCTCGTAGGCCGTCGCCATGACCGGCAGGCCGTCGCGGACGCCCTGCGGCTCGACGGTGAGCGTGCCGGCGTCGACATTCGGGGTGAGCTTGAGCTGGTCGACATGGTCGGCGGCCACCGGTTCCATCCACACCGTCTGCCAGATACCGGAGGTCGGCGTGTACCAGATGCCGCTGGGGTCCAGGCGCTGCTTGCCGACCGGCGGGTTCTCGCCGTCGGCCGCGTCGGTGGGGTCGTAGACGCCGACGATCAGCTCCTGGGTGCGGCCGGGCTTGAGGGCGTCGGTGACGTCGGCGCTGAACTTGTCGTATCCGCCCTGGTGTTCGGCCACCTTGATGCCGTTGACGTACACCTCCGCTCGCCAGTCGACCGCGCCGAAGTTCAGTTGCAGCCGCTTGCCGGAGCCGATCTTCCAGCCGGCCGGGACGGTGAAGGTTCGCCGGTACCACATGCGGTCCTCGTGCCGTTCGAGCCCGGACAGCTGCGACTCGACGGGGTACGGGACGAGGATCTTCTCGCCGAGCTTCCTGCCCACCGGCGGCTGTTCTCCCGCCGTGGCCACGGCGAACTGCCAGGTGCCGTTGAGGTTCTGCCAGGCACCACGCGTGAGCTGGGGCCTCGGGTACTCAGGGTGGGCATTGCTCGGCCCGACCTTGTCGGCCCACTTGGTGCGCAACTCGTACGTCGACCTGTTGGCACCGCTGCTCCAGAAGGAGCTGACAACGTTGCCACCCGTGCCGGCCAGGCCGCCCTGACCGTCGTAGCGCAGGTCGGCGAGACCCGACGCGGTGCCGGTCTTGTTGCCGACGACGGGTTCCTTGAGCGTGATCAGCAGTTTCCGGGGGTCGGTGGAGTCCAGCCGGGTATCGCCCAGGGGCCAGGTGGCGCCCCCGATCACGGCGTCGAGGTGCTCGCTGAGACCGGCCGGCGGCGTACTGAGCGGCTGGGCGAACTCGAGGGCGAGGGTTCGGCCGCTCGCCACGACGGCGGTGGAGACGGCTCCGTCGTAGTCGTAGCCGTCGGGCAGGCGGAACGCGGACTGCGGTACGGCGGTCTTGGTGCCGCCGGGCGGGGTCCAGCGCAGATGGAGGTTGGAGCCGCCGTAGTGCTCGAAGTACTCGACCTTGATGTCGTAGGCCTTGTTCGCTGTCAACTCGACCGGCTGGCCCGTCTGTTCACGGTCCCAGTCGTCGACCCAGTGGTCGATGACCAACTGCCCGTCGACCCAGAGCCGGAAGCCGTTGTCGCCGATGATCGAGAAGGTCGTGGGGCCGGTCTTCTCCGGGACGATCTTCCCGGTCCAGCGGACGCTGACGTCGTCCGACTGGCCGGTGGCGAAGTTCAGACGCGGCTCCAGGGTGTCGAAGTCGAGGTTCGGGTCGAACCCGGTGGCCTTGAGCTCGTGGAAGTCGAAGGCGCCGGGGGCGGACTGGGTGTAGTACTCGCCCTTGAGGCCGTGGACTTCGACGGGATCGTCGGCCGCGGTGGCGGCGGGTGCCGCGGTGAGGCCGGCAAGGCCCAGTACCGCGGCGAGCAGCAGGGCGAGGCGTTGTCCGAGAGGGCTGGTGCGCACGAATCCTCCTTGGGTGAGGAAGGGTGGCGGCTCGTTGCTTCTGTCTGTACAACGTTGGAAGGAACGGCAGTTGGCATGAGAGCACGGCTCTCGACCTCTGTCCAGGGGCATGACAATTCCCCGGGGGACGGGGCACTCATCGACGCTGAGGAGATCCCTTGCGGGTCAGCCTGAGGGACGTGGCGGAACGCGCGGGCGTTTCGATCAAGACCGTGTCCAACGTTGTGAACAACTATCCGCACGTCACCCCGGCCATGCGCGCCAAGGTGCAGGCGGCCATCGACGAGCTGGGCTACCGGCCCAATCTGACCGCGCGACACCTGCGCAAGGGCCGGACGGGGATCATCGCGCTCGCCGTTCCCGAGCTCGGCAACCCGTACTTCGCGGAGCTGGCCGGCGCCGTGATCGACGCGGCCGCGGAGCACGAGTTCACCGTCCTGCTCGATCACACGCGGGGCGAGCGCGAACAGGAGATCCTGGTCAGCCAGGGATTCCGGGGCGGGGTGATCGACGGATTGATCCTCAGCCCGCTGACCCTGGAGGCCGAGGATCTGCGGGGCCGGTCCGCAGACGTACCCCTGGTGCTGCTCGGTGAGCGCGAGTACGGGCTGCCCTTCGACCACATCGCGATCGACAACGTGGCGGCGGCCCGGTGCGCGGTGCGGCACCTGCTGGGCCGCGGCCGGACCCGGATCGCCTACCTCGGCGTGCGCACCGACTCCGTGAACGAGCCCGCCCACCTGCGACTGGACGGCTGGCGTGCGGAGTTGACGGCGGCCGGGGTGCCCGCGCCGGACAGCCTGGTGGTGCCGGTCGGCGGTTGGGACCGGGACGACGGGGCGCGTGCGATGGCCGAGTTGCTGGACTCCGGTGTGCGTCCGGACGCCGTCTTCGCCTTCAACGACCTGATCGCGATCGGGGCGATGCGGGTACTGCACGAGCGGGGTCTGCGGGTGCCCTGGGACGTGGCGGTGGTGGGGTTCGACGACATCGCGGAGGGGCGTTTCGGTGCCGTCACGCTGACGACGGTGTCGCCGGACAAGCAGGCCATCGCGAAGATGGCCGTGGCCTCGCTGCTGCGCAGCCTGTCGGGCCGTGAGGAGCCCGGCGGGCGCGAACTGACCGCGAAGTTCGAGCTCGTCGAGCGGGAGAGCACCCTGGGCCGACGGTGACGAGATTTCGGACGGAAGGCTTTACACAGCCCTTCCAACGATGTAAAAACCTCCCCTGAACGACGAGCACGCCGAGTTGACGCAAGAGCAAGCCTCCCCGAGAGCGCTCTCAGCTCCGGGGCCGTGCCGTTTGGGGACACTCATGAAGCCCACCGCACTTGTCCGTCGCACCTCCGCGCGAACGCTTCTCGCCGCCGGCCTCGTGACGAGCCTCGCGCTCGCGACCGGATGCACCAAGTCCGAGGACGACTCGGGCACGAAGCCCTCCGCCTCGAAGCAGGACGACGCCGGCCAGGTGGTCGCCTCGCCCGGCACCGCCTCCGGCCCGACCTGCACCATCGACGCCTACGGCGGCCGGAAACTCGATCTGAAGAGCGCCACCGTCGGCTTCTCCCAGTCCGAGAAGGAGGCCAACCCCTTCCGGATCGCGGAGACCGCCTCCATCAAGGCCGAAGCCAAGGCACAGGGAGTCAAACTACTCACCGCCAACGCCCAGTCGCAGTTCTCCAAGCAGATCAGCGACGTCCAGGACCTCATCGCCAAGGGCGCGAACCTACTGGTCATCGCCCCGCTCAACTCCGACGGCTGGGAGCCGGTGCTGCGCGCCGCGGCCGCCAGGCACATCCCGATCGTGACCATCGACCGCAAGATCAACGCGGCGGCCTGCAAGGACTATGTGAGCTTCATCGGCTCCGACTTCGTCGAGCAGGGCAAACGGGCCGCGGACCAGATGATCGAAGCGACCGGCGGCAAGGGCGAGATCGCCATCCTCCTCGGCGCCGCCGGCAACAACGTGACCACCGAGCGCACCAAGGGCTTCGAGGACCGCATCAAGGAGAAGGCACCCGGCCTGAAGGTCGTATTCCGTCAGACCGGCGAATTCGCCCGCGAGAAGGGCCAGTCGGTCACCGAGAACCTTATCCAGTCCAAGCCCGGCATCACCGGGATCTACGCCGAGAACGACGAGATGGGTCTCGGCGCCGTCAACGCCCTCAAGGGCGCGGGCAAGAAGGCCGGCGACGTCAAGATCGTGACCATCGACGGCACCCGCAACGCCGTGCAGAGCATCGTGGACGGCTGGATCTACGCGGTGATCGAGTCCAACCCACGCTTCGGACCGCTCGCCTTCCAGACCCTCGACACCTTCACCAAGGGCGACAAGGTCGGGCAGGACATCGTTATCAAGGACAGCGCCTACGACAAGAGCAACGCCCGGTCGGACCTCGGCAAGGCCTACTGACGTGCTCTCGGTCACCCAGCTGTCCAAGACCTTCCCCGGCGTGCGCGCGCTGTCCGACGTGGACTTCACCGCGCGCGCCGGGGAGGTGCACGCGCTCGTCGGCGAGAACGGCGCGGGCAAGTCGACGCTCATCAAGGTACTCACCGGGGTGTACCGGCCCGACCACGGCGAGGTGACGTACGACGGAGAGCCCGTCCGCTTCACCACACCGCTGCAGGCCCAGCAGGCCGGCATCTCCACCATCTACCAGGAGGTCAACCTCGTCCCGCTGTTGAGCGTGGCCCGCAACCTGTTCCTCGGCCGCGAACCGCTGGGCCGGCTGGGCCTGATCGACTTCCGGCGCATGCACCGCGAAGCCGACGAGGCACTGCGCGGACTCGGCATCCGGGTCGACGTCCACCGGCCGCTGCGCGAACTCGGCGTCGGCACCCAGCAGATGGTCGCGCTCGCCCGCGCCGTCGCCGTCGAGGCCCGCGTCGTCATCATGGACGAGCCGACCTCCTCCCTCGAACCACGCGAGGTGCAGACCCTGTTCGAGGTGATCCGCATGCTGCGCGAGCGCGGCGTCGCGGTCGTCTACGTCAGCCACCGCATGGACGAACTGTACGAACTCTGCGACACGATCACCGTCCTGCGCGACGGACGCGTCGTGCACACCGGCCCGCTCGCCGAGCTCGACCGGCTGCGGCTGGTGGCCATGATGCTCGGCCGGGAGGTCGGCGAGGTACGCGCGGAAGGCATGACCAAGTTCTCCGGCTCGCACGACACCGACGCCGAACCGGTGCTGACCGCGACCGAGTTGACGGTACGTCACAGACTGCGCAACGTGTCGCTGGCGGTCCGGCCCGGCGAGGTCGTCGGCCTGGGCGGGCTGCTCGGCTCCGGCCGCAGCGAGACCGCGAAGGCCATCGCCGGGGCCCTGCCCACCGACACCGGCCAGGTCGTCGTCGGCGGCGTCCCGGTACGGGCCGGCTCGACCGCCGCCGCGATCCGCGCCGGCATCAGCCTGCTGCCGGAGGACCGCAAGAGCGAGGGCATCATGCCGGGCCTGTCGGTCCGCGAGAACATCGCGCTCGCCGCGCTGCCCGGGCTGTCCCGCTTCGGCCTCGTCGACGACGCCCGCGTCGACCGGATCGTGGAGACGTTCATGAAACGGCTCCGCATCAAGGCCGCGGGAGCGCACCAGAAGGTCGGCGAACTCTCCGGGGGCAACCAGCAGAAGGTCCTGCTGGCCCGCTGGCTGGCCCTGCACCCCAAGGTCCTGCTCCTGGACGAGCCGACCCGTGGCATCGACGTCGGAGCCAAGGCCGAGGTGCAGGCACTCATCGACGAACTCGCCGACGACGGCCTCGCCGTGCTGCTGATCTCCTCCGACACCGAGGAACTGATCGAGGGCAGCGACCGCGTGGTGGTCCTCAAGGACGGCGTCGTGGTCCGCGAGCTGACCGGTGACGCCGTCACCGAGGGCGAGCTGATGCGCGCCATCGCCGCCGTACCCGCTGGAGAAAGCGATGACTGAACTCACCCTCGCGCGCGGCGCGCTGGACCGTACCCGGCTGCTGCGCCTGCTGCAGGACTACGGCGTGTACACCGGCGTCCTGGTGCTGCTGCTGTTCAACTTCGCCTTCACCCCCCACTTCGCCTCCGCGGAGAACTTCCGCACCCAGGCCGTCCAGGTCGCCCCCGTCCTCATCGTCGCGCTGGGCATGGCGCTGGCGATCGGCACCGAGGGCGTCGATCTTTCGGTGGGTTCGGTGATGGCACTGGCCACCTCACTGCTCTCGCTCTACCTCGGCTACGGGCCCTGGATCGCCACCTTGATCGCGGTGATCGCGGGTGCCGTGGTCGGCGTCGCGAACGGTGCGCTGATCGCGTTCGTCGGCGTCCAGCCCATCGTCGCCACCCTCGCCCTGATGGTCGCCGGACGCGGACTGGCCCTGGTCCTGCTGCCCCAGCTCAAGGACGTACGCGACCCGGGGCTTGCGGCACTCGGCTCCGGCGCCGTCCTTGGCGTGCCCTACCTGGTCCTCATCGCCGCGGCGCTCGCGGTGCTGGTCGCGTTCGTGATGCGCCGCACCACGTTCGGGCGGCAGGTCCTGGCCATCGGCGACAGCCGGCCGGCGGCCCGGCTCGCCGGACTCCCGGTCCGCCGGGTCCTGGTCGTGGTCTACGTCTGCTCCGGCGCCCTCGCCGCGATCGCGGGCGTGCTCGCCACCGCCCGCCTCGCCGCGAGCGACCCCACCTCCCTCGGCACCCTGATGGAACTGTCCGCCATCACCGCCGTGGTCGTCGGCGGCACCCCGCTCAGCGGCGGACGGGTCCGCATCGGCGGCACCGTCGCCGGTGCCGCGCTCATCCAGCTGCTCACCACCACCCTCATCAAGCACGATCTGCCGCCGTCGTGGACCCAGATCGCCCAGGCCGTGGTGATCGTCCTCGCCGTCTACGCGGCCCGGGAACGAGGCAGGCGATGACCACGCAGACCGAAGAGGCCAAAATGCCGACCGACGCCGTGAGCCGCGAGGGCGCCGGTACCGGGCGCCTGAACCGTTCCGAGCGGCTGAGCGGGCTCGCGCAGCAACACGGCGCCCTGGTCACCCTCGTGATCGCCATGGCCGTCGCGTCGCTGAGCTTCGACACCTTCCTGACGGGCGACAACCTGGAGAACATGGCGCTGTCCTCGGCGTTCCTCGCCGTGGTCGCCCTCGGCATGACGTTCGTGATCGTCACCGGCGGCATCGACCTGTCGGTGGGCTCGCTGTTCGCCCTGGGCGGCGTCCTCGCCGCCTGGGGCTCGCAGTACGGCACGGCGGTGGCCCTGCTGCTGCCGCTTGCCGTGTGCGGACTGATCGGCCTCGTCAACGGAGTACTGATCGCACGTGTCCGGCTGGCTCCGTTCATCGTCACCCTGGCGGCGATGCTGGGCGCCCGGGGCATCCTGCTGGCCATCACCGACGAGGGCTCGAAGACCTATCTCGTCGACAAGGACTCCTTCTTCGCCACCCTCGGACAGGGCTCCTTGGGCGGCATCGGAATGCCCGTGTGGATCACCGTGGCGCTGTTCGTGCTCGGCGCCGTCGTGCTGCGCCGGACCAGATTCGGGCAGTACGTCTACGCGGTCGGAGGCAACGAGGACGCGGGAGCCCTGATGGGCGCACCGGTGGCCCGTACGAAGATCTCCGTCTACACGCTCTCGGGCCTGTGCGCCGGGCTCGCCGGCGCACTCAACGCGGCCTGGCTGCTGTCCGGCGTGACCATTCTCGGCAGCGGCATGGAGCTGGAGGCCATCTCCGCCGTGGTCATCGGCGGCACCCTGCTCAGCGGCGGTTTCGGCTACATCAGCGGCTCCCTCGTCGGGGTGCTGCTGCTGAAGGTCATCCAGAACGTGATCAACCAGATCGGCTCGCTCGACTCTGCCTACCAGCAGGTCGTCAGCGGAGCCTTCCTGGCCGTGGTGGTCGTTGCCCAGACGTGGCTGGGCCGGAGACGGAGAGTGCTGTGAAACCATCCTTGCCGAGATCTCGCCGCAGGCTGGGCCGCCCCGTCGTCGTTCAGACGGTGGCCATCGCGGCACTGGGGCTCTGCCTGGTCACCCCAGGCGTGGGGACGGCGGCCACCGGGAGCCGGCCGAGCCACCCCGCCGCCGTGACCGTGCAGGACGCCCGCTTCGAAGTCCTGTCACCGACATTGATCCGGACGGAGTACGCGGGGGACGGCCGCTTCGAGGACAGCCCCACCTTCAACGCCGTCGGCCGGGACTCCTTCACCCCGCCGCCCTACACCTCGTCCGTCAGCGGTGGCGTCCTGACCATCACCACCAGCGCCATGACCCTGCGCTACCGGATCGGCTCCGGCCCCTTCGACGCAGACAACCTGACGACGTCCTTCAAGGCAGGGCAGACGCCGGTGGTCGCGGCACCCTGGCAGCACGACGTCTGCACCGTCGGCGCCCTGTGCGAGGCGGAGGACCAGCAGTACGACGGTCCAGGCCTGGCCACCGATCACAGCGGGTTCACCGGCAAGGGCTTCCTCGCCGGCTTCGAGGTCGACAACAACTCCCTCGCCGCGGACGTGCAGGCATCGTCCGCCGGCACCTACGACCTCGCCGTGCGCTACGCCAACGCGGTGGGCAGCGACGGCCGCCACGAGGCACGCACCCTCAGCCTCAGCGTGGACGGCGGCGCCGACAAGACGTTCACGCTTCCCGCGACATCGGACTGGAACACCTGGGGTGTGGCCCGCCTGCCGCTGACGCTCGGCGCCGGTCCGCACACCGTCAGACTGCACCGGGCCGCCACCGACTCGGGAAGCGTCAACATCGACAGCCTCGCCCTCCTCACCTCCGGGGCCACCTACCCCTCCCGAGCGCAGACCACGGTCAACGGCTGCCGGTTCGGGACCAGTTGTGAGGCCGAGGACGCCCTCCTGTCGGGCTCCGCGATCATCGCCACCGACCACAGGAGTCACGCCGGCTACGGCTTCACCGCCGAACTCAACCAGGGATCCGCCGTCTCGGACCGGATCACCGGTGTACCCGACGACGGCACCTACCTGCTGAACCTGCGCTACGCCAACGGCACCGGCAGCGACGGCCTGCACCAGCCGCGGACGATCGAAGTCGGCACCGGCGACGGCGCCTCCCACACCCTCACGCTCCCGGCCACCGACAACTGGGACACCTGGCAGTCGGCCTCCATCCCCGTCGAGTTGAAGGCGGGCACCGACCAACTGACCCTGAACTGCCCGGAGTCCACCAGCTGCCACGTCAACCTGGACACCCTCGCCCTGAGCCGGCAGGGAGAGGCCGCCCCCGCACCCCACCTCGCCCTGGGCGGCTACCGCCGCAGCCTCGACGGACTCAACGGCGACACCGAACCCACCCCCTGGACCACGCCCGGTCTCCTGCACCGAGACGGCTGGTACCTGCTCGACGACACAACCTCCGCGGTCTACGACACCGGCACCAAGAAGGCCGCCCCACGCCCCGCCCACGGCGGCCGCCCCTACCAGGACGGCTACCTCTTCGGCTTCGGACACGACTACCAGCAGGGCCTGTCCGACCTCGCCACCCTGACCGGGCCGTCACAGCTGCTGCCCCGCTGGGCCTACGGCGTCTGGTACTCCGAATACATCGACCGCACGGCGAACGACTACGAGAACACCATCCTGCCCGCGTTCCGCGCCGCGGACGTACCCCTGGACGTGCTCGTCACGGACACCGACTTCAAGTCGCCGAACACCTGGAGCGGGTGGAACTTCGACCCGGCCAAGTTCCCCGACCCCAAGGCCTTCTTCGACTGGTCCACCGGCCAAGGGCTGCACAACACCCTGAACGTGCACCCGAGCATCCTCGGCTCCGACCCGCAGTTCGCGAAGGCCCAGAGCACGGCCAAGGGCAAGCTGAGAAAAGGCGGTTGCGCGGGCAGCGCGGGCTCGGACTGCTACACCTTCGACTTCGGCGATCCCGACCAGCTCAAGGCCTACCTCGACCTGCACCGTCCGATGGACCAGGCCGGCAACGACTTCTGGTGGCTGGACTGGTGCTGCGACGCCTCCCGCTCCTCCCTGTCCGGCGTCACCCCGGACGCATGGATCAACCAGAAGTACACTGACCTCACCGCCGAGACCAGCGACCGCGGCTTCGTCCTGTCCCGCGCCTACGGCTCCCTCCAGGCCGGCGGCTACAGCGGCGGCGTAGGCCTGCCCACGGGCCCCTGGGCCGACAAGCGCAGTACGCTCCACTTCACCGGTGACACGACCTCGAACTGGGCCACCCTGCGCGCCGAAATCGGCTATACGCCGGGGGAGTCGGCCGCCACCGGCCTCGCCGCCGTCAGCCACGACATCGGCGGCCACAACGACGGATACGGCATCCCCGGGGCCGAGACATACACCTCGAACGGCCAGACCCACCGCACCACCAAGCTGCCCGACGACCTGTACGCACGGTGGGTGCAGTTCGGCACCTTCCAGCCCGTCGACCGGCTGCACAGCAACCACAGCGACCGACTGCCCTGGCAGTACGGCCCCGAAGCACAGAATTCCGCCGAGAAGTTCCTCCGGCTGCGCGAGGCGCTCGTGCCGTACACGTACACCCTGGCGAACGAGGCCACCACCACCGGTACCCCGATCGTCCGCCCGCTGTACCTGCAGTACCCGGAGGAGGAGAACGCCTACACCAAGGCGGACAGCGAGTACCTCTACGGCCCCGACATGCTGATCGCACCCGTCACCACACCCGGCACCGACACCACCACGTCGGTGTGGTTCCCTCCCGGCCAGTGGACGGACTACTTCACCGGCCGCACCTACACCGCACCCGCCGGCGGAGCCACGCAGGACATCACGACCACTCTGGACACCATGCCGGTCTTCGTCCGGGCGGGCGGCATCGTCACCACCCGGTCCGACAACGTGCCCAACGACCGCCAGAGCCCGCTCGACAAGGTCAGCGTCACGGTGGCCCCGGGAGCATCCGGCGCTTTCTCTCTCTACGAGGACGACGGCACCACCTCGCATTCCGGTCGTACGGCAACCACCCGGATCCGCTATACCGAGCACAAGGACACACACCTGCTGAAGATCGCACCTGCCAAGGGAACCTTCCCCGGACAGGTCGGCCGCCGCACCTGGACCGTGTCCTTCCTCGGCGTCGACGAACCACCGAGCCAAGTCAGCGCGGCAGGCACCCCGCTGACGCGCTCCGCCTGGCACTGGGACGCCGACACCCACGTCCTGCGGATCACCACACCCGCGCACAGCATCCGCGCTGCCACGGCCATCGCGTACAAGTAGAAGGCCGGAACTCGTGCAGGCCCTGCCGCGCATGTCGTGGTTGGCGGCAGGGCCTGGTGGACCTCGTCATTACCCCTCGTCGGCCGGGGCCGGGGCCGCCTCGGAATTCTCCAGCGGCAGCTTCGGCGAACCGTCCGCGTGTAGGAGAACTCGTCCTCCTCGGCGCCCACCGACAGATCGCCGAACTCCGTGACCATCAGGAGGACTTCACCGGTGCGGTAGCGCTCCGTGGACGGGATCACGGACCCCGTCGCTGCGGCCCGTGCGACGAACTGGGAGCTCTACAAACTCCGTCGGTCTGCCGTTCCCGACAGCGTGGACACCGCATGCCTGGACCTTCGTTTCGAGGGTGTGAGTGCCATGCAGTTGGTCCAGCACTACAAGTCGATCGAGCTCTGCTCCGCGAGCAAGGCCGAGGTCGAAGAGATTCTCGGTTTCTCTGGAATCAGCCCGTCCGGCAGAGAGCTCTATCTGCCTGTCGTCCTTCGGTCCAGAAGCGGATCGGGGTTTGTGCTGTGCCGAAGCGTTACCGCTGAGCGTGGCGGAGAAGACCCCGTCGGATCCGATTTCGAGTGCGAAGACCGCAGTGTCATCCGGAGTAGCCGCCCGCAGTCGTAGGCGGACGGCGGGACAGCCACGACGAGTAACGCCCCACCACTGCAAGGCACCGACCTCGCTGGTGCGAGGGTGTGCCTGGCGTCCGGACCGGGTTCATGCTTCGTCGCGGTGGGTGAGGTGGCCGTTGGTGAGCCGCCAGTAGTGCTGATGGGGAGTCAGTTGCCAGGTTTCGTCGGCGGCGAGAGCCTGTGTGATCCATTCGTGGAGTTGCGGGAGGGCATGCGCCTGTAGCACAGCGCGCGTGGCAGCACGTTCAGCGGCATCGACTGGGTGGACGTCTATGCGGAAGCCGACCATGTCCGGGTGCACGCCGCGACCATGGTTGCGGGGGATCGGAGCGATCCATGCTGCCCCCAGAACGATGGTCTCGCTGTCATGTCCGGTGAGAAACCGCAGGTCCGTGACCCGGGTCATGTAGGGGCCGAGACACCCGTCGATGTCGGTGGTGGTCAGTGGCCAGGCGCGGTGCCGGGGCAGTCTTCGATTTCGCGCGGACATGGCAAGCAGAATGACAGAAGGTCACTGTCGGCCCTCACGGGATTCCTGTTCGGCGCCCGTTTCCAGAAGCTGCCCGGCGGGGACTGCGTAGCGCATCGCGGTCTTCTCGTCGGGTCCGAAGACCACTCCCGGAGGACCAGCCACGACACCTCCGGGGCGAACACGCAGCCCCGGCGCGACGACCTTCTCGAAGGGCAGCCGTGACGATGACGGGCAGGCTCAGCGCAGTACGACGTCGAAGACCATGTGGAAGAACGCGTCGATGGCGGCGGAGGACTTGTCGGCGCGGGCCGCGATCAGGGCACCTTCCCAGGCGCTGAGGACGAAGAGCGCGGTCGCCGACACGTCGAGCGAGGCGCTGACTTCACCCGATTCCTGGGCCTCGGCAAGCACGCGCTCGATGTGCGAGGCCCACTGCTGGAAGCCGCGCTGGACCGCCGAGCGGATCTCCTCGGAGTGGTCGGCCACCTCGGCGCCGAAATTGCCGACCAGGCAGCCGCGGACGAAGCCGCTGTCCACCGTGTCCGAGCCCATGAACTCGAAGTGCGACCGGAGCCGTTCCAGCGGAGGACGCCCGGCCGTGTCGAGCATGTCGAAGCGCAGACCGACGGCATAGCGGTCGAGCGCCTCCAGGGCGCAGTCCTCCTTGCTGGCGAAGTGGTTGTAGAAAGAACCCTTCGGAGCGCCGGCGGCCGAGGTTATGTCGCTGATGCCGGTGGCGTTGAAGCCCCGGGTACGGAACTGCTCCAGTGCCGCCTGCGCTATCTCCTCGCGCTTCGATGCGCGTGCCATTCTGATCACCTCTCCCTCAATATGTCCGGTCGTCTTGATCGCTGTCAAGTCCGGGTAGTGGGACCGCGCACCCTTGTCCGACCAGGCTTGACACTGTCTAAGACGACCGGTCATATTGAACAGAACATCGTCACACTGAGCCCCGCCGGCCCCCGCCGGCCGGGCGATACCAAGGAGCCTCAATGTCCACCACCTATCGAGCCTTCGAGGCCACCGGAGTCCACAACCTCCGGCTGGTCGAGCGCGAGCTGGTCGACCCGGCGCCGGGACACGTCCGGCTCCGGGTGGAGACCTGCGGTGTCTGCCACACCGACGTCCTTGCCGTGGAGGGCCTGCGTGCCGACCCGTCGAGTCCGATCGTGCCCGGTCACGAGATCGTCGGCGTGATCGACGCCGTGGGGCCGGGCGTCACCGCCTGGCACCCCGGCGACCGCGTCGGCGTCGGCTTCCTGAACGGACACTGCGGGGAGTGCGATCCGTGCCGCCGGGGCGACTTCGTCAACTGCCTCGACCAGGGGCAGACCGGCACGAACGTCGACGGCGGCTACGCCGAGGTGACCTACGCGCGTGCCAGCGGACTGGTCCGCATCCCGGACGGCATGCCCGCGGCCGAGGCCGCCCCGCTGCTGTGCGCGGGACTGACCACCTTCTCCGCGCTCCAGCAGGACTCTGTCCGGGCGGGCAGCCTGGTGGCCGTGCAGGGCATCGGCGGCCTGGGACACCTCGCCCTCCAGTACGCGCGCAGCCTCGGATACCGGGTCGCCGCCGTCGCCCGCGGCAAGGACAAGGAGCCGCTCGCCCGTGAACTGGGCGCTCATGAGTACATCGACAGCTCGGAGACCGACCCCGGCGCGGCGCTGGCCGACCTGGGCGGCGCCTCGCTCGTCGTCGCCACGGCGTCGAGCGGCGCGTCCATGAATCCGCTGGTGCGCGGTCTGGCGCCCGGCGGGAAGCTCGTCGTCGTGGGTGCCGCGCCCGACCCGCTGACGGTGGACACCGCCGACCTGATCTTCGGCACCCGCAGCATCGTCGGCAGCCTGACCGGCTCGTCGATCGAGAACGAGGACAACCTCGGCTTCACCCTGGCCCACGGCATCCGCCCGTCCATCGAGATGATGCCCTTCGAGCGGGCCATGGACGCCTACGAGCGGATGCTCTCCGGCAAGGCGCGGTTCCGCGTCGTCCTCGACGTCACCGCCTGATCGTCCTCGCCGACTTGCGGCTCACCCCTCGTGCGTGGGCCGCCCGGTCACGGCGGTCCGGCTCCGGACGGGACCGGACCCGCTTTCGCCTGACTACAGGTCCAGCAGCGCCTGCTCTACGGCCTCCGTCAGAGCCGGGTGGATGTAGAGGACGTCGTGCCCGATCCGGTCCACCGTCAGTCCCAGGGACATGGCCTGGATCAGGGGCTGGATGAGCGTCGCGGCCTGGGGCCCGATGATGTGTGCGCCCAGGAGCATGCGATCGGCCGGACTCGCGAGGACTTTGACGAAACTGGTGGTGTCCTCCAGGGCCCATCCGTACGCGGTCTGGGCGTAGTCGCGAACGCTCACCAGGTAGTCGATGCCGCGCCGCCGCGCCTCCTGTTCCGTGAGGCCGACACTGGCGATCTGCGGGCTGGTGAACACCGCGTGCGGCGCCACCCTGTTCGGCAGCGTCCGTATGTCCTGCGGATGGAGGATGTTGTGCCGCACCAGCCGCGACTCTGCGTTCGCCACGTGCTTGAGCTGGAAGTGGTTCACCGCGTCACCGAGTGCCCACACCCCGGGCACGGACGTGCGGTAGGCGTCGTCGGTGACGATGTGACCGTGTTCGTCCAGCTCCAGCCCGCCGTCGACGGCCCGCAGTCGGTCGGTGTTGGGCCGGCGGCCGACGCACACCAGCAACATGTCGGCCTCGACGTTGTGCTCACCGTCCGGACACGCCACCACTGCCGCCACACCGTCCCCCTTCGGTGTGACGGAGGTGACCGTGGCGCCGAGCAGCACACGGTGCCGCTGCGAGGCGAGCTCGGTGAACCGCTGCGACACCTGCTCGTCCTCCGCCATGAGCAGGCGTGGCCCGCGCTGCACGATCGTGATGTCCACGCCGAACGACGTGAACACGTGGCCGAACTCGGCCGCGATGAAGCCGCCGCCGAGCACCAGCATGGACGCGGGCAGGGCGTCGATCCGCATGATCGTGTCCGAGGTGTGGAAGGCGACGGTGTCGAGGCCGGGGATGTCCGGCACCACGGGCCGCGACCCGACCGCGACGACGAACGTCTCGGCGGTGATCCGCTCCGTCCCGACCTCCAGCACCTTCGGGGCGACGAATCGGGCCGCCTCGGTGAAGACGTCGACGCCCTGGCGTCTGCGGTACTCCACCGCACTCTCGTGCAACGGATCGATGCGGCCGAACACGCGGTCCCGGACGGACTTCCAGTCGACGTGCGAGACGCTCGCGTGGACGCCGAGGCGCCGTGCCGCCCGCGCACCCTCGGCGGCGTCCGCCGCGACGACGAACATCTTGCTCGGTATGCACCCCCGGTTCAGACACGTGCCGCCGAAACGGTCCGGTTCGACGATGGCGGTCCGCAGGCGATCGAATTCCTCGGAAAGCAGCATGTTGCCGCTGCCTGCCCCCAGGATGACGAGATCGTAGTGCCGCATGTCTTCCACCTTCCGTGGGCGGGACACCGGCCTTGCGGCGCGTGGCTGTGAGAGTGCGGTCCTACTGAGCACAATTCTGTCCGCATGCGTCGCTTCCCACCACTGCCGGACGTGAGGGCCGGGCGGGCCGTGGCCGGTGCGTTCGGACACCGTCCCGTTCTCGCCGGTACGCCGACGCGACCGGCGGGCTTGTCGTGCAGCCTCCAAGAAGGGATGCCAAAGCCAATCCGTCCCGCGGACTGCGTCTGCGGCGAGATGTCACCGGGTGGTGTGCCAACCGGGTTCCAGGCTGTCGAGGAGGGCGTGGAAGGCTTCGTGGGCCCGGTCCCAGTGACCGTCGGCCAGCGGGGCGATCAGCAGACCGAGGGAGGCGTCGGTCAGGAGGGTGGCCTGTATGCGCGCTCGCTCTTGGGTCATGCCAAGGTCGCGGAAGATGGAGGTGTACAGGAGGGTCCATTCGGTGACGATGTCGCGCATGACGGGCCCGTAGCGGCCGGGGTGAAGCACGCTGGCGCTCATGATCTCGAAGTAGAGAGGGACTGCGGCGCGTACATCGGGGTCGCTGAATTGTCGCCACACCTCCTTCAAGAAGCGGCGCAGGTCTGCGGGGCTCGCGGGCCTGCCGATGGCCTCCAGTAGTCCACGGGTGCGCAGGAGCGGCCGACGCTCGTAGATGTCGAGGGCCTCGGCGACCATCCGTTCCTTGGTGCCGAAGTAGTAGAGGAGCATGCGGTCGCTGGTGCCCAGGGCCTTGGCCAGAGGTCGCAGGGACAGGTCCGCGACGCCGTTGCGCAAGACGTACTCGCGGACCCGGTCGAGAAGGTCGCGTCGCTTGGCTGGATCGGGCGGGCGAGGCATGGGGACTCCTGGGTGCGCGCGGTCGAGGATTCCGGGCTGTCCGTTATTGGGCTTTTCGCGTGGTATTTACTGTAGCGCCAGTTACGTCTATATTTGAGATGTAGCGACTGCTACGTACAAGGGCCTGGCGCATGCCTGGCACGTTCACCGGCCGACCGGCCGGTCGTCAGCGAAGGGACTGATCCCCATGGCCACCTGGGTCATCAGCTACCGCATCGCCTTTCACCGGGGAGAGCGGTCCTCTCGTGCCGATGCGCCATCGCGGCTCGCCCGGCAGTGGGCTCTGTGGTCCCGCCTGCTCGCACCGCTGCGGCCGTTCGACGCACCGCGTGGCTGTGCCACCGCCTGGGATGCCTCCTGGCCCCTGCAGCGGGAACTGACCTCCGTGCGCCAGGCCCGACGTCTGGTGACCGCGCAACTGAGCGACTGGGCTGTGGGCGATCTCGCCGACACCGCTGAGCTACTGGTCAGTGAACTGGTCACCAACGCTCTGCGTCACACCCGCGGTCCGCTCAGGCTCAACCTGCAGCTGCGCCACTCCGGCCTGCTGTGCGAGGTCGAGGACACGGAGTCCGCCGGCCCCGCACGCGGCGTCGCCGACCCGGATGCGGAGAACGGCCGGGGCATCGAGCTCCTTGACCTGCTCGCGGACTCCTGGGGCAGTGTCCGGACGGCCACCGGCAAGACCATGTGGTTCGAGCTGCAGGCCGAAGGCCATCCTCGTGAGACGCAGGCACCGTGATGATGGCGGCCGGTGGAGGTCGCGGTCGACCGAAGTCCCAAGGCGGCGCTGTCAATGAATAGACACGACTGGGAACGGAGGGCACGAGCTCCTGGCCCCTCGATGGTCGCCGGACGCCGCCTGTGCTGCGCCGGCGCCAGCGGTCGCTTCGGTGGTCCGTGCTCGGGGACGGTGGGGGTGGTGCCTGATACCGCCCCTCTACATCGACGTCTCCTGGCTGCTGGACGTCCAGCACTCGTGGTCCGCAGGCTCCCCCAGCCGGTACCCACGGCTGCGGGATGCGCGCCGAAGGGCGCCTCAGTCCGCGGACCCGCCGCCGACCGGGATGCCCAGCCGGTGCGCCACGGTGGTCAGGGCCGACCCCAGGGGGAGCGCGACCCGGGTGAGGGCGTGCGGGTCGCCCCGGGTCGGGTCCTGGTTGACGATCAATACCGGCTTCCCCTCCTGGTGCGCCTGGCGGACGAACCGGAGCCCGGACATCACCGTCAGCGACGAACCAAGAACCAGCAGTGAGGACGCTTCACGGACCAGCCGTCGGCAGTGCTCGACGCGCTGGGGCGGAACCGCCTCACCGAAGAACACCACGTCCGGTTTGATTACGCCGCCGCAGTCGGCGCACGGCACGATGCGGAAATCCCCGACCTGCGCGTCGGTGAGGTCGGCGTCACCATCCGGGTTGATCCCTGCGGCCACCGGGTCGAAGCCGGGGTTCGCGGCCTCCAGCCGCCGGGCGAGTTCGCGGCGCGGGCTGAAGGCGCCGCAGGAGAGACAGACGACCCGGTCGAGGCTGCCGTGGAGCTCAACGACGCCCTCGCTGCCGGCGGCCTGGTGCAGGCCGTCGACGTTCTGGGTGATCACACCCGTGACGTGGGCGTGCCGTGCGTAAGCGGCCACGGCCCGGTGCCCGGCGTTGGGGAGGGCGCGGCCGAAGGTGCGCCAGCCGAGGTGGCTGCGCGCCCAGTAGCGGCGCCGCGCGTGGGCGCTGCCGGTGAAGTCCTGGTAGGTCATCGGGGTGTGCCGGCTCAGGCTCCCGCCCTTGCCCCGGTAGTCCGGGATGCCCGATTCCGTGGAGATGCCCGCGCCGCTGAGCACCAGCACACCGCCGGTGCTCAGCGCGTCGACGACCGGTTGCAGGTCGGTGGTGCCCGGCGGCAGATCCGCGGCGGGGGTCCAGCTCAGGGTGGGGCGCATGCGCATGCCGCCAGGGTACGGAGTCGACGGCGGCTCAGGGTCTGCGCCGGTGGGTCGCCGGTGGCGAGGAGTATCCGCAGCAGGGTCGGCGCGATCTGTTCGACGCGGTCTGGGGCAGGGGCCAACTGGTCAACCGGCTCCGTTCCCACCCACGTGAGTACTACCTGGCCGCCCTCACGGCCTTCCACGGGCGGCGGCAAGCTCGGCCTGGACTCAGCCCGCGTCCGCGCGGTGCCCGCTGCATCACCGATCCGGGCCGCCGCTGCCAAGCTCATCCGGAGCCGGCTACGCGCTCTACTCAACCGGGCAGGTCACCTTCCGTGGCTCCGCGGATCACAGGGCGGCGAAGGCCCACATGTAACCGACAGCGGTCAGGCGCCGCCTGAACGTGCCTTCGCGCACTCTCTCGCGCCGGCTGCATAACGGCCTGCCGACTGCACGTTGAACCCGCCCGCATCGGTGGCGGGCACGGCTTCAGCAAACCCAAGGTCCAGAGAGTTCTTCACGGATGGTCTCAAGATCGGCAACCGTGCGCCCGCGCGCGTGGATCCAGGACTGGTCCTGGACGCCGTCTCGGCGCACCAGCCGTCCGGGAGCCGCGTACCAGCGCACGGGTGAGTCGTCCTCGCTCGCCCACATGGGGTGGTCGGGCAGATCCACCCGGGCATAGCGAGTGTGGAGGCTCAGCACCAGCGCGTCCGGCAACTCGCAGGCGTCGTAGTGGCTGTCCGCCCCGAAGAGCGACTCGCTCAGCACAAGCTCGACCCATGCCAGGGACATCCGATCGAAGAAGGGAATCCAACCCTGCTGTGATTCCACCACTACCAGTGGATCGTCCTGCTCGATCTCGACAAGGGGAATCCCCCAGTAGGCACAGTCTTGGTTCTCGCGACGGAAGACCAGGACGCCGCCCAGGGCGTCGTCGACATAGAGCCCGCTCGGCGGGACCAAGGGATCCTGCTGTCGGGTCAGATCGTCCCGGCGGCCAAAGAGCGCGTAACCCTCACGCAAGGCGACCGGGAGTTCGAAGCCCAGACCAGCCTCCGCAGCCGCCAACTCTTCAACGGCGCAGCCGTCTTCCGGCTCCAACGGGCGCCCCAGCCATTCGCCGGCGAACCAATGCACGAAGTCCCACGCCTGCGAACGAGTACGCACTCCGCCTTGCAGTGCGACCGACACATCAGGACCATCCAGCATCCCAAGGACGCTACCGCCTGTCCCGCCCACTCGGTTGCACCGGGTGGCACGAGCAGTCGCGACTGTGCGATCACCAGCGCCTCACCTTGACTGGCCAACGACATGAGATGTCTCGTCCACGCCCGCAAGGCGCCGCTGGCGCTTCCTGACAATCTACGGCTCGAAGCTGCCAGCCACGTCCCGGGCACCTTGATCACGACCGGACCGACGTCCGTCAGCACGGTCTTGGACCGGGTGCCGTTGCGGCTGTTGCCGCTGCTCTTCCCGGCCTCCTCGTGCTTCTCACAGCCGAGGTGATAAGCGATGTCGTGCATCTGATCGACTACTCTCCTGGCGGTGACCAGCGAGCCCCCGTACGCAGACCGCTTTCTCGGCGAGTTCAGGGAACTGAAGCACGGCAATCCCGACGGACCCTCCCTGATCGCTGCCGCGCGCAGCGAAGGTGACCCGCACGAAGAGGACCTGGTTCATCGACAGCCTTCACCTCCTCACCGACAGTGAGTGGTTCTGGCACACCGACCTCGCCCACCACGTCGAGCAGTACCACGTTTCCGTAGTGGGCCGATTCATCGATCACGCACGCCTCCGCGGATGGGTTCCCGCGCAGCTGAGTGACGACCGGCTCGCGTGGATCGCAGACCCCTTTTTCCCCGAAGATGAGGCGTGAGACTCCACCCCAGCGAGACCTCGGCAGAGCCGAGCCTGACGGCTTAGGAAAGGCTTCGGGAGTGTTGGGGATCTCATAAAAGATCGGAACCGGGAAGGTTGGCCATCGCCATCTCCCTTGGCCATCATGGGTTCATCGATTGAAGACTTATTTTAGAAGAGGTAGCCGAGGAGATCGACGACGCCTTCGCCCCATGGCTCTCCTGAAAGCATCTTCACCATCATCTCACCAAGTGGCTTTTCTGCTATCCCGAGAGTCTCGTGATCGTTGATCATGAGCCATTTCACGTGATTTGACACACTTTGGTACCCGTTGGCGAGATAGACGCGTGGGTCATCCGCAAAGAGGAGAATCGCATCGACATCGGAGGAGCGCGCCGCGGCTTCGATTTCAACCAAGAGCTGGCTGGCGATCCCGCGGGAGCGCGTCGATTCGGCGACGCAAAGGTCTATTATGCCAAAAATTCGCAGCGGCATGTCACCGTTTTTGATCATTCGGTGATCAATGCCTACCTGGGCAACTAGAGCGCCATGCTCCCAGGCGAGTCGCCTAAGGTGAGGGAGCTGCTTGAAGTAGGTACGTGAAGGGTATTCAGGAAAGCATGCGTCAAGCAACTCGTGAATTTTTTGGTGAGTGCTTGAATCAATTTCGTGTTCTGGTTTAGTTTCCGTTTTCACTTCTGCTCCGTCAGCTGGGTCGATAGGCGGACGGTATCAGCGGCCGGCGAGACAGTGTCAAGATCCTTTCGACCAGTCCGTGCGGGGTCCGTCGCGGGCGAGCCTCCGGGGCATGAGGATGATGAGTGCCCAGGTCAGATGTAGTTCAGAGTGTTGGGGGAGGCGTTCGTAGTTAGTTTTCAGCGACGGGGCAGGACAGCAAGGCCTTTTGCCCCACGGGTCGAGAGAGGGTCCTGAGCATCATGTTCAGGAATTCGTCGACCAGTTGATGAGCTGGCCGGTATGGGCAGAGTCGGCCCAGACCTGGGTGATCTAGGGTTGCATGACGCGCAGGCGCCAGGGAAGTCCGCGTGCAGC
This sequence comes from Streptomyces sp. NPDC007157, assembly GCF_040634235.1. Classification (NCBI taxonomy): domain Bacteria; kingdom Bacillati; phylum Actinomycetota; class Actinomycetes; order Kitasatosporales; family Streptomycetaceae; genus Streptomyces; species Streptomyces sp. NPDC007157. Next base: position 113,957 of record NZ_JBEYFE010000007.1, read on the forward strand.
GTCGCGGTCGTCACGCACCTCGCGCTGGTGTCCTATCGGATCCCCGACGGCCGTGAGATCGTGCCCCTGCTACGAGGAGGCCGAGGCGTGCGGAGGGAATCCGCGAACCCACGACGGACGAATGGCGCGAGTTCCGGTCGCACTTCCACACCCGCAAGTTGGAGTTCGGTGACTGCGCACGGCCGGTCTCCTGCCCGACCGCAGAGTATGTGCGGACGGGAGACCCCGCTCAGCTGCTCGTGGGTAATGGTCCGCTTCTCGTCGATCGCGTTGACGGCGTACTGTATTCGGTCGGTGTGCTGTCCGCGGTCACCGGCGCGTGAGAAGCGGACTACCGGACCCGCGTCCGGAAGAAGGCAACTCGAACTGCCGTGGTCCCAACCGCACTTGCAGAATCCGCCCCCGCGCCACCAGGCGTTTCGTGTTCGAGCGCAGCCCCTCGACCGTCGCCGGGACCGCTGCCAGTTCCAGCGCGACGGCCAGTTGCCGGTAGCCGCATGTCCTCCCGGCCCGCTTCAGACTCCAGCACTGACAGGAGCCGCTGAAAGTCCGGCGAGAGGGTCTGGGCCGCCATGCCCGTCTCCCGCCGGGGCACGCGCTTCCAACAAACCGAGCACCGACGGCGCCGGCCACCGTCAAAAGCGAGACGAACGGACGAACCACGCCCATGTCTCCCGCTAGGAAACGGAGTTCATGTCACCCACCCCGAACCAATCGATCACGTTCGGAAAGCGGAAGGCGTCCGAAGCCCGACGACTGGGTTGTCGCGCAACCGCTGGTGGCCGGCAGGGAGCGTTCCGGTCGTGCCGGGAGGGGAAGGCCGGGCGTGATCTCCGGCGGTCGGCTTGACCCCACTGGGGAGCGGCTCGCTCGGTTCGTCCATGAGTCGCCAACCTGGCCGGTTTTGGTCTCTTTGTGACGTATGCGGGTTGGCGTAAAGGTGACTTGACGTCTGGTGGACAGGGCAAACTGCTGACCTCGACACTTGACGGCACCACGCTGTCCTCCCATGAGAGACATGAACAACAGGTGGCGCCGCGGGATCCGTCCGCCCCGGCCTCGGCATACGGCGGCGGCCGCCGCCCTCGTGGCGCTCGTGGCCGGTCTGACCGCCGCCCCCGGCGCCGCTCAGGACCTCGGCCCGCACACCGGCCGAACGGAAGCCGCCGCGCAGACCGGAGCGGCCCGGTCGCCGATCATCTCCCGGCAGCAGCTCACCCTGATCACCGGCGACCGCGTCACGCTGGAGACGGACACCTCGGGCAAGCAGAGTGTGTCGGTCGAGCCCGCCGAGGGCCGCGAACGCGTCGCGTTCATCAAGCGCCAGTCCGGTCGCGACTGGACGGTCATCCCCGCCGACACGCTCCCGCTGCTCGCGTCGGGCCGCCTCGACAAGGCGCTGTTCAACGTCTCCGCCCTGGTCCGGGGCAAGTACGCGCAGCGGTCGAGCCTGCCGCTGATCGTCGAGTACGCCGGGGACGCGGGCACCGCCCGGCGACAGCTGACCGCCGCCGGTGCCGACACCGTCCGCCCCATCGGCGGGACCCCCTTCGCGACCCTCGGCGAACACCGCGCGGACGCCGCCGGGTTCTGGAAGGGCATCGCCCCCGGCCGAGCGGACGCCAGGTCCTTCGGAGCGGGTGTGCGCCGGGTCTGGCTGGACGGCCACTCCAGGATCCAGCTCGACAGCACGGTGCCGCGCATCGGCGCCCCGCATGCCTGGGAGAAGGGCTACACCGGTACCGGCGTCAAGGTCGCCGTGCTCGACACCGGTTACGACCCCGACCACCCGGACCTCAAGGGCCTCGTCACCGAGTCCGCGAACTTCACGACCGAGCCGAACACCGACGACCTTAACGGCCACGGCACCCACGTGACCTCCACGGTGGCCGGTTCCGGTGCGGCCTCCGACGGCAAGTACAAGGGTGTGGCACCCGGTGTGCAGATCCTGTCCGGCAAGGTGTGCACCGCGGACGGCAACTGCGACAACTCCGACATCGTCGAGGGCCTGGCCTGGGCCGCCCAGCACGGCGCCAAGGTGATCAACCTCAGCCTGGGCGACACGGACACCCCGGAGACCGACGCCCTCGAGGCCATGGTCGACACGGTGACCCGTGACTACGGCACGCTGGTCGTGGCCGCGGCCGGCAACAGCGGTCCCGACAAGGTCTCCTCGCCCGCCTCCGACGACCTGGCGCTGGCCGTCGGCGCGGCCGAGGAAGACGACGACCTCGCCGTCTTCAGCTCGGTCGGCCCGCGGGTGGGCGACTCCGGCCTCAAGCCGGACATCATCGCCCCCGGCGTCAACGTCGTAGCCGCCCAGGCGGGCGGAACCACCGCCGACGACGGCTATGTCGCGATGAGCGGCACGTCCATGGCCACGCCCCATGTGACCGGAGCCGCCGCCATCCTGTTCCAGCAGCACCCCGACTGGACGGCGGAGCAGGTCAAGCGCCAGCTGATGCAGTCGGCGACCGGCGCCAAGGAGCACGGCGCCTACTTCCAGGGCGCCGGACGCGTCGACGTCGCCCGGGCGGTCGACCAGGACGTCACCGCCGACACCACCGCACTGGACTTCGGGCTGATCCGCTGGACGGACGGCGAGCGGCCTCCGGTGACCAAGACCATCACCTACCGCAACCCGGGCGCCGCGCCGGTCACCCTTCAGCTGAAGGACAACCCGAGCAGCGGGAAGAAGGACGTGCCCGCCCCCGCCGGCCTGTTCCGGCTCAGCGCCGACACGGTCACCGTGCCCGCGCACGGAACCGCGGCCGTCACCCTCACCGCGACCCCGGAAGCCACCACGACGTACGCCGCCTACAGCGGTGTGGTGACCGCGAGCACCGCGGACCACCAGGTGTCGGTGCGCGTTCCGTTCGGCATGGACGACGAGCAGCCGTCCTACGACCTGCGCATCGACATGAAGAGCCGCACGGGCGCCGCCCCCGACAACGCCTACCTGCTGGTCAACTCGGCCGACGGCAAGGCGTACGAGGTCGAGGCGCTCGGCAAGAGCAGCACGGTGGTGCGACTGCCGAAGGACACCTACTCGGTGAGCGGTTTCTACTTCGACGCCTCCTTCACCGAGGGCACCATCGTCGGTGTGCCGAAGGTCGTGATGAGCGCCGACCGGCAGGTGACCATCGACGCCCGGAAGGCGAAGCCCGTCACGGTGTCGGCACCGAGCCGGTCCGCGCGCATCATGTCGGCCGAGATCGGCACGATCAGCATGGCCGACCAGCTTCTCTCGGTCACCATGTACAACGCGATCGGCACGGACCACATCGACGGTGTGTACGCGGTGCCGACGGCCCGGGACAAGGACTCGAAGTTCACCTACCTCGTCAGCACCGTCTGGGGTGACCCCGCCGGCGCGGACGGCAACCCCTCGTCGGTCTACTACCTCTCCCGGCCGGTGCACGGCGCCATCCCGGCCGATCCGGGGTACCGCCCCCCCTCGTCGGAACTGGCCAAGGTGGACACCACTTTCGCCGCCACCACCCCGGGAACCACCGCGGCCCGCCTCGTCTGGATGTACGTGGACAACGTCCGCTTCAGCGCACCCTCGATGGCGGGCCTGCCGGTGCCGACCCGGCGGGTCGACTACTTCTCGTCGGCCGAGGGCCTGCGCTGGCAGACGGCCTTCGACCAGAACAACCTCTTCGACCCGGACACCCGCGGGCAGAGCTACCTCGGCGATCTGCACAGCTACAAGGCCGGCGCCAAGGTCGAGGAGCGCTGGAACGGCGGGATCCAGGCCGTGGGTCTCGCTTCCTCGATGGCCGCCTTCCGCGAGGGCGACACCATCTACCGCCCCTTCCAGTCGGCTGCGAACGGCAACCTCGACCTGGTGGCCGACACCACGTCCGGCCTGCCCGAGGTGAAGCTGTGGCGCAACGGTGAGCTGGTCTCCCAGGACTGGAGCATGAGTGACGTCCCGGCCGACGCCACCCCCGCCGACTACCGTCTGACGGTCGAGCACAACCGTGACAAGGCCCCCAGCTCCGTGTCCACGAGTGTGCGGGCGGAATGGCGGTTCCGGTCGCAGACCACGGCGACCCGGCAGGCGCTGCCGCTGTACGCGGTCCGTATGTCGCCGAAGCTGGACGAGTGGAACCGGGCCGAGGCCGGCCGCAAGCTCGACATCCCGATCCTGATCCAGCGGACGGCCGGCGCCCCGGCGTCGCCCATCCGCGTCTTCACCACCGAGGTCTCCTTCGACGAGGGGAAGACCTGGCAGTCGGTGCGGGTCAAGGGCTCCGGCTTGGAGCGCACCGTGACCGTGGAGCACCCGCGCCGCGCCGCGGGCGGCTCGGTCAGCCTGCGCGTCCACGTCAAGGACGCGGCCGGCAACTCCTTCAAGGAGACCGTCATCAAGGGCTACCTGCTCAAGTAGCCGCCTGCGCGGAGTAGTCACGTCCTCGGGTAGCTGCTTCCGCGGAGTGGCCACGTACTCGAGCAGCTGCTTCCGCGAGCAGCGCAGCCCGGCCGCAGCGGTCGGACGAACGGGGCAGGGCCCGCCGGACACCTCCGGTGGGCCCTGTCCGTGTGCGTCGCGGCGTCCGCCGTGCTCAGAGCCAGTCGCGGCGGGCCGCATGCCAGCCCAGCTGCATACGGGTCGCGACGCCCGCCAGGGTCATCAGGCCCTGGATGCGCCGCTGGACGGTGCGCTTGCTGACCCGCAGCTGTCCGGCTATCGCCTCGTCCGTCATGCCGGCGACCATCAGGGAGAGCAGGTGCCGGTCCTCCCCGACCGGCGAGGCGGCATCCGTGGTGCCGGCGCCGCCGATCTGGCCCTCCTCGGTCACCCGGAGCGGGGCACCGATCTCCCAGTGGTGTTCGAACAGGGCGATGAGCGCGTCCAGCAGGCTGCTCTCCCGCACCACCGCGGCCCGCAGTTCCCGGGGGTTGCGGGACGTGCCGGAGGAGGCCAGCGGCAGGATGGCCACCGAGCGGTCGGCGATCGCCATCCGCAGCGGCAGCAGGGGCGCCGCCCGGGCGACCTCTCCGGCGCACACGCCCTTGACGACGTAGTCCACCGCGTCGGGGTCGTCGAAGTACGCCTGCTCGTACAGGGCCCGGTAGAGCACGCCCCGGTCCAGCGCGTCGTACTCCTCCTGATTGCTCTCCGCGGACATGGCCACGTACTGGGCCTTCACGAACCACATCATCTCGCGGTCGGCGCCGTGCTGGAGCTGGCGCAGATGCTGGCGCAGTGCCGCCGCGCCGGTGATGATCTCGACGGCCTCGCCGGTGCTTCGGGCCCATGCGCTGCGGCGGTGTGTCTCCGCCAGTTCGTAGACGGCGGCCCGGGTCTGTTCCAGGGCGTCGAAGCGGCGTTGGAGCCGGGGCATGAGGGCCACCTGCGGCGGCACGGCCGTGAACCATTCGGGACTGTCCTCGGCCGCCGATGCCAGGCCCTTGTGCTCCAGCGCGCGCAGTAGCAGCCGCGCGGTCACGACGTCGAGGTCCGAGCGGCCGGAGATGTCCTGAGGGGACGCCGTCCCGGTGGCGACCAGAAGGCGGTACACCTCGCTCTCGTCGGCCGTCAGACCCACCGTCTCCAGCATGTCGCCACCTTTCTCACCATCCGGGCCGCCTCCGCCGGGGTTCCCGTGGGGGGAACGCGGTCGTCCCGGCGGATGATTCCATCAGCCCCCGCGACCAGGCACCACAACGGCTTTCACGGGAGATCCGGTCACCGTGGCGGGGCGGTGCCGTCCGCACATCCGGTGGGCCCCGGGGCGGGGCCGCTCGAGTGTCACAGACTGTGGGCCACGGGGTGACGAGGCTCGTACAGCGGCAGTTCGGCGCCACTGGGCAGACGCACCGCCGTCAGCCTGCCCCAGCGCTGTTCGCTGACCGGGCGGGTGATCTCGACTCCCCGCGCCCGCAGTTCCCCGAGCTGGGCGTCGAGGTCGTCGCACATCAGGTAGAACTCGTGCTGGGGGGCGCCCTCGGTGGGGTGTACGGCGATCTCTGCCGGGGGCAGCTTGAAGATCAGCCACCCGCCGCCCGCGTCGACACCGGGGAAGGCGAGGACGTCGCGGATGAAGGCGCGGTCGGCCTCCGCGTCCTGGCTGTAGAGGATGACGTGGGCGCCGTTGATCATGCCGGACCTTCGTTTCGCGGAGATGGGCCGTTCGGTCTACGGGGTCGTCACCGGGCCCGACTGGTCCCAGCCGGGCACGAGGTCGTCCCGGTGGACATCTTCCCCATGGACCCGCTCGCCGCAGGTCTCGCACACCGTGTGGGTGACCAGTTCGTGATCCCGGTGCCGGATCCGGGCGGGCGGTGCGGTGACGACCCAGCGGTCGCCCCAGCCGATCAGCTCGCGGGTGATGGCCCCCAGATCGCGCCCGGCCGCCGTCAGGTAGTAGCCGCTGTAGCGGTCGTCGTCCGGCAGTGGGCGCCGTTCGAGGACGCCGCTCTCCACCAGCGCCTTCAGGCGCGCGGCGAGCCGGTCCGTGGGAGCGCCGGTGTTCCTGGCGATCTGCCGGAAGCGGTGGTTGCCGAGCATGACCTCGCGGATCGCCGGCAGGGCCCAGCGGTCACCGATGATCTGGAGGGCGGCGGCGAGGGAGCACGGGCGCCCCGCCATGTCCCGGGGGTCGATGGGCGTGGTCATTTTCCCAGTATCACCCGGCAGGGTTTGATTTCCAAACCACCCTGTGTTTGGGTTGCGCCATGTCCACGCTGCTTCGGTTTTCAAAGCACCCTCGGGCGGCCGCCGCAGTCGTCCTGGTGGCCGTCTTCATGACCAACCTGGATCTGCTGATCGTCAACGTCGCGCTGCCCGCCATGGGAGATGACTTCTCCGCAGGCGGCGGGGCAGCGAGCCTCGGATCGCTGTCCTGGGTCCTCAACGCCTACGCGATCACCTTCGCCGCGCTGCTGGTGGTGGCCGGGCGTGCCGGTGACCGCATAGGGCAGCGGCCGGTCTTCCTTGCCGGGATCGCCGTCTTCACGCTCGCGTCGCTGGGCTGTGCCCTGGCCCCGAACCTGGGAACCCTCATCGTGGCCCGGGTGGTGCAGGCCGTGGGGGCGTCGGCCCAGATCCCGACCTCCCTGGCCCTGCTCCTGGCGGCGGTGCCGGCCGAACGCCGCACCCAGGCCACCCGCGGCTGGGCCGGGGTCGGCGGGCTCGCCGCGGCTGCCGGGCCAGTCGCCGGTGGCCTGCTGACCGAGGTGGACTGGCGGTGGGTCTTCGCCGTCAACCTGCCCATCGGCATCGCGGCGCTCGTCGTCGGCCGAGCCGCGCTGCCGAAGCCGGCCGCGCGGGAGACCGGGCCGCTTCCCGACCTCCTCGGCGCCCTGCTGGTCAGCGTCTCGATCGCGTCGCTGTCGGGGGCGCTGGTGCAGGCACCCGACCAGGGCTGGACGAGCGGCCAGACTGTAGTGCTGCTGGCCGTCGCCGTGATCTGCGGCGCCGCGTTCGCGCTCCGGTCCCTGCGGCACCCCCGTCCGCTGTTCGAGCTGGACCTGCTGCGGCTGCCGCGCTTCGGTGCGGCGAACGCGGGCAGTCTCCTGTTCGGCGTGGCCTTCTCGATCATGCTGCTGTCGAACGTGCTGTGGTGTCAGGAGATCTGGCACTGGAGCGCGCTGCGCACCGGTCTCGCCCTGGCACCCGGCCCCGCGCTCGTGCCCGTCGTCACCGTGCTGACCACCCGCGCCGCACAGCGCTTCGGGCAGGGACCGCTCATCGCGGCGGGCGGCGTGCTGTTCGCCGGTGGCATGGTCTGGTTCGCGATCTTCGCGTCGGTCACACCTGACTACGCGAGTGAACTGCTGCCCAGCCAGCTGCTGACCGGTGCGGGAGTGGGCCTGGCCCTGGGCACACTGGTGGCCGCCGGCGTGCACGCGGTACCGGGACACCGTGCGGCGACCGGGTCGGCGCTGGTCAACTCGGTGCGCCAGATCTCCGCCACGATCGGCGTCGCCGTCCTGGTCGCGGTCGTCGGCTCCCGTGTCGACGCCACCTCGCACCACGACTTCCGGGTCGTCTGGTACACGGCCGCGGCGCTGAGCCTGGTGACCTCGGCCCTCGGGGCGCAGCTCAGCCGACGGCGGGGCCGCGGCCCCGAGCGAACGGGAACCGCCGCGCCGAAGGAAGCCGAGGCGACGGGACGGGCTCTGCCGCAGACGTCCTGACCGGCCGGTGTCCGGCCGACGCGCCGGTCGGGGAGGGGTTCTGACGGCTCGTGCGCGTGCGGACCGCCCCTGTGGCGGTCCGCCGACGTGCTCGTACCACCGCCCATGGCCTTCTTCGCCCACGACACCCAGCGCGCCGGGACCGGTTCGTCCGACTCTCCCCGTTGTCCCGGTTCTCCCTCCGACAGTCACAACGCTCTGAGCGCCGCCACACCGGCGACGGCGCGCGCCGACCGCACCGGTGCGATCGACATCGCGCTCACCGGCCATCGGGAACGCCGCCCACCCACGCGACCGGAATGCCTCTGGATTTCTCTGGCTTCCGCTGGGTTCTCCTACCTCAATTCGGCCAGGGTGCGTCCATTACGCGCTCGACCATCGTCGTGCTGCGGAAACCAGGAATGAAATGTTCCAGCACGTCCGCGTTGACGGTCCCGTACGTCGTGTCGGGACGATTCTTCAGTCCGTCGACGAACGCCTGCAGGAATCCCTCCTTGAATTGTCCGCGCGGATGGGCGGCGATGATCTCGTCCACCCGGTCGGCGTTCAGCCGCTCCAGCCCCCAGCCGACCGCGTCGGTCAGGACGCCGTAGTTCGTGGCAGCCGCCTCCGGTCCCATCCGGCCGGGGATTCCCGGGGTCGTGTGCAGCGCGATCGCCGTCCAGACGACGTCCGCGGCACTCTTCGGGAAACCGCGGTCGAGCAGGAACCTGCGCGCGTGGTCGGCGCCGTCGAGCTCGAAGCGCTGCTCCACCTCGGAGAACGGCGTCGAAAGCCCCGTGTCGTGGAACATCGCGGATATGTAGAGCAGCTCCGGATCGGGCTGCAGACCGAGCGCGCGGGCCTGCAGAGAACCGAAGAGGAATACCCGCCGGGAGTGGTGGAAGATCAGTGGGCTGGCCGTTTCGCGAAGAAATGCGGTGGCCTCCGTCACAGCTGCCGTCTCGGGAATTTCCACTGCGGCGATGATGTCGGTCATGATGTTCGTGCTTTCGGTGTGATCGTGCGGAGCGGGCTGTTCGCCTCATCTCCACGGTGCCGATCGCGCGGCCTTCGCCGCCACCCCGGCACGGCCATGAACCACTCGAATCCGGACACCTGAGGAACGGGACTGTGAGCTCCGCACCGCATCGGGTCGCGATCCTCGTCTACGACGGGGTCGCACTGCTGGACGTCGCCGGCCCCGCGGAGGTGTTCGGCGAGGCGAACCGGCTGGGCGCCGACTACCGGATCGCCGTGCTGTCGGTGACCGGCGCCGCCGTCACCTCCTCGACCGGCATCCGGATCGCCGTCGACGGCAGCCCCGCCTCCGAACCGGACCCCGACACCTTCGTGATGCCGGGCGGGGTCGTCTATCCCCGGACGCCCGTCACCCGCGACCTGACCGACGCCACCAGGGAACTGGCGGACCGCTCCGGGCGGGTGGCGTCCGTCTGCTCAGGGGCGTTCGTCCTGGGCGCCACCGGCCTCCTGGACGGCAAGCGCGCGACCACCCACTGGAAGATCGCGCGCGAACTCGCCGAGCGTCACCCGAAGATCACCGTCGAACCCGACGCCATCTACGTGCGTGACGGCACCACGTACACCTCGGCCGGCGTCACCGCCGGCATCGACCTGGCGCTGGCCCTCGTCGAGGAGGACCACGGCGCCGACGTCAGCCGGGACGTCGCCCGCGCGCTGGTCGTCTATCTGCAACGCGCCGGGGGCCAGTCGCAGTTCTCCGCGCCGCTGCAGGGCCCACCGCCCCGTTCCCCGGCCCTGCGCACGGTCGTCGACCTGGTGACGGCGGATCCCGGAGGCAACCACTCGCTCGACGAGCTCGCCGGGCATCTCCACCTCAGCCCCCGCCATCTCACACGCCTGTTCCGGGAGGAGCTGTCCACCACGCCTGCCCGGTACGTCGAGTCGATCCGCTTCGACATCGCCAAGTCCCTGCTCGACCAGGGGCACACCGCGACCCGGGCGGCCTTTCTGGCCGGGTTCCCGAGCTACGAGAGTCTCCGCCGCGTCTTCGTCCGGGAGCTCTCCATCGCCCCCGCCGCCTACCGGCGCCGGTTCAGCACCGCCCGCCGCACCCGGTGACTCGGATCCGGATGGGTCCGCCGCCGTGGCCGCAGCCACTGACATCCGGTCCGGGTCCGCCGGCATGAAGGGCGTTTGGCCGGTGCCGTGACCGCTCAGGCGCGCCGTGTCGGGCGTGTGCTTACTTCTTGCCGATCCGGTGCTGATGATCCGTTAGTTCGGCGTAAAATCAAACTTTCGTGATCCACATTCTGTGTCGGCAGGTTCGGGGAGGGCATGTCCATGCAGCACAGCTGTGGGATCGCACGAGCAGTCGGGCGAGTGGCGGCCGTCGTGGTCGCGGCTGTCCTGATGAGCGGTTGTTCGTCAGACGATCCGGCGCAGGCCAAGGAGTGGCAACAGGACTACTGCACCAAGCTGGGGTCCTGGCAGGATGCGGCGCACGCCACAACAACCAACGAAGCAGACGCCGATACCGGTGACGGGCAGGGTGTCCAGTCGCCCGAGCCCGACAACACCGAATGGGCAGGGCATGCGGTCATCGAGGCCTCGAAAAGACTTGACCGGGCAGACCTGGAACACGGCGGCACCCACATCCTCGATGACACCGTCAACGCGGTTCGCGGCGACGCCGGGGCTGAGGGGCGGGCAGTGTCCTACTGCGATAGCTCAGGATTCGAGGCCTTGGTCAGTTCGGCCGGCTGATGCCGATGGGCCGTGGTGGGACTGGGACGTCATCGGGTGGCGGCGTGCCAGTCCCCCCGGCTTCGGCAAGCACCTGGGCGCCGAGGCCAGGGAAGCTGAGGATGATCACAGCGTCCGCGTGCTGAGGGAGAGACTCTTCCACCGCCTCGGCCAGATCCTCGGCGGCTGATGGGCCTGGTCCGCGCGGAAGACTTCGCGGAGCCGTGTACCCGAGGCCGGAGAGCTGAGCCGGCGGGCAGGCCCCGCAATGGATGAATGCTCCACCTCTGGCGCGCAAAATGGATGTTTTACCTTCTGGCGCAGATCACCGGCCCGGCTTTAACGTCGGCACACCCTCCAAGGACGGCTCCCGCTCCCGCCACACACCCCAGCGGCGAAGGCGAGGCCGTTCTCCCCTCGCGCCATCACGCGCTCCACCGCCCGCGTCCGGGCCCAGGCACTTCGCTGGAGCACACCCTTGTCCGAGAATTCCCCCGCCACGTCGTCGCCGTCTCTCACCGAGGTGGAGACCTACGGCGTCGAGCGCATCCCCGACGGGGACCGCACCGCGTCGCCGCTCGACCTGTTCAGAGTCGCCTTCGGCGGTGCGAACACCTTCTCCACCTGCGTCCTCGGGGCCTTCCCGATTCTCTTCGGGCTCTCCTTCTGGCAAGGGCTCGCGGCCACTCTCCTCGGAGTCGTCGTCGGTGCGCTGATCCTTTGCCCGATGGCGGTGTTCGGCCCGGTCAACGGCACCAACAACGCCGTTGCCTCCTCCGCGCACCTGGGTGTGCACGGCCGGGTCGTCGGTTCGTTCCTGTCGCTGCTCACGGCCGTCGCGTTCTTCTCGATCTCGGTGTGGAGCTCCGGAGACGCCCTGGTCGGCGGCGCGCACCGGCTGTTCGGACTGGAGCAGAACAATCTGTCGTACGTGGTCGCGTACGGGCTCTTCGGCTGCCTGGTGCTCGCGGTGTGCGTGTACGGGTTCCGGTTCATGCTGTTCGTCAACAAGATCGCGGTGACCTCGGCGACCCTGCTCTTCCTGCTCGGCGCGATCGCTTTCGCCGGTGATTTCGATCCCTCGTACGCCGGTGCCTTCACGGCCTCGGCCGACTCGGCGACGCAGGCGCTGTTCTGGCCCTCCTTCATCGGCTCGGCGCTGATCGTGCTGTCGAACCCGGTGTCCTTCGGCGCGTTCCTCGGTGACTGGTCGCGCTACATCCCGGCGGACACACCGCGGCGCAAGGTCGTCGGTGCCGCGTTCCTGTCCCAGATCGCGACCCTGCTGCCGTTCGTGTTCGGGCTCGCGACCGCGAGCATCATCGCGACCAAGGCACCGAAGTACGTCGACCCGGCGGCTCCGGACTTCGTGGGCGGTCTGCTGGCCATCTCACCGAGCTGGTTCTTCCTGCCGGTGTGTCTGCTCGCCCTGATCGGCGGCATGTCGACCGGTACGACGTCCTTGTACGGCACCGGGCTCGACTTCTCTTCGGTGTTCCCGAAGCTGTCGCGGGTCCAGGCGACGGTCCTGGTCGGAGTCCTGTCGATCGCGTTCATCTTCATCGGACGCTTCGGCTTCAACCTGGTGCAGTCCATCTCGACGTTCGCCACGATGATCATCACCTGCACCACGCCGTGGATGGTCGTGATGATGCTCGGGTTCTACACCCGGCGCGGCTGGTACGACCCGGACGCGCTCCAGGTCTTCAACCGCCGCCAGCGCGGCGGCCGTTACTGGTTCACGCACGGCTGGAACTGGCGCGGCATGACGGCCTGGTGGGTGGGTGCCGTGGTCGGTGTGCTGTTCACCGACATCCCCGGCCAGTTCGTCGGACCGCTGGGTGATCTCGTCAACGGCATCGACATCAGCCTGCCGCTGTCGCTGGCCGTCGCCGCTGTGCTGTACCTGGCGCTGCTGCGGCTGTTCCCCGAGCCACGGGCGGTGTACGGGCCCGACGGCCCGCGGCTGGCTCGTACGATCGATGTTCCGGTGCCGCCGATCACCGGTCCCGGTACGGAGAGCGAGGGCACGCCCGCCCTCGCCGTCGAAGGCAGTTGATGCGCTGATGGAGAGCTGGCTCGACCTGTCCGTGCCCGTGGTCACCGGGATGCCCGTCTACCCCGGTGACCCGGAGGTGGAGGTCTCCAGGGCGTTGCGGGTCGCCGAGCACGGGGTGAACGTCCTCCGGCTGCACATGGGGTCGCAGTCCGGCACGCACGTCGACGCGCCGTACCACGTGGACGAGGCGTGGCCCACGCTGGACGATCTGCCGCTGGAGCGGTTCGCGGGGCCGGCGGTCGTCGCCGATGTCCGCGGTCTGCCCGCGCGGGCGCCGATCACGTCCGACCTGCTCACCTCCGCCCTGGGCCTGCTGCGGCTGCGGCCCGGCTCGATCCTGTTGCTGGCCACCGGGTGGTCGCGGCACTGGGGGACCGAGGACTACCTCGCCCACCCCTGGCTCACGCCCGAGGCGGCGCAGGCCGTGGTCGCGGCCGACTGCCTCACCGTCGGGATCGACGCGCTGAGCGTCGATCCGACCGGTCCCGCGGAACTGCCCTCGCACCGCGTGCTGTGCGGAGCGGGGGGTGTGATCGCCGAGAACCTGACCGGGCTCGGACGCGTCGCGGAGGCGCAGGCCGCGGGATGCGCGGTCGAGGTCTTCCTGTTTCCGATGCGCCTCGCCGGCGCCGACGGGGGCCCGGTCCGGGCGACGGCCCGCATCACGTCCCCGGCGCGCCAGGTGTAGATCACGGGTGTTGACGACGGGAGTTGGCGACGCGCGTGCTGACCGCCTGAACAGGTGGTGAGAGGGCCTTCTGGCTTAGACCGACCGGCAGATGGATCACTTGAGGCGGCGGCTGGTGGGTGGGCCCTCCCAGCGGTAGCGGCCGCGTGCCTGCCAGACCAGCATGCGAAGTGTGACGCGGGTAGCGGCGAGGTAGCAGGGCAGGTTCACCACGGGAGGTTCCCGGATCGGTCGATGAACTGTCCCGTCGGCCCGTCCGGGCCGATCGTCGCGAGGGCCACGATGGACTCCGCGCCGTCGGCGACGCTGTGTCCGAGGCCGCCGGTGAAGTCGGTCGCGGTCTGCCCGGGGTCTGCGGCGTTGACCTTCACGTCCTTCAGTTCCTTGGCGTACTGCGTCGTGAGCATCGTGACCGCGGCCTTCGAGGCGCAGTAGAGGGGCAGGGCATACCGCGACTCGATCCGCGCCGGGTCCTGGGTCATGCCGAAGGAGCCCATCCCGCTGGACACATTGACGATGACGGGGTTCGGCGACTTGCGCAGCAGCGGGAGGAAGGCGTGCGTGACGCGCACGATCCCGACGACGTTCACGTCGAGCACGGCGCTCACGTCGGCCGCGGTGTACTCCTCGACGGGGCCGACCTTGCCGAGGACGCCGGCGTTGTTGACCAGGACGTCGATCGTTCCCTCATGCGCGGCGACATCCGCGGCCGCGGCCTGGACCGAGGCGTCGTCGGTCACGTCGATCTGAACGAACCGGGCGCCGAGCGCCTTTGCCGCGGCCCGACCGCGCTCGGGATCGCGGGCACCGAGGAGGACGGTGTGCCCCGCCTCGACGAGGCGACGAGCGGTCTCAAGACCGAGGGACTTGTTGGCCCCGGTGATGAATGTGGTGGTCATGCTGGCTCCTCCTGGTCCGGACAGCACGGTCGTGCGCTGTTCACGCACTCCATGCTGGGTCCCCGGGAGGGGTGGCGGGAGCTACGGGACTTCCTGGTACGGCGCGTACCACCCAGCAGCCCGGTCCACCGGGCGAAGCGGAACGCGGGCCTTCATCCCTGAGGAGACATCCTCTGGACCCCGATGGCCGCAAGGAGTTCGAGTTTGCTGCGGGCGTCGGTGCCTGGCTGCGGCGTGTACACCACGAGGCGGAGGTTGGTGTCCTGGGTGTTGAGGATGTCGGAGTTCATGGCGATGTCTCCGACATCCGGGTGCTGGACGAGTTTGTGCGCACTCTGGTGACCGCCCACCGCTCGGTGGCTCCACAACTCGCGGAACCGTGGGCTGAGGTTCAGCCTCGACACCAGTGCCGCGAGGTCGGGATCGTCGGGGTACCGGCTCGTCGTCGCGCGCAGGTCGGCGACGAGGGACTCCTCGAACGCCGCCCGCTCCGCCGCCGTCTGCCGGACCCGGGGCAGCTCACCCAGGAACTGCCAGACCAGGACGTTGCGGTCTCCCACACCGTGGACCGTGGGATCGCCGAACGTGGCCGCGAACAGCGGATTCCAGTGCAGCAACTGCCAGGTGGCGTCGTAGATCGCCAGCGGGTTGCCGGCGAGCTGGTCCACGATCCGGTACAGGCTCTCCGGGATCATTCGTGGAACCCGGGTCGGATCCGCCGCGTGACCGGCCATGCGCAGAAGGTGCGCATGCTCGTCGTCGGACAGATGCAGGGCGCGAGCCAGGGCCGAGCAGACCTGCGCCGAGGGCGTCGCCACCCGTCCCTGCTCCAGCCGGACCACGTACTCGACCGAGATACCGGCCAGCGTCGCCAGCTCCGCGCGTCGCAGACCGGGGACCCGACGGGGTGAGCCGTGTGCGAAACCCACCGTCGCGGGATCCAGCCGGTCCCGCCACGCCCGCAGCGCGGCACCGAGTTGATCCATGCACACCATCCTCCCGCACACCCGGCCCCGCTGGGTGGTACGCGCTGTACCACGAAGCCCCGTAACTCCTGCCGACGCTCCCCGGGGCTCAGAGTCGAGTCGTGAACGGCGCACAACGATGCTGTTCGGAGTCAGGAGGAGCAAGCGGCCGGCCGGACTGGTACGAGTTCCATCGACGTCACGCCGGCATCGGCGGGCGGATACCGGCCAGCCGCGTCACCGACCTGTCCGAAGAGCGCAGCTAGGCCGAGTCGCGGACCACCAGCTCCGGGTCGAAGATGACCGACGTCGCATCGGCGCGGCCGCCATGGATGTGCTCGTCGAGCAGGCGGGCCATCTCCGCCGCCATCTCCTCGACCGGCTGGCGGATCGTGGTCAGCCGGGGCCGGCAGGTCACGGCGATGCTGGAGTCGTCGAAGCCGACGACCGCGACGTCCTCGGGCACTCGGCGTCCGTGCTCCCTCACGACCTGGCAGGCGCCCTGCGCCATGAGGTCGTTGGCGGCGAACACGCCGTCCGTGTCGGGGTGGTGGGCCAGCAGGTCGGACATGGCCGCGAGACCGCTGTCCAGGGTGAACCCGCCCTCGGCGACCGGGACATAGGGGTGACCGTGGCGGGCGAGCGTGTCACGGAACCCGGCGAGCCGCTCCTGGCTCGCCGCCACGTCCAGGGGGCCGCAGACCGTGGCGGGTCGGCGACAGCCACGCGCGAGGAGGTGCTCCGCGGCGAGACGCCCGCCGTCCCGGTGCGCCAGGTCCACATAGCTGAGCGGGACCGGACGGGAGGGACGAGCGAAGAGCACCGCGGGAAGCCGGGCGTCGGCGAGAAGCGCGGGCAGCGGGTCGTCCGCATGGGTGGAGACCACCAGGGCGCCGTCGGCACGGCCCTGGCGCAGGTAGGTCAGCACCTCCTCGCGCGCCTGCGCGGACTCGGCGAACATGAGGACGGGGTGCATCGAGCGGGGGCGCAGGAAGCCGACGATCCCGCTGACGACCCGTCCGAAGAAGGGGTCCGCGAACACCGATGCGGCGAAGGCGTCCTGTCCGGCGTCGGTGGTGTCCCCGGCGCCGGACATCACCAGGGCGACGGTCTCGGCCCGCCGGATCACCAGGGAACGGGCGGCCCGGTTGGGCGCGTAACCGGTCCGCTCGATGGCCCCGCGGACCACCTCCTGTATCTCGGGATCCACGTTGCGGATGCCGTTGACGACCCGGGACACGGTCGCCCGGGAGACACCGGCCTCCCGGGCGACGTCCTCCAGCGTCGGGGCCCGTCTGCTCATGCAGGCACCCTAACGGACCTGCGTATCCGGAAATAGAGCGCTCTCCCGGAGCGCGGCGTGCACCCCGGGAGAGGTCCGTCCGTCAGGCGTAGACGCCGAACTCGTAGAGCGAATAGCCCCAACCGGTGCCCCGCGCCGTGCCGTTGACGCGGACGTAGCGGCCGGTCCCGGTGACGTCGAAGTCGTCGATCCCGCCGTTGCCGTCGGACACGGTGTGTACGGTCTGCCAGTTCTGGCCGTCGTCGGAGGTCTGGATGGTGTAGGCCTTGGCGTACGAGGCCTCCCAGGACAGCTGGACGTGCCGGAACGTGGTGCGGGTGCCGAGGTCGACCTGGAGCCACTGGGGGTCGCTCCAGTCACTGGCCCAGCGCGTGGCCTGGTTGCCGTCGACCGCGTTGGCCGCGGTGCACGGGCAGTCGCCGTAACTCGCCTGGTAGGACGAGGCGGTGGCGGGTTTGCCCCGTGCCACGTCGGTGCCGGACGGTATCGGCGGGACGACGCGGATCGAGCGGGCCTCGACGCCGACGTTGCCCCGGCCGTCCGTCGCCTTGACGTAGACCTTCCAGACGCCCGGGCGGTCGGGCGCCGTGATCTTGAGACGACCGCCGCCGAGGTCGGTGGCGGGCAGCGAGGCCAGGTTCTTGCTCTGGTCGATGTAGTTGCTGTTGTCGAGGACCTCGTAGGAGATCCGGTCGCCGTCGGGGTCGGTGGCCTTCACGGCCAGGACGAGGTCACGTCCGGCCTGCACCTGGCCCGCGCCGCCCTCCACGGTCAGGTCGGAGATGACGGGCGGGGTGTTGTCGTGGCTGGTGTCGCCGCCGTAGGCCTTCTTCACGGCGTAGTACGACAGACGCTTCTGGCCGGCGGGCAGCAGGTTGAACCAGATGCCGCCGAAGTCGTACTCGGTGCCGTAGTGGAACATCGTGGCGCCGAGCGCGACCCCCCTGTGCCCGGTGACGCAGTTCCAGGCCCGGGTGTAGCCGTCCGCCTTGGCCTGGTCAGAGGGCTCCAGCGGAACGCCGTTGGCGTCGTCGGGGACCTCCCACTCGCCGGCCGGCCCGGTCTCGGTGACGATGTAGGGCTTGGTGTAACCCCCTTGCTGCCAGGCGGACTTGATGTCGCAGACCGCGTTGTAGGAGTTCACGGCGTACAGGTCGAGGTCCGGCGCGTTCTTCTTGAAGTAGGGCCAGGCGCCGACCCAGGCGTCGGTGGAGGTGACCGGGTGGTTGGGGTCGACGGCGTGGATCTTCCTGGTGATGTCGTTGACGAGGGTGGTGTAGGCGTCGCGCTGTCTCTCCAGTTCGTCGCCGCTGTAGCAGTTCTGCAGCCCGAGCACCGACTCGTTGCCGACGTCCCACATGAGCACGCCGGGGTTGTCCTTGTACGTCTGGACCCACTGGGGGAACTCGTCGAGCACTTGGTTCTTGTACGCGGTGTCGGTGAGGTAGTTGACGCAGCCGCCGCTGCCGGGTCCGCCGCCAGGCTGCAGCCAGAAGCCCGCGACGACCTTGATGCCGTGGGCGGCCGCGGAGTCGAACAGCGGCTTGCTGGTGGCGTCGGTGCCCCAGGTGCGGATCGTGTTGACGCCCATGGACTTGAGGTCCGGCAGGTACTTCTCGGCGTCCGCGACGCTCGGGCCCCAGGTCAGGCCCTTGACCTGGTACGGCTGCCCGTCCACGGTCAGCTGCCAGGCGCCCTGGCTGCCGGTGATCTTGACGACGCTGCCCGCGGCGTGGGCCTGGGCGGCGGGCAGAGCGGCGAGGAATCCGGCTGCCAGCACGCCGGCGGTGAGGGGTGCCGCGATGCGGCGGGTGCGGGTGCGGGTGCGGGTGCGGGTGCGGGGTCGTGGGGTCATGCGTGAACTCCTCAAGGCAGTCGGTAGTGCTCGTCGAGCGCGGCGCCCGCCTCCGGGTGGGTCTCGTCGTAGCCGCGCGCGTCGCACTGGAGCCCGCCGACGACGCAGTGGTCGACCAGGGCCTTGAGCGTGGGGGCGTCCCAGGCGTTGAAGAAGTCGTAGTGGAAGCTGTGACCCGTTCCGCTGGACAGCCGCACCTTCGACATGTCGCCGTTGACCGGGAAGGCCATCTTGAACTCGATCATCGGCAGCGCCACCGGGTGGTCGGCCGGGCACATGTTGTCGTTCGTGCCGGGCTTGACCACGGGGTAGGCCATGTGGCTCTTGTGGTCGGGGGTGTCGAGGTACTTGCCGTCCCAGCAACTGGGCGCCTGGAAACGGATGTTGAGCTGGACGTCCGCGCGGTCGGGGCAGGTCGCGGGGAACTCGGTGTTGAAGTAGCTGTCACCGCACTCCCAGCCCTCGACGAAGCCGGGGTGGTGCCGGAACTCGTCGGCGCTCTGCATGGGGCTGCCGACGACGAAGCGCAGCCCCTTGGGGAAGGGCCGGACGCTGGTGTAGTCGGTGACACCGGCCTTGTAGTAGATGACCTGCGGGCCGACGGGCAGGATCTGCTGGTCGCCGTCGTAGAGGGTGGGCATCCAGTAGCCGGAGAGGTCGCCGGGGGCCTTGCACGTGGTGCCGCCGGCCGACAGCGAGGCGGTCGTGCTGTTGGCGTCGGTCGTCGTGTTGCCCATGAAGGTGTGGTCGTGGGACTTGCCCGGCTGCTGGGGATAGACGATGGGGTCGTCCGGCCTGGTGTGAGTGACCGAGCAGTTGGCCTGGAACTCGTGGAAGTAGCGGTGCGGCGGGTCCTGGGTGGACGGCGTCACGCCGGTGACGGGCGGGTTCGCGGGGATGTAGCCGTCGCCGTCCGGATCCTCCGGGGAGTTGGCCGTGGACGCGGCCATCGCATGACCGGAGTGGGTGGCCGCGAACGACTGCGCGGCGGCGCTGTGCGGTGCGGGCGGCCCGGCGCTGACGGCGATGCCGCCGAGGCCGAGCGAGGTCAGCAGGAGCGCGCCGGTGATCAGCGTGGCTGACAGGCCTTTCGATCTCCGTGGCATGGAGACCTCCTCCTGAACGGTGGGGGTGTCAGAGGTCGTCGCCAGGAGTCCCCATGACGTGACGTCAGGCGAGCTGACGTGGGGGCGCCGGGAGACGTTCGGGAGAGCGCTCTCCCGCCGAGGAGTGTTGAGGCCATGTCATCAAGGTGTCAAGGGATCCGGCAGAAGAGGACCCGGAAAGAATTCCACTGCGGAAGTCTTGCCGAGCGTCGAGACTCATGAGTTAAATCAAGTCATGAACTAAGCGCTGCCGCGGCGCCCTTGGCGTACCTCGCGTGGCGCCTGACAGGCTCCCCTCCCAACGCATCCGCAGAGACCTCCATGAGACTCGGACCCGTGGGCGTCGCCGTCGCCGCCATGCGGCGATGCCCGCCCTTCCCGTTCCCGTCATCACGAGGGCCTTCCGACCGCCGGACGACGAGACCGCGGCGGCCCAGGGGCTCGAAGGTGCCGGCGCCCCAGCCAATGATGCGGCCCGGGTTGAGTACCGGGCGCCCGTGGAGCTGAGTAGATGCGCTCACGCCTCGACCCCCTCCGGTCCTCAAGAATGATGATCACCATCGTTGAGACCGGGAGACCTCATGCTCAGCCGCCTTGCCGACGTCCTGCTGCCGGCCGTCGGCCGACTCACCGTGACCGCCGACACCGGTGCCGCCTTCGCGCCCGGCAGCATCATCGTCGTCAACCACACCTCCCTCGCCGATCCGGCCGTCGTTCTCGCCGCGCTGCGCCGCCTGGGCGCCGAGCCGGCCGTCATGGCGGCCGCGGGCCTGTGGCGCATTCCCTTGCTGGGCCGCGCACTCGCCCGCGAAGGCCACATCCCGGTACACCGCAACGACCGCCGTGCTGCTCGCTGCCTCGACCTCTCCGCAGCCGCCCTGGGCGAAGGACGCATGGTCCTCATCTACGGCGAAGGCAGACTCCCGCTCCGTACCGATGCCGCCGAAGCCGCGCCCGCCGCCTTCCGCAGCGGCCTGGCGCGGCTGGCCGAACGCACCGGCGCCCCCGTCGTACCCGTCGGCCAGGCAGGAGCCCGGCGCGTTACCTCGGGCAAGATCGGCAAGCAGCTCGCCGGGCTGGTCACCGCACCACTGCGCCGCCCGTCCCTGCACGTCCACGTCGGGGCCCCGATCACCCTGACCGGTGACCGGGCAGCGTGTACCGCGCAGGCCCACGGCGCGGTGACGGCCGCGTGGAGGACGGCGGCCGGACACCTCGGCGAACCCGCCGCTCCGGCGGCCCGTCGAAGCTGACCGGCAAGGCGCTGACGCATCCCGTACGACGCTTCCACCGCGCGCATGGGCGCGACCGGTACCACCCCGGTCCTGGGCTGCTCCTGCGGCATCTGGGGCTGCTGGCCCCTACTGGCTCCGATCACCACCACTCCGACGACCGTCACCTGGTCATCGTTCCGACAGCCAGTTCGCAAGGAGTGGGGCGAGCTTTCCATGGGGCCCCATGTTTTCGCTCGTAGCCGCTACGAGGACGCACTGGCAGAACCGACCCGTCTGATCAAGGACCCGCTGGAAGGCCTGAACTTCACGGCGCCGCCGCTGGGTTGTTGAGCGCACCTAGTCCTGGCCAGCACCCTCGGGCACCACCACGGTTCCAGCCGCAACCTCACGCCGCCACGAGGTCCTGTTCGGCCCAGATCGTCTTTCCGTTGTCGCCGAATCTCGTTCCCCAACGGTCGGTGAGTTCCGCGATCAGGAACAGGCCTCGTCCTCCCTCGTCGCTGGAGCGCGCGTACCGGAGGTGTGGGGCCGTGGCGCTCGTGTCGGAGACTTCACAGATGAGCACACGGTGGTCGCGTATCATCCGCAGGCCGAAGGGGCCGCTCGCATAGCGGATCGCGTTGGTGACCAGTTCACTCACCACGAGTTCGGTCGTGAACGCGGCGGCGTCGAGCCCCCAGATGCGGAGCTGGTGCTCGACCAGACTGCGTGCCGTCGCGACGACGGCCGGATCGGCGGGGAACTCCCAGGTGATGAAGTTGCTGGCGCTCAGACACTGGGTGCGTGCCAGAAGAAGCACTTCTCCTTCGGATGGAGAGGGCCCATGGTGGATGGTCTCCAGCACCTTCTTCTTGAGGTCTTTCAGGGGTACGTCCGCCGCAGCCGACAGCGCCTGCATCAGCTGCTCCTGCTCGTCGGAAGCGGATGTGGAAGTGGAAACGGTGGGCGAGGCACCGAAGGACGACGAGAACACCAGAGTGCTGCCCGCCTCCAGATATATTTCCTCCGCCTTGGCGCGCATTTCCGAGGTCCCCAGTGGAGGGCCGACCGGCGCAGCCGGCACATACATGTCCCCGTCCGGGCGGGCGACGACCGGAAGGTGGTGCCCGGCGCTCGAAATGGAGAGCCTGCCCGTGGCCGGGTCGTACACGGCGTACACACACCGGAGGTCCATGGCCGCCGTACCGCTTTCACCTTCACCCGTGCCGGACGCCTGGATGCCCGAAATGCTTTTCACCACGCCGTCCAGGCGGGCCAGCACTTCCTCCGGACTCAGATCCAGATGCGTGAGCGTGTGCACCGCCGCCCCGAGGCGGCCGATGGTGGCCGCGCCACGCAGGCCGGCTTCGTCCGTGGCGGCGAGGACCAGCGCGACGCGGGCGCCCGAGATGGGAATGACGTCGAACCAGTTCGCCTCCGATGAGGTGGGAGCGAAGTAGTGAGCCGTTTCCACAGCACCGTGATCGACGATGCCCTGTGGAGAGAAGTCGCGTTGCATACCACGAGCCGTGTTGTATTCGCGGGTGTACTGCCGAGCGTTGTCGATGCTGAGAGCGGCCCTGGAGACCAGCTCGCGACAGGTCATGACGTCGAATTCGGTGAAGGGCTCACTCGGTCCGAATCTGTAGCACGACACGAAGCCCAGCACGATCCCGCGGGCGGTCACCGGCATCACCAGGGAATGCGCCGACCGTTTGCCGCCCGTGCCCCGATACAGCGGCTCCCCGTCGTCGGCCGGCAGGTCGGTGACTCCCAGCCGCGGCTCGGGGGTGCGGACCAGCGAGGCCACCGAGGACGGGTAGGGGAATCCCGGGCGGCCGGTCTTCGTGAGGTCGAATCGGTCGCAGGCGAAGCGCATGCCCACTCTCAGGAGGTCTTTCGCCGTGGGAGCGGGCGACGCGGCAGCGGGGTCTTCCCCCGCAAGGACCGGGGCGAACAGATCGATCGTGATGGCGTCCGCGAGGCGGGGCACGCTGATGTTCGCCAGCTGCTGACCGGTCTCCATCACGTCCAACGACGTGCCGATCACCGAGCTGGCCTCCGTGAGCAGAGCGATCTGCTGTTCGGCGCGGCGCTGCTCGGTGATCTCCACCGCGGTGGTCGCCAGGCCCAGGACACGGCCCGAGGAATCCTCCAGTCGGAAAATGGAATTCCTGAACACGCGTTCGTGCTCGCGATCGTCCGGCGGGCGGCCCCGCTTCTCGAAGTCGATCCGCGGGACGCCGGTCTCCAGAACGCGCCGCATGTCGTGTTCAAAAGCATCGGCGTTCGACTCCGGCCAGATTTCGAAAGGTGTCCGGCCGATGGAGTCCTCGCCGAAGACGCCTGGCATCCCCCGTGCCGCCGGATTGAAGCGTCGTAGTCTGAGTTCCGGGTCGTACACGCAAAGACTCGTGGGGGAGCGGTTGAACAGGGCGTCGAGGACGGCGTCGTCCACCGCCCGCGCCTCGGACATCTCGGTCATGGGGGTCAGGACCACGTTCCAGCAACCGGGAGGTTCGGCGGCCGGGCAGATACGTACCTGAAAGGCCGCGGTGCGGCCGTCGCGGCAGCGAAGGGCCACCGGTGCTTCCCGGCCCCGGCGCAGACGGTCGGGCTCGTCCGGCCGCCCTTCCTGCCGAGAGGCCAGGAGGTCGCCGGCCGCCTCGCCCTCGACTTCCGAGGCAGTGAAGCCCAGACACCGTTCCGCCGCCGCACTCCATCTCGCGATCACGCCGTACTGATCGACGACCACGTCAGCCGTTCTGGAGCCGGACTCGGGCGGATGTCGCGGTGTCTCCTCTGTGGCGCTCACATCAGCCACTTCCTTCCATACCCCGGCCAATTCAGCATGGCAAACGTCGGTGGGCGGGGCATCCGGGGACCGGGCGGAGCGAGTGGCGCGGATCGGTGCCGGCGGACGCGGTGAGGAGTGGCGCATGCCATGCGGGCGGCACCGCCGAAGTGTCACCCAGGATCCGACATGCCTGCTGTCGGACGAGGTGTTGGACACCGTGTCCGGGAGTCTTCCGCCGCTTCCGGAGGCACTATCCGCCTCCCGAGTTCGGGCGGGACCAGCGGGCTTGCACAGGACGCGGCCGTCGTGAAGGACGCGCTCGCGTCCGTGGACGGACCGGTTGTCGTACTCGCCCACTCCCACGGTGGCATCCCCGGCACACAGGTGTCGGCTGAACACCGTGGAAACCCATGAGGCTCTCGCCGACATCAGCCCGGTCGACACGATTCCGAACCCGTTCCCGAAAACCTTCGGGAGGTCTTCTACGGCGACCTCTGTGCCGCGGAGGCCGAGGACGCCGTCGACCGACTGGTGCCGCAGAGCGCGGGATCCTTCAGCGACGTCGTGACCGCGGTCGGCCGGCGTGACATACCCTCGATATACATCGTGTGCGAGCACGACCAGGCGCTACCGGCACAACTCCAGGAGAAACTGGCGGCGAGAACGGGTCGCGTCACACGCCTGGTGAGGAGCCACTCACCCTTCCTGTCCATGCCGCACGAGCTCACTTCTCTTCTGCTCGAAACCCCATGGACCGCATCCTCGCTCGACCGGAGATGAGCCGGCCGGAGCGCTGGGGCGGGCGACCATTGGACGACGACATGGCTTCCACGACGCGACGACCTTCCAACGCCTCGGACCGACGGGCCGTTCTTGAGCAGCGGATTCTCGCGGTCATCGACGAGCATCTCCGGGAAGGTGCGACCTACACCGAGCTGAGCGTGGAGCACATCGCCCAGTCGGCGGGAATCTCCCGCTCGACGTTCTATCTCTACTTCCGCGACAAAGTGGACGTGCTGCTTCGCCTGAGCGTCACGCTCAAGCGTGAGAGCTACGCCATCGCGGGATCCTGGCGCCCGACGGGTCCTGACGGGGGACTGGACGGCTTGGTGCGCATATACGAACAGATCCTGGAGCACTACCGGAAGTACAGCACTCTGCTGTCCGCCATCCACGAGGTGGCCGCGTACGACCCGGCGGTGCGAGACGCGTGGGACGAGTACCAGAACCAGTTCATCGAGAACACGATCAGACTCATGAAAGAGGAACAGGACGCCGGCCGCATGGCGCCCGACGTCGATCCCCGCCTGGCCGCGAAAGCCGTCGTACGGGGCGGCGGCCACGTCATCGCACGGCAAGTCGCCGGTGTGGAGGGCGCGGCCGACGCGGAGGTGGCCCGGGAACTCGCACTGGCCTACTGGTACGGCGTCCTCCGGCGGCCCGCGACGCCCCGCTTCGGGAAGAAGTCCGGACACACCGAGCCGGGAACGCCTCTACGCTGAAGCAGTCCCGGTGCGCCTCGCGGACGCGGTCACCGCCGTGCGGTCAGGCTCGGCTCTCCCTGTCGTGGCTGTGCCCCGGCCGGCTCTCGGGTGTCTGAGCCGCGGACCAACTGGTCAGGAAGGCCAGGGCCTCGGCGGAGTGGGAGCCGGGATCGGCGGTGTAGACCAGAAGCGACTGATCGGTTCCGCCCCGGACATCGAGCACTTGGAAGTCGAGTTCGAGTTCGCCTGCGACCCGGTGGCTGAACCTCTTGCGCCCCTGCCGCTGGGCCCGTACACGGTGATCGGACCACCAGGTGCCGAAGTCCTTGTCCTTCAAGGACAGTTCGCCGACGAGCTGCGCGAGTTCGGGATCGTCCGGGTAGCGCACGGCGTCCATGCGCAAGTACGCGACACACTCCCGCGCCACCTTCGGCCAGTCCGCGTACAGCCCCCGGACCCGGGGGTCCAGGAAGGTCAGCCAGATGTGGTTCCGCTGCCGCGACGGCAGTTCGCCGAAGTCCGTGAACAGCGCCGCCCCCAGCTTGTTCCAGGCGAGGACGTCCATGCGCCGCCCGAGGAGCAGCGCCGGGGCGTTGACCAGATCGTCCAGCAGCACCCGCGTCGCGGACGACACCTGCCGGCGTTTCGGTGCCGTCTGCGCCACCTTGCCGGCGACAGCCGCGTCGTCGTCGGCGAGTCGCAGAAGGTACTCCCTCTCGTCCGGTTGCAGGCGCAGGGCTTCGGCCAGCGCGAGGAGAACCGAAGGCGAAGCGGATCTCACGCGCCCCTGTTCGAGGCGCACGATGTAGTCCACGCTGACCCCGGCGAGAGCGGCCAGTTCCTCCCGGCGTAGTCCCGGCACCCTGCGACGGCCGACCGCCGGAAGCCCCAACTCCTCGGCGCTGACCCGGGCCCGGCACGCCCGCAGGTATTCACTCAGCTGCGCCATCGAACACCTCTGAACACTCTGGGGCCGAACACTCCCGGGTCATCCCTGAACCCCCTGCGCCGGTCGTGAGGGGATCATGCGCGAACGGCGACGTCGTCATGATCCGTCGACAGCGCGAGGTACCGCCAGGCCTCCGCCTCCGCGGCGAGATCCGCGACCTTCTGTTTCATGGCCTCCGCGCAGTCACTGCCGAGCTGCGCGCGCAGCGGTGGCGCCGCCGCGTCGGCGAGTTCCAGGATCGCGGTGGCGCCCTTCACTGGGTCCCCGGGCTGGGCGTGGTTGAGGCCCGGAACGGCCCCGCGGACCGCGCCGGCCGACATCTCGTAGTCGGAGATGACCCGCTCCTCGACGTGCAGGCTGGAACCGTCGAGGAAGTCGGTCCGGAAGTATCCGGGCTCGACGACCGTCACCTTGATCCCCAACGGCGAGACCTCGTCCTGGAGGGCCTCGGACAGACCCTCGACCGCGAACTTCGTCGAGCAGTACACCCCGAAGCCGGCCGCCGCCCTGAAGCCGCCGATGGAACTCAGGTTGAGGACGCGGCCGCTCCGCTGCTTTCGCATGACGGGAAGCACGGCCCGGGTGACGTTGAGAAGCCCGAAGACGTTGGTGTCGAAGACGCCGCGAGCGGCGGCGTCCGAGGTCTCCTCGACCGCGCCCAGGACTCCGCGTCCCGCATTGTTGACCAGTACGTCGATCGCCCCGAACGCGTCCATGGCGGACCGTACCGCGGCGGCTGCCTGTGCCTCGTCGGTGACGTCCAGCGGGACGGCGAGCAGCCGGTCCCCGTGGCCGGTGAGCGCCTGCTCGATCTCACGGGGACGGCGTGCGGTGGCCACGACCTTGTCGCCCCGTTCCAGTGCCTGGCGGGCGATTTCCAGGCCGAAGCCACGGGAGGCGCCGGTGATGAACCAAACAGTCATGGGAAGTCTCCGTCACGATGAGTTCCGGTGGTGAGTAGTCCAATCGTCTGTCGGAGGCGGGCGGCCAGCCAGGGAAGGATTTGCATAGGATGCCGCCCCTATTCAGGCCACCCCTATGTGTTCGTGGAGCTCGTGAAGCAGAGACGGAATCCCGCACCCTGATCGGCAGGGGCGCGCGGACGTGTTCCACGACGAGCCCCGAGAGGACGGAGCCGGACCGCCGGAGCAGGGAGCGTTTTCGCCTCGGGAAGAGGCCCGCACCTCCAGGCAGGCGAACAGGCCGATCCGGTTTTAATATCGGACAGATACCGCTCCGGACGGTGAGGCGTTCCCTCTGGGCTGGATCGAAGAACTGAGGCGCTATGAAGTACTTCGAGACCACGGCGCGCCCCGGACAGGCAGCTTCCGGCATTCCCGATGTGGACGTCACTCTGCACGTCAACGGCGATGTCTATCGCCTGCGGATCGATGCACGAGTGACACTCCTCGACGCGCTGCGCGACCACCTCGGTCTCACCGGCGCCAAGAAGGGCTGTGACCAGGGTGCCTGCGGCGCCTGCACCACCCTCGTCGAGGGAAAGCGCATCGTCGCCTGCCTGGCACTGGCCGCCCAGTACGACGGGCAGGAGATCACCACCATCGAGGGGCTGTCCGACAACGACGAGCCGCACCCGATGCAAGCGGCGTTCGCGCGGCACGACGCCTTCCAGTGCGGCTACTGCACCCCCGGGCAGATCATGTCCGCCGTCGCCCTGATAGCCGAGGGCCGGGCCCGCAGCGAGGAGGACGTGGGTGAGTTCATGAGCGGCAACATCTGCCGCTGCGGGGCGTATCCCAACATTCGCGCGGCGATCCGCGAGGTCGCGTCGGAGGGAAACGATGGATCCCTTTGAGTACGTGCGCGCTTCCGCCGCCGACGAAGCTGTCGCGACCGTGTCCCGCGACCGGCACGCGTCGTACCTCGCCGGCGGGACGACCCAGCTGGACCTGATGAAGGACGGCGTCCTTCGTCCCGAGCGCCTCGTCGACATCACGAGGCTGCCGCTCAGGGGAATCATGCACACGGCCACGTCGGTGCACGTCGGGGCGCTGACCACGATGGAGGAGCTCGCCGCGGACCCGGTCCTGGACGAACGGCTCCCGTTCGTCCGGGAGGCCCTGCTGCTCGGCGCGTCGACGCAGCTGAGGAACATGGCCACCATCGGCGGCAACCTGCTTCAGCGCGCCCGGTGCCGCTACTTCAGGGATCCGGCGGTCGCCGCGTGCAACAAGCGGAACCCGGGATCGGGGTGCGCCGCGATCACCGGCGCCCAGCGCATGCACGCGATCCTCGGCACCAGCGCGCACTGCATCGCCCTGCACGCCTCGGACCTCGCCGTCCCGCTGGTGGCACTCGACGCGGTCGTCCGAGTGCAGGGCGAGGACGGCCCGCGTTCCGTCCCGCTGACGCAGTTCTACCTCCCGCCCGGGACCACACCCGACGTCGAGAACATGCTGAGGCACGGTGAGCTGATCACCGAGGTCGAGATCCCCCTCCTTCCCGAAGGGACCCGGTCCCACTATCTGAAGGTGCGCGACCGCGTCTCCTACGAGTTCGCCCTCACGTCCGCGGGCGTGGCCGTTCAAGTCGACGGCGACATGATCACCGAAGCCCGGGTGGCGCTGGGCGGTGTGGGCACGATCCCCTGGCGA
Organism: Streptomyces sp. NPDC007157; assembly: GCF_040634235.1. Classification (NCBI taxonomy): domain Bacteria; kingdom Bacillati; phylum Actinomycetota; class Actinomycetes; order Kitasatosporales; family Streptomycetaceae; genus Streptomyces; species Streptomyces sp. NPDC007157. The sequence goes on from NZ_JBEYFE010000007.1 coordinate 142,748, forward strand.
GCCTGGGGCGCGGAGAGCGTGCTGCGCGGCTGCCGCGCGAGCGGCGAGAACTTCAGGACGGCCGCGGAGGCCGCCCTGAAGGGCGCCAGGACCCTGCCGGGAACCGCGTTCAAGGTCGAGCTGGCCAAACGCACACTCGTCCGCGCTCTCGAAACCGTCACGGGAGGCCACCCATGACGACCCTCGCCACCCCCACCTCCGTCGGAGCGGGCCTCGACCGGGTGGACGCCCCCCTGAAGACCACGGGGACCGCGCACTACCCCAACGACTTCAGCTACCCCGGCCTGGTACACGCAGCCCTGGTGGGCAGCACGATCGCGGCCGGACGCATCCGCGGCATCGACGCCTCCGCCGCACAGGCGGCCCCGGGCGTCATCACCGTCATCACGCACCTGACGGCGCCCCGGCTGGAACGCGGACCCATGACACTGCTCGGGCAGTCCCCGCCGGCCCCGCTGCAGGACGACCGGATCCTGCACTACGGGCAGCACATCGCCGTCGTCGTCGCGGACAGCCCGGAGCGGGCCCGGCACGCCGCCTCCCTCGTGCGGGTGACGTACGAACCCGCCGATCCGCTCCTCGACGTCCGGGACCCACGGGCGGAGATCGTCGAGAACCCGTGGGGGCTGGACACCGCGCGCGGAGACGTGGCCGCGGGCTTCGACCGGGCCGACGTGGTGGTCGAGGGGGACTACAGCACCCCGGACAACACCAACAACCCGCTCGGACTCATGACCACGATCGCCTCCTGGCACGGCGACTCCGTCACCATCCACGACTCCACCCAGTGGCCCCACAACGTCCGCACCTCGATCGCCCGGATCTTCGGCATCCCCGAGAGCGGCATCCGGGTCCTCGCGCCCTTCGTGGGCGGCGGCTTCGGCGCCGGACTGCGGGTGTGGTCGCACACGGTGCTGACCGTCCTGGCGGCACGCGAGGTGAAGCACCCGGTCAAACTGGTGCTGACGCGCCCGCAGATGTTCACCTCGGTCGGCCACCGCCCCAACAGCGTCCAGCACATCAGGATCGGCGCCACCTCGGCCGGTGACCTGGTCGCCATCGAGCACCACGGCCTCTCCTCGGTGGCGATGGCGGACGACGACTACGAGCCGGTCTCCCTGTGCTCGGCGGTGTCCTACGCCTGCCCCAACGTCGTGACTCGCGACCGGCAGGCCCGGCTCAACATCCCGTGTCCGGGATCGATGCGCGCACCCGCGGAGGCACAGGGGAACTTCGCCCTCGAATCCGCGATCGACGAACTGGCCCACACCCTCGGCATCGACCCGCTCGAACTCCGCCTGCGGAACTTCGCCGAGACCCACCCCGTGCTCGGCCTGCCGTGGTCGAGCAACGCCCTGCGGGAGTGCTACACCGAGGGCGCCGAGAGGTTCGGCTGGTCCCGCCGCACGCCGGGGATCGGCTCCCTGCGCGACGGCCGGTGGCTGGTCGGCTACGGCCTGGCGAGTGTGTCGTACCCCTTCTACCAGATGCCCTGCCAGGCGCGGGGGTCGCTGCGCCGCGACGGATCGGCCTATGTGCGCAGCGCCGCCACGGACATCGGCACCGGCACGTACACGGTCATGACACAGCTGGCGGCCGAACTCCTGGGCCTGGACATCGGGAGGGTCCGCTTCGACCTCGGCGACTCCGACATGCCCTACGCCCCGCAGGCCGGGGGGTCCGGGCTGACCGGGGCTCTGGCGAACGCCATTCACACGGCTTGCCGCAACCTCGTCGGGGAGTTCCTCGACGTGGTGCGGGACGACGACGCCTCCCCGCTGCGAGGCGCGGAGCCGGACGGGGTGCAGGTGACCGACGGCCGCCTGCACCTCGTCGACGATCCCGGCGCCGGTGAGTCCTATGCCGACATCCTCGCCCGTCACGGCCTGGAGGAACTCAGCGCGGACGGCCGCAGCACACCGCCCGACGCCCAGCGGCTCGGCATGGCCACCGCCGGTGCCTTCGGTGCCAAGTTCGTCGAGGTGCGCATCGACCCGCAACTCGGGCTGTTGCGTGTCGCGCGCGTCGTGTCGGCGATCGACGGCGGCCGCATTCTCAACGAGAAGACCGCCACCAGCCAGATCGTCGGCGGCACCGTCGGAGGCATCAGCCAGGCGATCTTCGAGGAGACCGTGACCGACGCGGGGACGGGACGCATCGCCAACGCCACGTTCGGCGACTACCTGGTGCCGGTGAACGCGGACATCCCTGACGTGGAGGTCATCTTCTGCGGCGGGTCCGACCGGGCGACCGAGGTCGGCACCAAGGGGGTCGGCGAGGTCGGTCTGGTCGGGCTCGCCGCGGCCATCGGCAACGCCGTGCACCACGCGACGGGCCGCCGTCTGAGGTCGCTTCCGTTCACCATCGACCAGCTGATGCTCTGAGTCAGCAGTCAGCAGTCAGCAGTCAGCAGTCAGCAGTCAGCAGTCAGCAGTCAGCAGTCCGCGCAGGCCGCGCGGTCTGCGCAGGCCCCGCAGGCCGCGGAGGTCAGCCGGTCGGTCGGTGCTCCGGGAGCCGTCACGCTTCGTGCGACTACCGACGTCCCCTCTCCTTCGGTCTGAGCCTTGCCCCGGTCGCCGGGTCGTGGGCGCAGACCCGGCAGCTCGCGCAGACCGCGGAGCGCCTGGACCTGGACCACCTCGCCGTCCAGGACCATCCCTACCAGCCGGACCACCTGGACGCCTGGACGCTGATCTCGCACCTCTCGGCCCTGACGGAACGCATCGTCTTCGTCACGGACGTCGCGGACCTCCAGCTCCGGCCGCCGGTGATGCTCGCCAAGGCCGCCGCGTCGTTGAGCGTGCTCACGGGCGGGCGGGTCCGGCTCGGTGTCGGCGGGGGCGGCATACCCGATGCCATCGCCTCCATGGGCGGTCCGGCGCGACGCGGCCCCGACATGGTGGCCTTCGCCGAGGAGTCCGTCGAACTGCTGCACAGGGCGCTGAACGGCGAGGTCGTCCGGCACCACAGCCCATACCACTCCATCGGCGGTTACCAGCCGGGGCCGAACCCGCCCCAGCCCGTCGGAGTGTGGCTCGGCGCCCAGAAGCGCCGCATGCTGACCGTCACCGGGCGGTACGCGGACGGCTGGATCTCCCCCTCAACATCTATGTCACGCCACACGAGGTGCCCTCCCGGCAGGAGATCATCGACGAGGCGGCCGCCGCGGCCGGCCGTGACCCCCGCACGCTGCGGCGCGTCTACAACGTGATCGGCGCGATCGGCGGCCGCGCGGGCGGCCCCGGACTCGTCGGCGACGTCGCGCGCTGGGTGGACACCCTCACAGGATGGACCGTCGACCTCGGCTTCGACACCTTCGTCCTCTGGCCCGCGGCCGAACCGGAGCGGCAGGTCGCCCTGTTCGCCCGCGAGGTCGTCCCGGAGGTGCGCGAGCGCGTCGAAGCGATCCGGAGCGCCCGGTGAAGAACCTCCGCCGCGCCGCGCCCGCCCAGCTCGCGGGCAAGATCGTCACGCCTGACGACAAGCGCTACCCGCGCCTGCGGTCCACCTACACGACGGTGGGCCGGCCGGCCGCCGTGGTGCTGCCCGAGTCCACGGACGACATCGCGGCGGCACTGCGGACCGCGCACGAGGCAGGGCTCTGGGTGGCCGTCCGCAGCGGCGACCATGGTCTGGCCGGCACCGGCACCAACGACGACGGGCTCGTCCTCGACCTCGGCGCACTGCACCGGGTCGACGTCCTCGACCGCCGGGCCCGGCTGGTCCGGGCCGAGACGGGCGCGCGCTGGGCCCGGGTGGCCCAGACGCTCGCCCCGCGCGGCCTCGCCATCGGCTCCGGCGACCACGGCAACGTGGGAGTCGGAGGCATCGCCACCGGCGGCGGGGTCGGCTGGCTGGTACGGCGGTACGGGCTCACGGTCGACCGCATCCGGGCCGTCGACGTGGTCCTCGCCGACGGAACGGTCGTACGCGCCGACGCCGAGACCGATCCCGACCTGCTGTGGGTGATGCGCGGAGCCGGGGCGGGGGCCGGGATCGCGGTCGCCTTCGAGATCGAGGCCATGGAACTCGGCGCGGTCGGCTACGCCCAGCTGGTCGCCGCCGTGGATCCGGCGGGGGAGACCCTGCGGCGCTGGGCGGACGTCACCACCAGGGACCCGCGCGAGCTGTCGACGGCGGTGGTGCTGGCCTCACAGGGTGCCACCGCGGCCGCCTTGATCAGCGCCGTCGTGGCATCCGACGACCACAGGACCGCCCAGCGGTTCCTGGCGCCGCTGCTGGAGATCGGCGAAGTCGCGGTCCAGCAGGCGCAGATGGTCCGCTACCCCGACCTCGTGCCCACGGCTCATCTCCACACCAACGCGGCGCAGATGCCGTCGAGCACCACCAACGGCATGCTCACCGGCATGTCCCGGGACGCGGCGCGCGCTCTGGTGCGTGCCACGACCGCGGCGGACCCGGTTCTCGTGCAGCTGCGGTCGCTCGGCGGCGCGACCCACGATCTCGACCCCGCCGCCACGGCGTTCGCGCACCGCCACCAGAACGTCCTCCTCGTCGCCTCGGCGTTCCCGCCGCACGACAAGGACCGGCTCGCCGCCGGCTGGGCGCATCTCGCTCCGCACGTCGACGGCGCCTACGTCAACTTCGAGTCCGGCCCCAGCAGGGCGACGTTCCAGCAGGCCTACCCGGGCATGACCGGCGACCGCGTGCGCGACCTGTGGAAGCGCTACGACCCGGAAGGCGTCCTGCGCCCCCGGCCCTGGAGTTGAAGCCGGGGCGGTGCCCCGCGCCTCGTCGGCCGCCCAGCCGGGGCGCCGGCTCCCCGACCTCCGTACCCCTGCGAGTAGGTGTCCCTTGACCACGCTGCTGCACATCGACTCATCCGTGCTCCCCTCCGGTTCCTCCACCTCCCGTGTCGTGACCGGGGCCTTCCGTGACACCTGGGAAGCACGGTTCCCGGAAGGGACGGTGATCTACCGAGACCTGTCCGCCGACCCGGTCCCGCAATCACCGCCGAGGCACATGTCGACCCGTCGGTGCACCCGGCCCTACGGGGCAACGCCGACGCGTGGGGCGTCCGTTCGCGGCTGCTCGCGGAACTGGAGCAGGCCGACGCGGTGGTCCTCGGCGCGCCGATGCACAACTACACGATCCCGTCCACGCTCAAGGCGTGGCTGGACAACGTGATCATGTTCGGCCGGACGGTGGGCGAGAACTCGACCGTCAGGGGCACCCCCGTCACCGTCGTGGCCGGCCGCGGCAGTTCGTACGCGCTGGGCACCGGCAAGGAGGACCACGAGTTCGTCCTGAACTCGACTGGTCGGTCACGGCCTTGCGGGCACGGGCAGCCCGCTGAGGCAACGGCCCCAGCGCCCCGCTGCACAGCCCGACTCGTGCGCGGACCGCGGCGGGTTCGTACCCTCGACCGGGAAACAGGATCTCTGCACCACTGGAGGCGGACACCGCATGGGCAAGAGCACCGTACGACTGGAAGCGGACGCCACACCGGCAGGCCCCGCTCTCATACTGCGCCCCTGGCGCCCGGCAGACGCTGCTGACCTGGTCGGGCTGTACCGCGACGAGGCCATGCGCCGCTGGACGAGCTCAGCTGTGAACGACGAGGCGAGCGCGGCACAGTGGATTCAGGACCAGCAGCAGGGATGGGAGACGGGCCACCGCTTCGGATTCGCCGTCGTGGAATCCCAGGCCGCCGGCGCCGAGGCGCGGCTGGCAGGCCACGTGGTCCTCAAGAACGTCACCTTGCGCGCGCCGCACGCCGAGGTCGGCTACTGGACCGCGGCGCACGCACGCGGCCGGGGAGTGGCGCCCCGGGCACTGCTGGCGCTGACGGACTGGGCCTTCACCGCCTTCCCCCGTGACGGGCTGACCCGTCTTGAACTCCTGCATCAGGCGGACAACACGGCGTCCTGCCGTGTCGCCCAGAAGAGCCGGTACGAGCTGACAGCGCTGCTGCCCGCGGCACCGCCCGCCTACCCCCTCGCCGGCCACGTGCACGTACGGTCGCGTGACCTCTGATAGTTGCCCTGCTTGGGGTGATCTTCCGCTGGCGGGCTCTGCGAGCGGAACCGCTCGCAGAGCCCTCGCGACGCCCGGCGCGGGTGCTCGCCGCTGTCGAAACCGTGCCGGTGAACTCCGTGGGCCGTAGTCCCGTGGTCCGTCAGTGACGGTCCGGCGTAAGGAAGATGGGGTTGGTGAGGGCGGCCATGGGGCCGAACATCAGGGCGTCGCCCATCGTGTTGCCCTGTCCCGGCGACCCGTTCGCCATCGGGTGACGCACTTCGGCGCGGACGTAGGCGGCCAGGGAGGCCGTCGTACGCCACACCACCGTGCCTTCGCCCGCGGCGTTCACGGACTCCTGGTGCATCTGGCCCTCGTCCGTGATGAAGCGGACGGTGCCGTTGGGGACGCCCTTGACGTCCAGCCGGATGTCCACGGGGGTTTCGGCGGGTACCGTCAGCGTTTCACCGATACCGGCCTGGCGCGCGTTCCCGCTGGCGGTGAACGTGAGCTGGACGGCCGAGGACTCCGCGATCCAGCTGTGTCCCGCGCGGATACCGTCCATGACGGCGTCGGTGCTCAAGTCCTCGGCGAGGACGACGTTGTGCGGCAGGCCGATCACCTGCGGTTCGCTGTGCGCGTCACTGTTGCCCATGGCGGGGATCCACCGCCCGCCCGAGCGGACGGCCTCGCCGATCTTCTGGTCCCAGGTGCTGATGGCGTGCTCGTCGTCGTACGTCCACGGGCCGGTCCACACCTCGGTGGCGTCGGCGTCGTCGAAGCCGAACTTCCACTGGCTCGCGACGTAGGCGCAGTACATGTGAGCCGGAACCACGAGACCGCCGCCGCGGCGCACCTTACGCGCGAAGCGGGGGAACGCGTCGTCACGGGTGCGGTAGCGCCAGTCGATCCAGTCGCCGGCGGGCAGGCCCAGAGCCAGCCAGTGTCCGTTGCGGGTGGTGACCTCCTCACCGGTGATGATCAGAAGGTCCGAATCGGCGTAGTCGCCCCACACGGCATGGGCGGACGAGGTGTTGTGGTCGGTGGAGACCATGAAGTCCAGGCCGGCGGCGCGCGCTCCCGTCGCCACCTCCGCGGGCTGGCGCTTGCCGTCGGAGTGGACCGTGTGCAGGTGGCAGTCGCCGCGGTACCAGGCACGGCCGCGTCCCTTGGCACGCTGCGGCGGGTAGTGGCGAGGGGCGGCGGGACCGTCCGGGCCGTACGTCAGGGTGATCTGCACCTGGTAGTTCAGTCCCTGCGGTGCCACCTGGTAGGGACCCAGCACGATGTGCCAGGTGCCGTGGCCGACGGGTCCGGGGAGATATCCCGGCGTGGCCTCGCTGTTGCTGATCTCGAACGAGGTTCGGGAGCCACCGGACCATCCGCGGAAGCCGCGGCCGCCGAGTGCGATACCGCGCTCGTCGAAGATGCCGATGTCACACGAATTGCCCGGCGTGCCGGAGGGGACGGCCGGCTTGTCGTAGGAATACGACACGGAGATCTTCTGCACGCCCTTCGGTACTTCGACCGGCAGGTAGACGAAGTCCGCCACGCCGGTGTCCAGATGTCCGCTGATGGTGCGGGTCACTTCGCCTGTCTGCGGCGGCGTGCTCTGCACCGCCGCGCCGGCACTCTGCGCGAAGGAGACCGACTCGAGGGTGAGCGCCGCGGCACCGACGGCAGCCGCGGCCAGGAAGCGGCGGCGTCCGGGCGCGCTCGTCGCTTCGTCGCTCTGCTCGACGTGGAGGACGTCCACCTCGTGCTCGCAATGTCCGTCAAGACACATGTGCCCTCATCATGGTGTGTGGTTGCTACATGGATTCGCGCCGACTGTTCAGGGGTGTCGTGAACGGCGGGTGAGCAACGGGCAGCCGAATCGGCAATTGCCAGCAGAATATCTACGACTGTGAAGTCGCCGCACGACCGAGGTGAGCGGCCGCCAGCCGGTAGGTCCTGCGCCTAGTACTCCAGCCGTAGATCGTGATCTTCATGGCCGGTGTGCGCTCCAGTCGGCCTGGGGAGCGGCCCAAGCTGCCTGGGGCTCCGCCTGCCTTGATGTCGTGCCCCGCTTCTATGCTCCTGCGATGACGTCTTACGAAGGAACGCATCGGACCGTTCTCGTCCGGGTGGGTAGCCGCCATGCCCAAATCGACGAACAGCTCGCACCCACGATCCAGGCGATCTGGGAGTGCGGCCTCGACACGTTCACCTGCTGCCAGGACCTGGCAGAGAGCAACGCGGACTGGCCGGAGAAGCTGCCGCACATGGCGGAGTGGGTGGAGTCCCGCCGTGGCTGGATGCTCATCGACTTCCCGGTCGAAAGCGGCCTCGCCTTCCTCTCGGCCGCGGCGAACGCCGGCCCGCGAGACGCCTTCTACGTGCGGATGACTCACTGGGCCGCCCCGGACGCCTGGGATGTGAAGATCAAGCCGATGGACGCGGCGATGTTCCAGGAGGACCAACCATCGCACTTCGGCCTGCGCCTCCTCCAGGTGAGCTTCCCCGCCTACGACCTGCCGGAACTGACCCGACGCCTCCGCGAACACGCCGCAGGCCGTTCGGTGCCGCCCGCCCCCGCCGATTGGAGCACCGTCGGCCGCTAGCTTCTGGGCCGGGCCCGGTCTGCATGGCAAGTCGGCTGAGCACCTACATGGCCAGACGGGCCAACTACAGCGTTCAGTCACAGCTGGGTGACCGCTTGCCGTTGGTAGTGAGACCTGCGTGCGCGGGCCTGGTGGCGGCGGCGCCAGTACGACCAGCGGAGTCGGTGCGCGAGGTCGTGGGCCTGGCTGGTCATGGTGGTGAACAGACGCTGGAGCTCGTTGCAGGTCAAGGGGATCAGGTCGTCGAGGACGGGTGGCCGGGGCGTTCGGCGGCCGCGGTGACGGCGAGGAAGGCGTGGGCGAGCATCGCGAGGGAGACCCAGCGGTGCCAGGAGGTCCAGCGGCGGACTTGGTGCTCGTCCAGCCCTGCCAGGCCCTTGCCAGCCTGGAACGTCTCCTCGACCGTCCAGCGCCGTCCGGCCACCCGGATCAGGTCGGTCAGCGGGACGGGACGCGGTGAAAGGCAGCGGAAGAAGGCGAGTTCACCGCTTCGCTGGTTGCGGCGGATCAGCAGCCACCAGTGCCCGGGCTGGTCGGCGGGGCCATGGATGTCGGCCTGGGCCCAGTCGTAGTACCGCTCGCCCTTGGCGCCCGCTCCTGCCGAGCGCCGCTGCCAGGCCCGCTTGGGGATCTTCGCCACGATGGTCTTGGCTGGGAACGTCCCTGCGGCGGTGGAGACTTGGTGGGTGCTGGAGACTGCCAGGACGTAGCCGGTCCGGCGGTGTTCGAGTGCGGCCCGCAGGTGCGGGTTGTCGCCGTAGACCTCGTCGACCGCGACCCAGCCGGCGGGCGTTCCCGCGTCCAGCGCCCGGCCGATCATCCGGGCCGCCAGGACCGGCTTGGTTGCGAAGGCGAGGTTGTCGGGGATGCCGGCGGCCCGGCAGCGGCCGGGGTCGTCGGTCCACGAGCGCGGCACGTACAGGGCGCGGTCGATCGCGGCGTGCCCGCGGGCGGCAGAGTAGACGAGGTAGACGGCGACCTGGGAGTTCTCGATCCGCCCGGCAGTACCGGTGTATTGACGCTGGACGCCGACCGTGGCGGCGCCCTTCTTCAGGTCGCCGGTCTCGTCGACCACCAGCACGGCCTCGTCGTCGGCCAAGTGCTCGACCACGTAGGCGCGCACGTCGTCGCGGACCGCGTCTGCGTCCCACTTCGCGCGATGCAGCAGGTGCTGCATGCCGTCCGGGGTGGCATCGCCCGCGTGCTCGGCCAGGGTCCAGCAGTTCTTCCTCGGCAGGTCCGACAGCAGGCCAAGGACCAGCGCCCTTGCCCGGCGGCGCGGTTCGACCCGTGTGAACCGGCCTGCGATACGGCCCGTCAGCTGGTCGAACATCGACCGCCATCGGGCAGGTACTACGCTGTGACCTGCGGCCACCGCGTGATCTTCGTTTGTCGACACAACTCACGATGATCAACGGTGGCCCCAGCCGTCTCTGCACCGGCCCCGAGCAGCAAGATCACGATCTACGGCTGGAGTACTAGGTCGCGGGCAACTCGACGAGTTGCCGTCGTACCGCCAGCAGCTCGGCCGGGCTCAATCCCCGAATACTGCCCTCGGCCACAGACAGCTCACGGTCCACGATCTGCTCGTACTCCGCCCGCGGGAGCGAGCGGATCAGCGCGATCACTTCTTCCCTGGTCATCGGGCCATTGCCGCTGGCAGCGTTCCGGCCTGCTTCTACAGCGTCCCAAGCCCCTGAAAGAGCCCATCCGACGACGAGTACCTGCCCGATAGCGGCCCGCACGAACGCTTCCGCCGCCGGCCTGGCGGCACGCCGGAAATCCGTGCTCATGTGCAACCCACCCTCTCGGAAACCGAGCTCCGGATCACATGTAGCGCATCAGGGCACACGGCAATATGGGGGCGTTCGACAATCTTTGGTTCCGAGTCACTCGGCTTGCCGGAGAGGTTCGGCAGGTGGAGGACGGTCCACGAACGGCACCGACAGCACGGGGCTCCGTTGGGAGTCTGTCAGGCCCGCAGAGTGCCGTCGGCGGCTGGGACTAGGGTCCCTGGTGTGAGTGACTACTACGACTTGTTCCTGACGGTGGACCTGCCGCCGGACCTGCCCGAGCCGGTACTTCTGGAACTGAGGTGGCTCCTGGGGCAGGCGGACATGCCGGCAGAGCTGAAGTCGACCGACTGGGAGTCATGGGGCGGTCCTTGGCAGGCCTTCGCCGGTGGTTCGGCCAGTCACTCGTTCGACGGGGCCGATGTCTCCCTGCTGGTCCGTGCCGTGGACAGGCCGAATCCGGACGGCGGCGAACCGTGGGCCCTGACCGTCCGGACCTGCGTCCACGAGGACGACTTCGGACTGACGATGGACGTCGTCGGGTGGCTTCTTAGACACGCGACGACCCAAGGGTGGGTCGGGTTGGTCCGCGACTCCGGCCTGGGCCAGATCCAACATCTCGTACGCCACGAGGACGGCTTCGATCTTGTCGATGTCCGCCCTGTCGGCCGGCAGAAACGCATTCCCTGGTCATCGCGATAGGCGGCGTGTCCAGGCGGCCACGCGGAACGAGCATGCAGGGGTCCAGTGTGGTTGCCCGGGTCGGCAGCTTCCTCCTCGGCTGGCCGCCGGGAGCCGGTGGTCGACCCCGTGCCGAAGATCCGCTGGAACGCTAACCTCCGAGGCGTGGATCAATCCCCTCCTCCCCGGCAGATAATCACGCGGCTCGTTGACGGACGCATCTGCGCGTATGACCTGGCCACCGATGCCAGGGGCGTGCTGTCGCCGGTCATGGACTATCGGCCGTCCCCCGATGACGTGGTCGTCGACCACGCCGTTACCGCCGGCCTTCAGCGCTCCTACTACGCGACCCTCAACGCAGTCGTCTGCATGACGGCAGACGGGGCCGAGGCCTGGCGGTCGCACTTCGAGCCACAGTCGGATCAGCGGCACGGACACCGACCCGGTTGTGTCCTGTCGTTGAACGAACTTGTGGTGTGGGTCTACCGGCCTGACGCCATGGCCGGCCGTAACCGCCCCGACCAGTGGGTCGCCCTGGACGCCGAGACCGGAGCGGTCATCGCACAGGCGGATCTGCAGACCGTCGGGCACGGCGGGCAACAACTGCTGCACCCGGCGGGCGATCAGGTCCTCCTCGATGTAGGCGAAGGGCAGGACGGCTCGGTCATCTACCGGGCGTCACTGACCGGGGCCCGGATGGATCTCATCGGCTATCCGTGGGACGACCGGTGCCTCATCGGCCTGTCGCCCGACGGCCACCAGTTCATGACCGTTCACCATGGGCAGGCCGACATCGCCGTCCACACCTACCCCGGCGGCGAGGTGAGGTTCGCGCTCTCCGTTGACGCCTTCGGACACGACCCCGACGAGGTCTACATGGAATGGAGTGGCGGCTACCTCAGCCCGGACACGATCATCGTCACCCTCACCGGCGAAACCGAGGACGAGCAGGAATGGTTCCGCCATTACCGCGTAGATGCGCGCTCTGGCCAAGTCCGAACGGAGTTCGACGCGCGCACGGACAACCCCTACGACATTCAGCCTCTCGGAGACGGATCCTGGCTCACCACGGACGCATCCGGTCACCCGATCCGCTGGACCGATTCATAGAGGCCCCCGCAGCCGAGTAGTAGCTCCCAACACACCCCGTGGGGCGACCTGTTCATGGGTGCTGATCGCGCGGATCCGATGCGGGCCGCTCCCGGAATGTCGCGGAATACCCTCATCGCCATGCCGCCCATCCGTTGACCGCGAACTTCCCGCCCACGCGTCGCACCTCGGCCGCGCCCGGCCCGGGAAAGCACGCGCGAAACAGCAGGGCGCCCCGGTCGGCGACCTCCCCCAGTCCGCTGCTTTCTCGACCCGGCAAGTGACGTTCTGCTGCGACTCCAGGGGTACGGCGTTGTCGACGTCGGCGCGGATCAGAAGGGAAGCGAGGATGGCGCGGTGCGCCGAGCCTCTCGCGGAGTGCCAGGTCAGCAGTGTCTGCTGGTGAGCCAGAAGCAGGTGCCGGCTCCCAGACCGAACACGAGGTGGGCGCTCAGGTCTTCAGCCAATGTCCTCGGGCTGTATTTCCAGATCGGCTTGTAGAGCCCCGCCTGCGGGAGGACCACATATGCGCTGGCCCACACAGTCGCGCCGAAAGGAATGCCGAGCAACGGGTTCGGGCGCCGGGCCGATCCGGCAGCAATCCCGTACAGCGCTCCCCAGGCGGACCCGTAGGACCAGTGCATCGCGGTGCTGATGAGCCATGCCCACCGGTCAGGGATGTCGTGCTGTGTGAACCCCTCCAGTACCCGCTTCGCCACCTTGCCGGGATCCGGCGCCTTTTCCCAGCCTTCGACCGGCGCGAACTCCCAGTCCTTGGGACTTTCGGTGCCTCCTGCGTGTCGATATCGCAGATAGCGCACGGCATCCATGCAAACCGTCCCCGCGACGCCGGCGACGACGCCGTCGACGACGGCGGCCAGCGGCGTGAGGGGCCGTCGTCGATGTCCTGTCCTCGTGATGCCCATCACTTCAACCACCTCGGGCACTGCGGGTGCCTAGGGCCGCGCTGGCGGCCCCTGGGGTTCCAGGACCTACAGAGTCCCACTGGTCACCTTCGCCCGCATCGCAGGAATGCATCACCACGTCCACGGGGGACCGGTGGCGGACACGGTCGCGTGCAGCCCACCGCCCTCCTACCCCGGGGAGCCCGAGAAGCACGGCATGAACGTGCAGGTCATCGCTGATCCGCATGACGGATTGCTGTGGGCCTCGCCGACCCTGCCGGGCGCCCTCCACGACATCAAGGCGGCCAGGGTGCCCTGCCGCAGCAAGATTCACCAGGGCCGTCAGTTCGGCCGAGGGCCCCGCTCTCCTCGGTGCGTGTGACCACTCGCGGTCGGAGTCGGGTCTCGCGTGACCTCCGCCGGACCATTCCTGGGTGAAGAGCTCCTGGTGCCCCCATGTCAGAGATGGCCTGGCTGTCTCGTCTCAGGCTGTGAAGACAGGTTCCGAGAAGAGTCCGCCTCGACAACAAGGAGCAGATGATGAGTGAGGAGAGCACGCACCAGGAGGTCGCGCTGATCACCGGTGCGAACAAGGGGATCGGCCGTGGCGTCGCTGAGCAACTCGCCGCGCTGGGCATGGCGGTCGTGATCGGGGCCAGAGACCCGATGCGCGGCGAGGAGGCCGCCGCGGCGGTGCGCGCGGTCGGCGGCGACGCGCACGCGGTCACCTTGGACGTCACTGACCAGGCCACCGTCCAAGGGGCCGCGAAGCAGGTTGAGGAGCGCTTCGGGCATCTCGACGTACTGGTCAACAACGCCGGAATCACCGGCTCCGGACGGGTGTCGCCCGAAGACGCCCACGATCAGGTCCCCAGCTCCGTCGACCTGGACATGGTGCGGGCGGTGTTCGAGACCAACGTCTTCGGGGTGATCCAAGTGACCAATGCCATGCTGCCGCTGTTGCGGCGGTCACCGGCGCCACGCGTCGTCAACGTCAGCAGTCACGCCGCCTCGCTGACTCTCACCAGCGATCCGGACGGCCCCTTCACGGGACTGCTGCCGTCCGCCGCGTATTCGCCGTCCAAGACCGCGCTGACAGCCCTGACCGTGCAATACGCCAATGAGCTACGGAGGGACGGCATCCTGGTCAACGCGGTCGCCCCCGGCTTCGTCGACACGGACAGCAACAACCACACCGGGTTCCTCACGGTCGCGCAGGGCGCCATGTCCGTGGTGCGCCTGGCCATGCTCGGCACGGACGGACCGACCGGAGGGTTCTTCAGTGCTGAGGGTCCGGTGCCCTGGTGATGGTGGTCCCGGACAGCTGCGCTGTACCGGTCCGGCCACCCCACCGCACGATCGGAAGTGGGGCGGCCCCTTGTTCGGTCCTGTTCCAGCGAAAGGACGCAGTTGCAGGGGTGTGGGCTCCACCGTCGAACGTGCGAGTGGAGCCGGCACAAGTCCGTGCACCAGGGCCGATCAAGGTGCGTACGAACAAGGAGAGTCCGGCGTGACGAAGACAGAAGAGTTCCAGGAGCTGCGGCCGCTGCTGTTCTCGATCGCCTACCGGATCCTGGGCAGTGTGAGCGAGGCGGAGGACGCGGTCCAGGAGACATGGCTGCGCTACCAGGCCGCCTCCACCCGGCCCGGGTCGACCAGGGCGTTCCTGTCGACCGTGGTCACCCGCATCTCGATCGACGTGCTGCGCTCGGCCCGCGTCCGGCGGGAGGAGTATGTCGGACCGTGGCTCCCTGAGCCGCTGCTGACCGATCCGTACGAGGATCCGGTGCGGTCGGCGGAGCTGGCGGACTCGGTGTCGATGGCGGCACTGCTCCTGCTGGAGCGGCTCACCCCGCTGGAGCGCGCGGTCTTCGTGCTGAGGGAGGTGTTCGCCTTCGGCTTCCCGGAGATCGCATCGGCCGTGGGACGTTCGGAAGCGGCGTGCCACCAGCTCGCGGTGCGGGCCCGCCGGCACATGGACGCGGGCCGGATCCGGTTCGAGGCGGACCGGGAGGAACGCGAGAAACTCGCCGAACGCTTCTTCGACGCCTTCCGCGAAGGAGACGTCGACGGGCTGACCGAGCTGCTGGCCGCCGACGTTCGCATGATCGGCGACAGCGGCGGCAAGGCCCCGCAGTTCAAGCCCGTCATCCTTGGCGCCGAGAACGTGCTCCGGGCGCTGGCGTCGTTTGTCCCGCTGGTGATCAGGGGCGGTGGCGTTGTCGAGCCGAGGCAGGTGAACGGCCAGCCGGGCTCGATCTTCCGCGACCGAGATGGCCAGGTCCTCAGCACCTGGGCGCTTGACGTACTCGATGGGCAGATCCAGACGATCCGCACGGTGAACAACCCCGACAAGCTCGGGCACGTCGGCCCCGTGGCGGACGCCTGGAAGGCCCTGCGCGAGGCGAACCAGGCACACCCGCCAGCGGATTGACCGACGAGCAACCGCGATCCAGGGCTGGGAGGCCTGGACTGCTGCGCGAGCTCAGGCGACTGACGCAGCGCCTGAGCCGGCGACACGGATCTGCTTCGCGCGCAGGTGGTGGCATGGATCTGCTTCGCGCGCAGGTGGTGGCATGGATCTCCTTTCGCGCGCAGTTGGTGACACGAACCGCGCCGACGCAGCCGTCGCTGAACTTCGTACCGCAGACGCCGTCCAGCCGTGCGGGGGTGCCTGCGCCGTCTCACCGAGAACCGCGCGGTCGAGTGTGTGACCGTACACCCGTGCGTGCGCGGCCATCGGCGAGATGGTTTGCGCACCTGTGGCCCAGGACGCCGCTCCGCGCTGCCAAGTTGGGCCGACGGTCAGGGCACGATGTAGTTGGCGGCGCGGAACAGTTCGTACCATTCCGCACGGGTCAGTGGTACGTCCGATCCGAGGGCGGCGTCCGCGACGCGCTGCGGTGTGGTCGTGCCGATGACCACCTGCATCCGGGCGGGGTGGCGGGTGATCCAGGCCGTCGCGATGGCAAGGGGCGGCATACCGTACTTCGCCGCCAGGCGATCGATGACGGCGTTGAGCTCGGTGTGGCGCTCCGAGCCGAGGAACGGTCCGTCGAAGAAGCCGGCCTGGAACGGTGACCAGGCCTGCACGGTGATGTCGTGCAGTCGGCAGTAGTCCAGGAGCCCGTCGTCACGGCTGACCGACTGGTCCAGGCCCTGCATGTTGGCCGCGACGCCTTGCGCGACGAGCGGGGCGTGCGTGATCGACAGCTGGAGCTGGTTCGCCACCAGCGGCTGACTGACGTGACGCTTCAGCAGGTCGATCTGCCGGGGGGTGTGGTTCGAGACGCCGAAGGCCCGTACCTTGCCCGTCGTGGCGAGTTCGTCGAAGGCGCGCGCGACTTCTTCGGGTTCGACCAGGGCGTCGGGTCGGTGCAGCAGCAGGATGTCGAGGTAGTCGGTGCCGAGAGCCTTGAGCGAACCGTCCACCGACTCCATGATGTGTTCGTAGGAGAAGTCGAAGTAGGGGCCTTCGCGGACGATGCCCGCCTTTGACTGGATGATCAACTTTTCGCGCTGCGACGAGCTCAGCCGCATCGCCTCGGCGAAACGGCGCTCGCAGCCGTGCAGCTCGCTGCCGTACACGTCGGCGTGATCGAGGAACGTGATGCCGGCGTCCATGGCGGTGGCGAGGAGCTCGCGTACCTCCGCGTCGCTCTTGTCCTGGATGCGCATCAGGCCGAGCACGATGTTCGGGACGACCATGTCCGTGCCGGGCAGTTTGAACGTCTTCACGATCGGGTCCTTGTCCGTAAGTGGTATTCGGTGCCGGTACCGGGGGCCTCAGGTGGCCGACAGGCGGGAAATCTGCTCGCTGGTGAGCTCTACGTCGGTGGCGGCCGCTGAGTCACGGATGCTTTCGGGGCGAGAGGACCCGGGAATCGGGACCACCACGGGCGCGAGGGCAAGCTCCCAGGCCAGGGTCACGCGGTAGACGCTGACGCCTGCCTCGTCCGCGACCTCGCGGAAAGCGGCGTGGTGCGCCGAGAGTTCGGGCGCGTTCGCTATGCCGCCCAGGGGGCTCCAGGGCAGGAACGCGATTCCCAGTTCGGCGCAGTGTTCCAGCTCGCGCAGACTGGAGCGGAAGCTGGGCGAGAACTGGTTCTGGACCGAGTCGAGGCGACCGCCCAGGATCTCGTTCGCCTCGTCGATCTGCTCCACGGTCGCGTTCGAGATGCCCGCCATGAGGATCACGCCCTCGTCGAGCAGGTCACGGATTGCACCGATCGAATCGGCGTACGGGACGTGCGGATCGGGGCGGTGGAACTGGTAGAGGCCGATCGCCTCGACGCCCAGGCGCTTGGCCGACTCCTTGGCGGCCCGCTTCAGATGGGCCGGATCGCCGTTCACGGTCCAGCTGCCGTCGCCGGGCCGCAGGTGACCCCCCTTCGTCGCGACGAGCACGTCGTCCGCTCCCCGGCCGTACGTGCGCAGAGCCCGGGCGATGAGCTCCTCGTTGTGTCCGACCTCGTCGGCGTCGCGGTGATACGCGTCCGCTGTGTCGATGAGCGTGACACCGGCGTCCAGCGCGGCGTGGATCGTCGCGATCGATCTGTGGGCGTCGGGGCGGCCCTCGATGGACATCGGCATGCCGCCGAGCCCGATCGCCGAAACCGTCCGTCCGCCGATCGTGCGTTGCTTCATCGGACGTCTCCTCCGAATCTGGAAGACAGGTGGTCGAGGTCTTCTCGTACGGAAGGCCTGCCTGGCCGAGCCTAGGAATCGATGATTCAGAGGTCCAACAGTTGTTGGTCATGGCATTGAGAAATGAAATCGATGAATGCATCTGCGTCGGCGACCCGGTCGGTGACGAAGGTGGGGGGCGTACACCCTGCCTGAGGTGAAGATCCATTTGCCGGTCCCTACCGGCAGGCCCGCGATCGGTGTGGCCTGACCGGTGCGGGGGCCGACGGTGATGAGTTGCGGAGAGCCGGACGTGGTGACGGCGTACACCTTGTCGTCCGTGCCGGACGCCGGGACGACGAGCGCAACACCGCTACGACAGAGCACCGGTACGGTTCGTCACGTGGACGCTGACGTGGAGCTGGGCGCGGGCGGGTGGGAGTCGCGGCACCGGGCCGCGTACGGGTGCGGTGCCTGGGAGCGGGCCTGTCATCAGGGGGGCCTGATGGTCGCCTGGCACCAGGAGCAGGATCTCCACTTCGGCGCACCGGCGTCCCGGCGGTTCGCCTCCGATCCCGGCGCACGCGTGAAGTGGCCGTGGGGGAGTGGCCCGCACACCCTTGGTCTGCTGCTGTGGCGGACCGCCTACGACGCCGGGATCCTCGTCGACGAAGTACCCCTGGCGGACGTCGTGCGCTACTGCGACCCCGCTGCCGCTCCTCTGGCGGCAGGCCCGATGCCCGACGCGGCCCGTCACGGTGGGATCGGGGTGGGCAGCGTCGAAGCGGTGGCCGGGGTCAGACACGTACTGCTCGCCCACCTCACACCCGATCTCCCGCGTTCTGCCCCGGCCGGAGTGCGGCCGACGGTGACGGTCGGCTACCGCGTCCGGGAACTCCTGGCGACACCCGACTGGGATCGCGGCGACTGGCCGGCGGTGATCGCGCAGGCCCGGCAGGCGATGCAGCGGGCCGACGTTCTCCGGGAGCGGGGGACCTGGCAGCCCGGCGCCCGGGAACGGTCCCTGTGTGGACGCATGTCCCTGGACCGGGAACCGGCCGGCGGGATCGGCGCGCCGGGTGGCCGGGCCCCGAGCTGGCTGGCACGGGCAACGCACCTGGTCGGCCTCGCGGACGTCCTGTCCAGAGCCGCCGACGTCCTGTCCAGGGAGGCCGACGCGAAGCCGGCCGACGACGGAGGGACGCCGGATCCGCTCGCGCAGGTCCTGGACGCCACGGCTCGCGCCTGCACCGGACTGCGGACCAGCGCTGAGGAAGTACGGCTCCTGTGGGAGGCCGAGCCGCAGGAGCCGCGGGACCCGGCCGACTGGGAGCTGTCCCACGTACCGGACGCCCTGCGGGTCCAGACTGAGGAGACGCGGGACCTGGTACGGACGCTCTCCGTCTTCCTGTGGGTGCTGGCGTGCGCCTGACCGGCTGGCGCGCGTCACGACGGGCTGCCGATGCGCGGCCGCACCGCGACGCGTCGGCCGGGTGCGGCCGCGCGGGATGCCGGGTGTGCCTTTCGTGCCCGTTCCCGGGGCTCCGGGCTCAGATGAAGTCGCCCCGTCGCTCTACGGGGTTGACGGCGTCGCGCCGTTGCTGCGCCGCGCGAGCCGTCCGCATGGCTGCCTCCTCCCGCAGGTGTGCCTCGCTCTGCAGGGTCATCATCGAGCCCAGCGGGTGGCGGCCGGTCTTCGGGTTGTCCACGCAGGACCGGTAGAGGGCGGCGGCGCGCTCGGTGTCCTGGTAGAGAGTGCGGTAGAGCTCCGCGGCACGGTACTGGGCATAGGGGTGGTCACGCTCGGCCGCCGCCAGGAAGTACTCCAGCGCGTGCTCCGCGGGCGTCCGCGTCAGGGGCAGCAGCCGCTCCAGGTACAGCTCGCCCAGGGCCAGCATCGCTTCGGGTTCGCCCAGTCGGGCCGCGGCCCGGTAATGGCGGGCCGCTTCGTCGAGCGACTGGGCCATACCCGCCTCGGGGCAGCCCTGGTGGTACAGCGAGGCAAGGTAGTAGGCCGCTCGCGGCGAACCGGTGCTCTGCCGCAGCAGCGGCACCGCGATCGCGTAGTGACCCTGCAGGTAGGCGATGTGCCCCAGGAGTTCCACGGCGGCGACATGGCCGGCGGAGGCGGCCGTCTCCAGGAAAAAGGGGGCCGCGGCGCGGTGTTGCCCGCTGTTCCAGCAGTGCAGACCGATCTGGTAGTAGTCCTCGGCACTGGTCGGCTCGCGGCCGTCCACGGTGAAGTCGGTTCCCTGCCAGTGCGCCATGTCGCCGCCCCCTCGCCCCGGCCCGCCACAGCGGGCGCCCGTGGGTCATTCTGCCTCAGATCTGCAAGGTGGCCAGGCCGGAGGGGCGTGGGGGAGCGCGGGGAGGCCGACCTCATCCACCGGCTGCCTCCGGCTGCCTTCGGCTCCCACCGGCTGTCCACCGGGCGCGCACACCGGCGTGGCGGCGCATGGCGGCCTGGTGCGCGGCGTTCCGCGCGCAGGCACCCCGGCGGCCCGGGATGCCTGCGCGTGGTTGTGGGCCGGTCAGCTGTTGGCGTTGAGGACGGGGTAGAAGCCGGAGGCGTGGCCGGTTGCGGTGGGGTGGTAGGACTCCCAGGTCGGCGAGATGACGATGGAGTGCAGCCAGTCGTCGCCGGAGCACAGCTCGTGCCCGTTGAACGTGGTGCGGACGTCACCGAAGACGAAGCCGTGCGTGGCGGCCCTGCCCTGGATGACGCTGTCGAGGACGTCCGAGGCCTCGTCGATCTTGCGGTGCTTGGTGTCGCTGAGCCCGATGCAGAAGACGTTGAGGGTGTACAGGTGCGGGTAACCCAGCACGACCACCTTGGCGTTGGGGGCCTTGGCCCGGATCGCGTCGTAGGTGGCGTCGAGGCGGGCGGGCAGGGTGTTCCGCGCGTAACTCTCGGCCTGGTTGACCCGGTTGACGCAGTCGGAGTCCGAATCCGTGGCGCAGGCCGTCATGACGTCGGCGAAGCCCGCGTCGTTGCCGCCGATGGTGACGGAGACCAGGGTGGTGGAGGAGTTCAGGGGGCCGAGCTGGGAGTTCGTCACGTCCGTGGTGACCGCGCCGGAGCAGGCCGTGTCCGCGAAGGACGACGGGGCGTGCGCGTTCTTCCAGAGGTAGGGGTAGGAGCTGAGGCTGCGGTGGCAACTACCGCTCGCGCTGTCGTAGTTGCCCGCCCCGTTGCCGGCGGAGTAGGAGTCGCCGAGCGCGACGTACACCGGGCCGGCGGCCTCGGCCGGAGCGGCCAGACCCAGACTGATGAGTACTGCGGCGCCCAGGGTTGCGAGCACGGACAGCGACCTGGTTGATCTCACGGGACCTCCTGAAGTGGAATGTCGGATTCCATCGGGTGGCACACGAAAGGGGCGTGTGGGCGAGGCGTGTGAGGTGCGTGTGACGTGCGCATGACAGATCAACCCTCTTGCGGCACTCCGCGTTCGCGCCCTGGTCTCACGGGGACGGGACCAGGGGCGGGTGAACAGGGAAGGCCGCCGCGAGAGGGCGGTGAGATGCCCCCGACGGGCCGGTGGGGGCGGTGTGGGTGCCGCGAGGAAGCGGCCGGCTGACCGTCAGCGCATGTCGGTGCCGTACGTGTGCGGCGTCCCGGTCACGGGCCTGGAGGCGGGAGTTGAGTTACGCGCGTCGCGGGCGGCACAGCCGCCGGAGGCGGGGGTGAGTGTCCTGGCACGGTTGGATGCCCTGCCGTGTGACTCGCCGCGCGCGGTGCGGACGTGGCCGTCGGCGGTCGTACCGGCGTCGCGGGTGTCGTGCGCGCCGTGGGCGTGGCGTGTGCGGTGTGTACGTCGGCGGCGGGTCGGTGGCCTGTGTGAGGTGCTCTCACCGCGTTGCGGCCGTCCGGGGGTTGCGCTCGCGCGTTCTGCGGCGGCCACGCCACCGCAGGAGGTGATGGTGGCGGCGGATGGGGGCTCGGTGAACTTCGGGCGCCTACTTGGCGGGGACCCGCCCGGGTGGACGGTGGTGCGAGTGCTGGGGGTCGTGGGTACGGTTGCCGTCATCGGGCCGGACGCTGTGGCGATCGGTCCCGTGCGTCTCGCAGTGCTGGGCTTCTTGATCCGCATGCGGTCCTCCTGTGGGGGGATGCGGGTCAGAGGGGCGAGTGGGCACGGCACGAGCCCACCGGTGGGCGGCCCCGACGTGCTCCTGACAAGTTCAATTCTGAAGTATCGGGAGTTCAGGGGCCGTCGGCAAGCCATCGGTCGCAAGAAATTACGCGCGTAACACCTGGCTCTCCACCACGCCTCCGGCAGCTCCGGCCGCCGCTGCGGGCGCAGTCGTCGCCGGGCGCCACCGGGCGCGGACTGTGAGCCGGATCAGGATGTCGTACCGCGGTTCCACCCTCCGTGTCGCTGCTCCGATCGCCGCGACCTGCTTCTGCGACAGGGTGATCTTTGCTCTACCGAGCCGGTGGAGCGCCAGGGCTTGATCAGGCTCCGTAGCTCTCCCGGTTGTTGGTGATGCCCAGAACGGTGACTGCCAGTTCGGGTTCACCGCGGATCGCCCGGGTGGTCGTGGCGATGTCGTCGGCTCCGAGGTTCTCGGCACGCCGATGGCAAGGTTGCGGAAGGTAGTCATGGCGCGGGTCGTGCACCCGTTGCCCGAAATCTCAGCGGCTTTGGCCGAGTTGGTCGACCTACCCAGTACCGGCACCGGGCATAGCCCGGTGCCGGTACTGGCCGGTTCCCATCCGCTGCAGCCCAGCGCGTACTCGTTGCGCCGGGCTGCAGCGGGTGGTGTTCTTGCCTGTCAGGTCGGCAGGTGGAACTGCTGGTTGGTGCCGCCGGCGCAGGTCCAGATCTGCAGCCGGGCTCCGTTGGCCGTCGACTTGTCGGTGACATCGAGGCACTTGCCGGAGGCGGGGTTCACCAGGGTGTCGCCGCTGCTCCGCTGCCAGACCTGAGCACCGGTGCCGTTGCAGTCGTACAACTGGACCTTCGTGCCGTTGGCGGTGCCGGCGGCGGTGAGGTCCATGCACTTGCCGAGACTGCGGATGGTGTTGTCGGAACCTACGGTCCACTGCTGGGCCGTGGTGCCGTTGCAGTCATACATCTGAACGGCGGTGCCGTTGGCGCTGCTTGCCGCCGCGACGTCCACGCACTTGCCGCCGAGGCCGGTGATCTGGCCCGTGGAGCCGGTGGGCGGCGGGGGAGTCGTACCACCGGTCACGGTGTTGAGGACGCTGGAGAACTGCCAGGCGCTCTGTGGGGTACCGCTACAGGTGTCGGAGAGCTGGCCGTTGGTGGCGCACGCCTTGTCGCGGCCGAGTGCCCAGAACGCGAGTTCCTGGATGCCCTTGGACTTGGCGAAGTTGGCGAGCGTGGTGGCGTTGCCGGTGGTGAAGATCTCGCTGACGTCGTCGTTGACCCCGATCATCGGGGTGTTGCCTTCCATCGCCCACAGCTGGGCGTCGGACTTCTCCGGCCAGATGGTGCCGAGCTGGGTGCGCAGGGCGGTGGCGGCGTCGGTGGCCGCCTTGCCCATGTCCCGGGTTCCGTCGTAGTAGTCCATCGTCATGATGTTGACGAGATTGACGGTGAGCCCGTTGCTCTTGGCGTTGGACAGCAACTTCGTGCCGTTGTCGTCCAGGCCGTTCGGCATGGACGGCAGGGTGTACTGGACGTCCAGCTTGCGCCCGGCGGCGGCGTACTCCTGCTGGAGCTGGGCGAGGGCCTTGTTCCGGCGGTCGTTGGCGGCGGTGTCGGCGATCGCACTGCCCTCGATGTCGAAGTCGACCCGAGTGAGGTTGAGGGCGTCGACGACCTTCTTGTACTGGGCCTTGAGCGAGGCCACGGTGGTGCAGGCCTGGGCCTCCTCGGTGCCGGAGGCGCCGCCGAAGGAGGCGATGACGTCGCCGCCCGCGGCGCGCAGGGAGTTGATCGCTGACGTCCAGCCGGCGTCGGTGACGGGAGTGTCGCCGTTGAACATGGCGTTGCAGCCGCCGCCGTCGATGACGAAGGCGAGCGTGAAGTACTTCAGGCCTGTGGCGTTGCGGGCGTTGGCCATGGCCGAGGGCGAGTTCCACGTCTCGACGTACGGCGCGGCGTAGTGGGCGGGGAAGCCAGGGCCGGGGTTGGTCGCGGCGCTTGCGGAGCCGCCGGTGGCAACGAGGACGGTGGCAGCCGTCGCGAGGACAGCGGGGATGGTGGCGAGGGCTCTGGCAGCGGATCTGATCACAGGACGGCTCCTGTCATGAACGCGGGACGCGCGAGGTGGGGGTGCCGAGACAGAGCATTCGGGAGCTGCAGCAGCAGTTCACGTAGCTGAACGATGGTTCCTCTGCTGAACCATCGATGGTTGAAGACGGTATGGACTAGACCAGCTACGCGTCAATACCCCGTACATCGACAGCAGTTCACGTGGCTGTCTCCGAGGCATGCCCTCCACAGAGACCCCCGGCGGCGGGCGAGGTCGCGGAGACCCTTCTCCCCGGCCGCTCACCTGACCACCGGCCTCGCCTCCGACGGCCTCCAGGCCACCGGCTCCACCGCCGACGACCCCTCCCGCAAGGACACCGCCACCAACGGCACCACCCCGACCGTCGGCTACCAGTCCGGCACCGGAAGCTTCTCCTATCGCGACACATGGCAGCCCGACGCCCTCTCCCAGCAGGCCGACCGCTACACCTGACTGGCCTGCTATGCGCTGGGCTGGGCGGCGTTCGACTGGATCCCGGAAGAGGCGCCGGAGACGCTGAGCGAACTGCTGCCCCAGCATGTGGGAACGCATGGTGCACAGGTCGGACGTCGCCCAGTCGCGAGGGCGCTGGTACCCGGCCGCACGCGCCGCAGCGGTCCCGTGGCCTGCGGCGCACCCGGCTCGGGCGTCCCGCAGGCCGGGTGGACCACATGGGCGGGGAAGTGCCGGGTGGCCGGCCCCTACCGGATCGGTCGTGTGTTGGGGTGGTCAGGCCTCGAGGAGATCGCCCGTCGCGGGCTTGTGTCCGGGAGCGGCCACGGTGCGTCGGCGGGCCAGTACTCCGGAGTACCAGTAACCGCCGACCATCAAGGCGATGAGGACGAGGGTCTCGGTGCTCCCCAGCACCCACGTGGAGGCGCTGACCGCCTTGTCGGAAAGCCTCGGTAGATCCTCGGGGGATATCGCGGTTGCGGAATGCTTGGCTGTGTCGGCCTGGAACGCCTGGTTGCGGGCGGAGCCGTGCAGGAAGGGCGCGACGAAGAGGAGTGTCATGCCGAGGAGGGTCTCGACGGAGACCACCGCGGGGAACTGACGCAGCAGGATGGTGCGCAGTGGGCGCTCGTCACCGGCGGCCCGCAGTGCGTCGATCCGCGGGTGCAGCCAGAAGCGGGGGTGGTTGGCCCCAGCGGATCGCAGGGGGCGTGTGGCGGTGTGATCCGTCGTTGATCTCGGCTGATCTGGTTCGTCATCCTGATCGCTGCCCTACTCTGTCGAGCCATGAACGCGGACCGCTGGTTGGCAGACACCCGGACCTCCTACGACACGGTCGCGGTCAGCTATGCCGACCAACTACGCGAGGCTCTGGCCGGGGCGCCCTATCTTCGGGCGGCTCTAGCGCTGTTCGCCGACTTGGTGCACGCCGCCGGCGGTGGGCCGGTGGCGGACGTGGGCTGCGGACCTGGACACGTCACCGCTCACCTGTACGAGCTGGGTGTGGACGCTTTCGGCATCGACCTTTCATCCGTGATGATCGACGTGGCTCGGCGTGACCACCCCCGCCTGCGGTTCGAGGTGGGCTCGATGACCGACCTCGACCTCGCCGATGCTTCAGTCGTCGGCCTGCTCGCATTCTGGTCGTTGATTCACGTCCCCGACGAAGCGGTGCCCACGGTCTTCGGCCACTTCCGGCGCGTGTTGCGTCCCGGCGGACCATTGCTGCTCGGCTTTCATGTCGGCGACGGGTCGAGGCTGAAGACGCAGGGCTACGGCGGCCACCCGATGAACGTCCACGTTCACCGTCGCCGGCCTGACCAAGTGGCGGGCTGGCTACGCGATGCCGGGTTCACCGTCGAGGCCCAAATGCTGATCGACCCCGACGAGAGCGTTCCAGGTGCGGTCCTCTTCGCGCGCCGACAGTCCTAGCCACGTCAGCAGGCCAGTTGCAGGCGACCATGTTCAGTGGGACGGAATGCCCACCAGCTGTATCCCCTACCCCGCCGACATGTCCCGTCTGGGCCGATCTGGGCCCTGTGTCAGGTCAACGGGACCAATCCGCAGGCCGTCTCAGTAGATCTGGTCGCCGCAGCTCCCAGCCTTGGCCTCGGACCAGATCTTTTGAGACGGGGCACGGAGCCCCGGCCGTTCTTCCAGGTCGGCGCTCGAACCGGTCGCGAATGATCACAGCTTCCCAGGCTGAGACCGCGAGTTCGATTCTCGGCACCCGGTCCATGGGGACACCCCAGGTCGGTGGTCTGGGGTTCGTTGTTGTGAGCGTGATCGAGCCACTGCCTGCCTGAACCGGGTGGCATGCCGCCCCCTCTCACCTGCGAGAGCGTCCCTGCCTTTACCAATCCTTGGTAAGATCCGGCCACTTGTGCGAGGGTACGGACCCTCGTAGGGGAGGGAAACTCACGTGGGCAGACACGCCCTGAGACGGGGCGGGCTGACCGCCGCCGTCTCCTTGCTCGCGGTCGCCGTCGCGGCCGCGTCCGTCGTGCTCTTGTCGGAGGGCGGCGGCTCCGCGGAAGCGGCCGGGGCCGACACCACCGCGATCACACTGGTCGACCCCAGCTCCACCACACCACGCACCGACCGCCCTTACGTCGCGGGCGACACCGGCTTCCTGCACCGGCAGACCGGCAGGACCGGACTGCTGTGGACCGACTACGCGACCGGCAGAACCGTCACCGTCGAGAACGCCGACGGCGTCTACACCCCGGGCACCGGCTGCACGTCCATCGCCTCCGAGTGCCGTAACGCCTGGTACGGCTCGGACGGCGACCTGGTCGCGCTGCCGGCCACGGCCAACGACGCGTACGCCACCCTGTGGGATCCGGCGACGGCCACCTCGAAGAAGGTGAGCTGGAACGGCTCCGTCCAGTACGGCCAGGGCTACTACCGGGCCCTCGCCGGCGACACGATCGTCACCAGCCAGGCCCTGATCGACAAGGTCGACGGCGAGTGGCGCACCCGCAAGGTCACCGGTGACGCGACGAGCGTGGGGAGCGAGGACGTCCTCGCGGCGGACTCCGCCGGTGTGCTCTGGTCGCTCGGCACCAGCACGATCGGCTACATCGACGTCGCCTCGGCCGTGAACACCTACGCGTTCACCGACGCCACCTACGCCTCGCACTACGTGATGAGCGAGGACCGCATCGGCTGGTACGAGGCCGGCAAGGCCGAGCTGCACCTGAAGTCCCGCACCGACCTCACCGCCGCCGAACAGGTCGTCACGCTGCCCGCCAACCCGGGCGAACTCGACGGCGATCCGGTCCTGGTCGGCCACTGGCTGTTGCTGCCGCTGTCCTCCGGCGCGCTCGGCTCCCGGCTGCTCGCGGTCGACGTCGACGATCCCTCGGTGCAGCAGACCCTGCTGGCGAGCGCCGGCGAGTACACGCTGGCGGCGGCTGACGGCAGCGCGCTGGTCACCGGCGGCACCGACGCCACCGACTGGTGGGTGCGGCGGGTGAGCCCGGCCGAGGACGGCACGCTGAAGCAGGCGAAGGTCCAGCAGGCCCCGGCGGTGGAGAACGCCAAGACGGGCATCGCGCTCAGCCGCGGCAGCCTGCGGGTCGCCGAGGACGACCCGAAGGCCACCGCGGACACCACGTCCGTGCGCACCCTCACCACCGACGGCTCCGGCACGCTGACGGCGTCCGAAGCCACGGCGAGCGGCTCGATATACGCCGCCCTCTGCCCGTACCAGGGCGCCACGTGCTCGGCGCTGTGGGGGAACCTCAACGCCCGGGACGTCTACCTCGACGCGAACGGCGGCACCGACGAGGGCGAGGGCCTCGGCGACGACCGGCTGGTGGAGATCGGCGGCAACGATCTGGACTTCGGCGGCCGGGGCGGCCACATCGTCGACGTCTCCGACGACTACGCCGTCTTCGACTCCGGCGGCACCTCCCCGGCGCAGTACGTGGGCCAGTTCGGCCAGGGCCAGAAGCTGAAGCGGTCCGTGCGCGCCGCCGCCCTGAACAGCTCCACCCTGTGGAGCGCCTCCACCGTCGGCAAGCTGACCTCGTACAGCATCCCGCAGGCGAAGACGCTCACCACGGTGACCGTCCCCGGCCTGGCCTGTGTGCCGAGCGAACTCCAGGCGGCGGGACGCTGGGTGTACTGGGCCTGCGGGACGGACTCGGCGGGCGTGTACGACACCAAGGCCGGTACGTCGAGGGCGGTCACCCCCGGCGACGTGCTTCTCGGCGACGGTTTCACCGTCCGCCACGACCATGGCGCGGGCACGCTCGTCCTCACCGAGGCGGCCACCGGCACCACGCACACGATCGCCTCCGGCCTGGCCGACAAGGGCCTGACCGTGGACCGCCGTTACCGCTGGACGGTCGACGAGTACACCGGCCTGGTCGCCTGGTTCGACGAGTACGAACGCACCCACGTCACCACCACGGGCATCGCCCCGTCCGCCGTGACGGCCTTCGAGACGGAGGTCGGCGACTACGTGGTCCCAGGGGCGTCCTTCCAGGGCGCCTGGGTGCTGTCCCGCCCGGTCACCTCCTGGTCGCTCACCTTCACCTCGGTCCAGAGCGGCGCGAACGGCAAGGCCACCCGCACCCTCACCGGCGGCGCGACCCCGGGCCGGGTGTCGGCGACCTGGAACGGCAAGACCACGAGCGGGAGTTACTTCCCGAACGGGCACTTCACCTGGACCCTGAAGGCGACCGGCCTCGGCACCGCCACGGCGAACACGGTGAGCAGCGGCAAGGGCTTCCTGCAGCGCGGAGCCGCGGTGCGCCGCGACTTCGTCAGCCCCGACGGCCCGGACGGGCGCGGTGACCTGCTCACTCTGAACTCCTCGGGCGGGCTGACCTTCCACAGCGGCACGGGGACGGGCAAGTTCGGCGACAAGTACACGGGCACCGGCTGGCCCACGACCATCATGGCGATCCCCTTCGGTGACCTCAGCGGCGACCGCTGCAACGACGTCCTCGTCCGCTACAGCAGCGGCGCGCTGCGGCTGTACAAGCCGGGCTGCGGGGCGGCGGTCAAGCCGTCGACGTCGTACACGACCCTCGGGACCAGCGGCTGGACGCAGTACAACGCGCTCACCTCGCCCGGCGACGTGAGCGGTGACGGACGCCCGGACCTGATCGCGAGGAACTCGTCCACCGGAGCGGTCTACCTCTACAAGGGGACGAGCACCGGCAAGCTCGCCTCCCGCGTCAAGCTCTACGACAACTGGAAGGGCTACAAGAAGATCGTCGGCGCCGGTGACATCACCGGCGACGGCAAGGCCGACCTCCTGGCCCAGGACACGTCCAACAACCTCTACCGCTACAACGGCAAGGGCGACGGCACGTTCGCGGCCCGCGTCAAGGTGCTGTCGAACTGGGGCGGCTCGTACAACGCGGTCGTCGGGGTCGGCGACATCACGGACGACGGCAGGCCGGACCTGGTCTCCCGCGACACCAGTGGCAACGTGTGGCGCACCAGCGGTGACGGAAAGGGCTCGTTCGGTACGCGAGTACGGATCGCGAGCGGCTGGAGCGGCTACAAGCTCCTCTCCTAGAAGGCGAGTTCGGTCTTCCAGGGCGCCCGGGGACTTGATGTCCCCGGGCGCATCTCGTCGTGGGCGGTCCATAAGTCCCTTGGGGGAGCGGGCACTTGACAGCCGAGGCCTGCATCAGAGCGGGACAAGTCATGGTGCCTGTCAGTTGTCAGGCCAGTTTGTGGGTGGCCCTGTGCGCGCGTCCGACGTCCGGAACGAACAAGGCGTGGGGCCGGCACGTACGAGTTCGATCCTCGTGTCCACCGCAGGCATCGGACGCTGTTGAAAATCCTGTGCGCCGAATCGTCAGCCCTTCGCCAGGATGAGTCGGAAATGAGCACCCTTGAGAATCGGGTGGCCGTCCGCGCGGGAGGCCAGCAGAAGGGCGCCGTCGGCCGCTTCGGCGATGTCGCGGGCGCGGTGCAGACCGTCGCCCCGGCCCTCGCCCTTGGTGGAGCGGCCCGCCCGGAAGACCAGGTCCTCCCGGCCCTGCGGGTAGGTGATCCCGGCGCCGTTGTCGCGGACGTCGACGAGCCACTCGTCGCCGTACGGTTCGACGTGCACGGAGACGCGTCCTGCCTCCGAACCGGTCAGTTCCTCACCGGCGTTCGCCAGCAGCTCGTAGAGGAGCACCTGGGCGGCGCGGGCGCTGATCCGCGCCACGGCGGCGCCCGGTCCGCCGGTCTCCACCTGTACGCCGGGGAACGCCTGCTGCCACAGGCCGATCGTCTCGCGCAGCATGGGCACGAGATCGGTTGTCCCGGCCACGCTCCGCTCGTCCACGGAAGATTCGGCGGTCTGCTGCGCCAGTCGCGCCAGCCGAGCGTCGAGGTCGGCGGCCGGGGCGGCCCCCTCCAGGGCGGCCAGGTACTCGTCGTAATCGTGGCTGAGCCCGTGCCGCCGGGACTCCCAGAGGCGTACGGCATGACCGTGGTCCTCGTGCGCGGCCGCCTCCGAGTGTGCCGCCCAGTCCCGCAGGGCCGTCTCCAGCCGCTGCTCCGCCCGCTCGCCCAGCAGGGCGAGCACCCCGCAGCGGCGCAGCCGGACTCGCTCCGCGGAGGCCTGCTCGGTCAGCCGGAGACGGCCGAGCCCGGCCATGGCCGCGGTGAGTACCTCGGCGTCGGGGACCAGGTCGGCCGTGAGCTGCGCCGCCGCCAGCAGTTCGTTCGCCGTGACCTCCTCGCCGGCCGGTGCCGCGGCCAGCGCCGCCCAGAACGCGATACGGGCGACCCGTGACGAGCCGAGCGGCCGGAGCACCGTGTCCTCGACGGCGGCCGTGAACTGCCGCTCCTGCCGCCACCGGGACAGCCATCGTTCGCCCCCGCCGGCGCGGCCCTGCCGCTCGGCCAGGGCCTGGAGGAACAGGTGGAGCAGCGTGGAGTCCCAGCCGGTTGCGAAGGCAAGCGCATCGACGACGACGATGCCGCCGAGCCCGGTCAGGTCGAGGATCCAGCGGAGCGTCGCCCATCGTGTGGCCTCGTCCGGTCCCAGCCGCTCGTCGAGTGCGTCCGGGGTGCGGCCGACGAATGTCGCCAGCGGCCACTGCCGTCCCAGCAGGCGCACAAGTGCTGTGGACCGGCCCGTGCGCAGGGTGGCGAGCTGGAGGGGTCGGACGGCCCCGGGGTCGCTCGTAGCGGCTGGGGGAGGGCGGCATGCCAGGCTTCCGGCAGGAGGCGCGACGCGAGAGTTACTCAGCGGCGGCCCGGCGCCGTCCAGGTGAGCACCCTGATCACGGCTGCCGCTTTGTGCGGCTGGCCGAGGCTTGTCCGACGTCCGCGCCGGAGCTGACGTGTCGTTGGGTCTCCTGGGGGCCGTGCCAGTCCAGACACATCACGGTGGCGTCGTCATCGAGCCGGCCGTGGGCAGCATCCCGGACCGCGGATGTCAGCATCAACGCGGTCTCCCGCGGGTGCAGGCTTCGGGTGCGCTCCAGCAGGGCGCGCAGGTCGACCTTCTCCCCGTGCCGTTCGACCATGCCGTCGGTGAACATGAGCAGACGGTCACCATGGCGCAGATCGAGGTCCTGAATGCGGTAGGGGAGGGTCGCGAACTCGGACAGCCCGAAGGGATGGTCCACCTCGCAGGTGATCACCTCCACAGTGCCCTCACGCATGCGCAGTGGCCAGGGGTGCCCGGCGTTGACGAGGTGGGCCTGCCCGGTGTGGAGATTGATGCGCAGCAGCTGCCCGGTGGCGTGGCCGTGGCCGTGGGCGACGAGTGCCTGGTCGGCCCGGTGGGCCTGTTCGGCCAGACCGGCTCCTGCGCGGCGGGCCCCGCGCAGCGCGCTCACCAGGACCGTGGCGGCCAGAGCGGCATCGATGTCGTGGCCCATGGGATCGGTCACCGACACGTGCAGTGTGTCCCGGTCCAGGGTGTAGTCGAAGGTGTCGCCGCTGAGATCTTCGGAGGGCTCCAGGCTTCCGCACAGTGTGAACTGCGCGGCCTCGCACGACAGCGACGAGGGGAGCAGCTGGTACTGGATCTCTGCTGCCAGGGTGGGCGGTCTGGAGCGCTTGCCCCAGGTGTAGAAGTCGGTGAAGCGCCCGTTGGCGATCACGATGTAGGCCAGGGCATGGGCGGCTTCCCCGACCTCATCAAGGATGTCCTCGCCGGGATCGACCGGCAGGAGCAGTTCCAGCAGCCCGATCGCATCCCCCCGGTTGGTGACCGGCACGATCACCCGCTGCCCCTGACCGGTCGCCTCCTGATACAGCCGCTGTGTACGGATCACCTCCTCGTAGACACTGCCGAACAAGGGGATCCGCTCCACCTTCCGCCCATCCTCCGCGGGGGCGGTCGACAGCCGCGCCACCGCCTTCCCTGTCAGGTCCACGATGAGGAAAGAGACCTTCGTGGCCTCGAAACGCCGCCGCAGGTCCTCCGCGATCACACCGACGGCATCCACCGGCGCCGCCGTCTCCGCTGCCGTCAGCAACCGGGGAAGTCCACTCTGCCCACCACTCACGACCGCAGTCCCTTCCACCCGCCCCGCCTACCAGCCTGAGAATCACCACAGCGAGCGTCGACGCATAAAAAGTAATAATAGGTGCAGATCGTTATGTTATGCGTTCACGGAAATGAGTTTGTTCCCCCGACGTCCGCTCGCCTGGCCCCAGCACGTTCGTGGAACCGGCCCATGGCGGTCGGCGTCCCTTCATGAGTCCGCAAGATCGACTCCACTGAAGGATGCGCCGATGACCGGTATGGCTGCCCGCTACCTCTATCTCACCCGCCACGCCGAGGCATCGTCGGACGAAAGCGAACTGACGGATGCGGGCCGCCACCAGGCAGCCTTGCTGGGGGAGCGGCTCCGTGGGGTTCCGCTGGCGGCAATCCACCATGGGCCACTCGCCCGTGCTGAACAGACCGCCCGGCTGGTCGGTGAACGGCTCGACGGCGTTCCCCGCCGTCGCTCCGACGCGGCTGGCGACTACCTCCCCTACCTGCCGACACGCGAAGAGCTGCCGCCGGAGGCAGCCGACGCCTGGATCAAGTTCCTGGACCAGTTCACGGCTGAGGAACGCGAGCAGGGCCCCGGGCTCGCGGCGGAGGCGCTCGCAGACTTCACCGGACCTGTCGACGGCGACCAACCGCGCCACGAGCTTGTCGTCACCCACAACTTCCTCGTCGGCTGGCTCGTTCGAGCCGCGCTCGACGCGCCGAAGTGGCGGTGGCTGGGCATCAACCATGCCAACGCGGCCCTGACCGTCATCCGCTACGCACCCGACCGCCCCCCGGCGGTCCTCCTCTTCAACGACACCGGCCACCTCCCCGCCGAGCTCCGCTGGACCGGCTTCCCGCCAGAGCTGCACGTCTGAGATCCATAGGGAGATCGATGCTGATCCATCGGAGGGCACATCTGAGCCTGTCGGCAAACGAAGGCACCCTCAAGTGATCGACGCACCACCCCCGGATGATCATGTGATCGTGGAGGCACAGGTGCGTGACCACGGGTTTTCGCCGGCTCAGCAGGATGAGATCTGCAGACGCCGGCGCGAGGGGCAGTCCCGATACGCCCCCGGCGACCACAGTCGGTGATCATCACAGGTCTCCGGTCGCACCCGTCTCCACGAAACTGACGACGCAACGACAGATGTCATCAAGGAACTGCGGCAGGTCGTCGGCAACCTTGTCGAACTCCGCGTCGTCCATGGAGGCGGACCGAGACCGGTGGATCGCGCCGCCCCGGTCGGCGACGTAGAGGACGCCCCCACCGTTCGAAGCGATCACCATCCCATGAGGGTCATCAGCTTCCGGAACGAAGACCGGCCCTTCCTCTGCGAGCCTGTGCAGGACATCGCGCGCCGAGTGGACGAAGTAGCCGTTGCCCACGTCGGGCAACACGACCTCCCCGATCGACTCGTAGAACGTCAGTAGATCCTCGAATCCCAGAACCTCCCGACCGTAGTCACGGGCCGCCCGAAGGTCCTCTTCACCGGCGACCCGGACTTCGTTCCTGCCCGGCTCGTAGCCGTACGTCTCCTCGAACGTCGACATCATGGAGTTCACCGCGCCCGTGAGCTCGTCACGCCACCGTGACAGCCATGCAGCCGAGTACGAGAGCTGATCCATGGCCCGGATCATGCCAGTGTCGCCTTCGCCGCGAGCCCCCGCGCCCCGCGATCCGCGGTGGAGGCGATGCGTATCCCGGCGCGGCCGGCGAGCTTGAGAGCGGCCCTCACCCGCGGGCGCGGAGGGCGCTGGAAGTGCTCGAAGCCCGGGACGATGATCGTGTCCGCGGCGCGGTTCGGATCGCAGGCGCCGACCGGACCGTGGGCGTGGCCGGTCTGGCCGAGGCCGCCGAGAGCGCCGACCGCATCGTGTGCTGCCTGCCGGACGCCCCCGGGACGACGAATCTCGTGGACAAGGACGTGCTGGCCGCGTTGCCTCCGCACGCGGTGCTGGTCAACCTCGGACGCTCGTCCACCGTGGATGACACCGCACTGCACGAGGCATTGCGCTCACGCGCTCTGCGCGGCGCCTTCCTCGACGTACACCGCGTCGAACCGCTGCCGCCCGAGGATCCCGCGTGGAGGGTACCCAACCTCGTCGTCTCCCCGCACTGCGCTTCGCCTTCCCCGGCGAGGTCGCCGCGGTGGGGCAGGGCTTCCTGGACAACCTGTCCGACCTGCGCGCCGGTCGTTCGCCCCGCGACCTCGTCACCGTCCACCACGACAGGGAGGCCTCCTGACCACCGCGTCGCCATCCGACATCGTGCTGCCGGCGTTCGCCGCCGGCGCGTGGCTCGGACGCCATGATGGTCGTTGGACTGCTGGTCGCGGGCGGCCTGTCGTCGCGTTGGCGACGGGGTGAGCCTCTGTCGGTCGGGCCCGCATGGGTCCGGCCCCGTTCCGTGTCGATCGGAGGGGGCCGGACCGGTGGTGGCGGGGGCGGGATTTGAACCGCGCGACCTCTGGGTTATGAGCCCAGCGAGCTACCTAACTGCTCCACCCCGCTTCGGTTCCCTCAGCTTACGGCTCGTGGGTGCGGCGGGCAGCTGATTTACCGTCGCGGTGCTCAGGGCTGCGGAGGGCCGCGGTCTCGGCAGACTGTGCCTCTAAGATCCCGTCGCGGTCGGCGACCGCTTCCAAGGCCGCGGCGTACTGACGAAGTCGCTCGTCGCGCTCAGCCGTGAACTTGAGGGCGCTCTCGACCTGGGCGTCGCCTGCGTGGAGACGTCGAACGAGCGTTCCTTGGTCGTGCATCGGCACTATGGAATGCGTGAGGCGGCCCCCTTTGAGGTGGCCGGGCGCTCCTGCGTGGCGTTCACGTCCGCGTCTTTCGCGCAGCGGAGGCCCTGCCCCGGGGCCCGGGACGCCGCATCTAACGCGCGAGACGACCAAGCCCCGCCGGAATGTTCCGGCGGGGCTTCTACGCGCAGCGGGCTACGACGACGTGCAGTGTCCGGTGTGGTGGCCACCGCTGCACTCCGGGCGAGGGGGGGGGTCCCAAGCTCGGCGTTCACTCACGGGCCTCGGTGCGGGATGCACCGGCTGAGGTGGCGCGTCCGTCGGAGGCGGAGGCGTCGAGCGTCGACGGTCAGGCTCTTCGCGTGGCCGTCCACCCCGCCATGGCACTTCCCTCCGTGCGGCCTCAGTCCAGCACCTTCAGGGCGCCGGACACAGCGCCCTCGAGGAACTCCCGGTCCGCGTGGGCCTTGCCCATCACACGCATTCCCTGGATGAACGTCGTCAGAAAGCGCGCCAGATCGGCCGGCCGCTTCTCGGCGGGCAGCTCACCCCGAACCTGGGCGCGCTGCAACGCTCCGGCCAGCGCGGACTCGACGGTGGCCATGGTGGACTTCACACGTTCGACTGTGCCCTCGTGTGACGCGCGCTCCGTAGCCGCGTTGACCAGCAGGCAGCCGCGCTCGGGGTCCGCGAGGTCCGCTTCGGCCATGGCGAGCAGCGTTTCCCGAAGTGCCGCACGGATGTCGGAGGCGGAATCGAGTCGCTCCACGAGAGAGGCTGCCTGGTCGTCGCAATAGTGTTTCAGGGCTTGGGCGTACAGGCCTTCCTTGGAGCCGAACGCGCCGTACAGACTGCCGCTGCCGATGCCCAGTTCCGTCGTCAGTTGCGGCAGTGACGTCGCGTTGTAGCCCTGACGCCAGAAGAGGTCCATGGCCCGCTCCAGTACCTGGTCCGTGTCGAACTCCCGAGGGCGTGCCATGGGATCACTGTAGCATTTCTGGAATGTTTATTCCAGTATTGAGGGAGGGGGGTGATCACCGCTCCAGGGGACAACCGTGGACAGGCCGGCGGCCGCGACGGCCGGACCGGAACGCGCAGCCGAGATGTGCCCGAGTGCTGTGCCCGCTCGGTTCTGAGCGTGCGTGGTCCAGATCTCGGCGTTGATCGGCTGGTCCTCGACGAACGCGTCGAAGCGCACCAGCAGGCCGTCCTTGACTGTCAGGACATGTCGATGGCCGATTCGAAGGGCGATTCGAAGGGCGTCCCGGTGGCACAGCTGGTCCCGCGGGTGCGTCCCACAGTCAACTCCGTGTCGACCCCGCGTCGAAGCACCGCTCGTTGCTCCAGGGGGTGTCACAGGGTCTTGATGAGTCCACCGTCGATGGTGAAGTCGGCGCCGGTGACGTTGCCGGTGCGGTGGCTGGCCAGCAGCAGGGCGAGGTCGGCAACCTCGTCGGGGCGCGTGAAGCGGCCGGTGGCCAGGCCACCGAGGCCCGCGACGATGGCCTCGCGTGCCGCGTCGAGTCCGACACCCATGGCGTTGGCGACGGTGTCGGCCATGCCGCCATCGGCCAGCCAGATGTCGGTCTCGACCGGTCCCGGGCTGATGGTGTTGACGCGGACGCCCTGGGGGCCGACCTCCTTGGAGAGCGACTTGGCGAAGCTGGCCAGGGCGGCCTTGGATGCCGCGTAGTCGACGATGCTCGGGTCGGGCAGGACCGCGTTCACGGAGCCGATGTTGATGATTGCTCCGCGGCTCTCCAGCAGGTGGGGGAGGGCTGCCCGGCTGGCCCGCACGGCGCTGAACAGGTTGGTGTTGAAGGTCTGCGTCCAGTCGTCGTCGCTGACGGACGAGAACCCGCCCAGGCGCGGAGCGACCGAGCCGACGTTGTTGACGAGTACGTCGACGCTGCCGAAGTGGGTGACCGCCGTGTCGATGAGGGCGGCGGCGCCGTCGGCCGTGCTCAGGTCCACCGGCAGCGAGACGAGACCGTGCCGATCGCTCAGCTCGGCGAGTTCCTTGCCCGGGTTGCGTGCGCCAGCGACCACGTGAGCGCCCTCGTGGGCGAAGGCGCGGGCGACGGCCAGGCCGATGCCCCTGCTGGCACCAGTGACGACGACGACCTTGTTGTCGAGTTCGAGATCCATGACCTCACACCATTTCTTTTCTGGATTGATCAATACGTAACCCGTGCGTGGAGGGGGGTCCCCTTGGCGCGGCGATGCCACCGTAGCAATAATGGATAGTTCAATCAAGAACTAGTTTGGGAGTGGGTGCGGACCTGGACCGCCGCCGGGGAGTCGTCACCGGAGCGGGCGGTGGGATCGGCCGCGAGATGGCCCCGGAGTACGACGCGTCGTGCGAGGCGTTCATGTGGATCAGGTATCCGCCGTGCGCCAGCGTGTAGAGGTACGGAAGCCGTCGGAGCTGGTCGGCGTGACCGTGCAGACCCGCCCTACGGCGTCGCAAAGCCCGACATGCCGCAAGGAGGGCGAACCGAGACTGTCGCCTTGATCGACCGTGGTGCGGACGTCCTCCTTCAGGATTACCTATGGGCCGTGGAGGCGGCCGCCCGAGATTGGGGGGAGTGGCCTGGCCGGCCGGGCATGAGTGGTCGACGGCCGCGTGCCGGCCTGACATGACACGCCGCCCGCCATCAGGAGGTGGTTTCCTGGGGGCGGGTGAGGCAGGAACGGCGTTCTCAGGCGCTGCGGGATTGTTGTGAGCGGGGTATGGCGCAGCGCCTAGGGCGGGGGTGTCAGGCGGATTGCTGCGCGGTCTGCTCGTTGTGTGCCGCCGGTTCGGATGCTTCGGCGGATTCGGGGGTGGTGTAGAAGACGGACCTGCCTTGCACGGTGCGCTGGGCCTGGCTCTTGGCCACGAGCCCTTCGAGCGTGGTGCGCACGACAGTTGTCTTGATGGCGCGCTCGGGGTGCTGCTGCGCCAGGGCAGCGGTGATTTCGGCCGCGGAGCGGGGTTCGCTCTGGCCTGTCAGATGTTCATGCACGAGTTCGACGAGCGTGGGTGAGGCCGAGGGCGCGGCGGGTGCCTGGGCGGACTTCTTCTCGCCGGTCCGCTTCCGGGCCGTGGCGGCGGTTTTCCTGGCCTTCTTCTGCTGGGCCGCGTCCGATGCACCCGCTGCTTTGTTGCGGGGAGCGGGCACCGCCGCGACGGGCTCGGCCGCAGGCGCGTCGGGTGCTGCCGGGATGCCGAGGGCCTGTTGGATGTTCACCAGGACGGTGTGGTCGTGCCGCACGGCGGCCAACTGTGCCTGGAGTGCTTCGATTTCGCTGCTGAGGCGGTCTTGTTCCTTGAGGTTGCGTTCGAGGTCGCCGGCCACCTGTGCGCTGTACTGCGAGGTCAACTCGGTGGCTTGGGGCGTGGTGTCGGGCATGGTGCTTACACCTTTCTTGATGCTGCGGCTGAAGGCGGCGGGCTCGCGGTGTTTGCGCATTCCCGCGCGGGTGCTCATCCGCGTGCTGTTGTGTGAGCAGTAGCAGTTGCTGCCGCACAGTGTGTCGTAGCGATACTACGGAAGACACCTGTGTCTTTGTCCCGGGCGAGAGTCGCTCGACTGGGTGGTCATTGTCGGGCTCCACTGTGAATGCCCGTAGTCGCGTGCACGGATGGGCTGAGGGCTCGGCGTCGCGTGCAGAGAATTGCGAACCGCCAGAAAGCCGAAGTCGCGTGCTCTGCGATCGAGTTGACATTAGTCGTGTGCCGTGACGGGGGCTTTGGGGTGGTCGCCGGCCTGCGGCACCCAGTCCAGCTGGTGACCTCCGACGCCCACGCCGGCCTCGTCGATGCCATCGGCGCGGGCCTGTCGGGTGCTTTTTGACAGCGTTGCCGCACGCACAACGCCTGCAGCCTGTCGAGTCGCCCTCTACCGAACCCGGAGCGGTTCAGATCCGTTGGAACAGCACTCGCCTGGGCTGGAACTGCGCAACACTGTCGGCCTCATAGTTCGAGGGGGCGCCATGGTGCAGGCGGATCAGCAGGCAGTGAATGCGCGGCGGAACGGCGACGTGATGCTGGTGCGTGACGTACCGCCGGGGCAGGACGTGGCCACCGTGCAGGCGGCGGTGGAGGCGGCCGGCTGGGTGCTGGCCAGCACGAAGCAGCGCGGAGTGTTCAAGAAGACGACGGTACTGTACTTCGCTGCGGTCGAGTAGCTGCCCCGTGCCACACCACCTGTAGGTCCCGCCGCGCATTTCCTGTCGTGGTGGGACCTGTTGCTGTCATTCGCAGGCGACGCCGACGCCGTCCTGGTCGAGGTGCGCGTCGTATCCGGGGTCGCCCGCGTACAGAGGGGTGACGCCGGCGGCGCGGGCGGCCGAGCAGCTGGCCTGGGCCGTATCCCACGGACGTGCCGGGCACCACCAGGTCCACAAGGGTGCTGCCGAGGGAGATCGTCCACGTCGACACACGCCGACGTGACCAACGCCGGGTCTCAGATCCAGCCCCTCTTCGCGGCCTCGGCTCCTACCTGAAAGCGGGTGTCGAGGCCGAGCCCGGACGCGATCGCCGCGATCCGGCGGGTCACGGTGCGTGCGCTCGTCCCCAACTGCCGGGCGATTGCCTGGTCCTTGTATCCCGCCTGCATCATCTTCAGTAGCAGGAGGTCCTGCGCGCTCGGTCCGTCGGGCGTCGCCGGATCGGTCGCGACGAGGGACTGCGCACGCTGCCAGTAGGAGTCGAACAACTCGAGGAGTGCGTCGAGCAGGCCCGACTGGTGGACGACGGCGATCATGTCGTAGCGGCCCGGGACCAGCGCGACCAACGCGACCCGTCGGTCCATGATGCGCAGTCTGAACGGCAGGGCCGGCAGGATGCGGGCCTGCTCGCCGATCTGGGCGAGGTGGGTGATCAGCTCGAAACGGTCCGGCTGCGCCAAGGCCTCCGGTGTGTAGACCGACCGTATGTCGACGCCGCGGCCCAGCAGGTCCATCGTCAGGGCCTCCTCCAACTCGGTGCTGTAGGGGCCCAGATAGGGGGGTCGATCGAGCACCCAGAAATGGGTGCGGACCGACTGCATCAGTTCGGCGACGCGCAGCGTGATCTCCGCCTCGCCTGTGATCACTTCCACCAGTCCGGTCGGATCCTCCCGCAGCCGACGGGCGCGGTATTCGTCCGCCAGGTCGTCGACGGTGCCCCACACCGCGGTGAACGCCGCCTCGGTCTCGGCTCGGCGTCTGGCCAGCAGTGCCCGCAGCGCGGTGTGCGGGCTGACCGGCCGGTACTGGCCGTGTCCTTCCCTTCTCAGCATGCCCAGTTCCACCAACCGGGAGACGGTGCGCCTGATCCGGCTGGGCGTGGTGCCGAGGGTCTCGGCGATCTCGGCAGTCGTCCGGTCCGACCTGGTCAGATAGGCGCGGTAGACCCGTTCGTCGAACTCGCTGATCCCCAGGGTGCTCAGCACCGGCCGCCCTCCCAGTGATCACCGCCCGGTGAGCACTCGGGACGGTCGTGACGCGAATCGCCAACTGGCGATGTACGACATGAGTTTGATCTAGACATTGGTCGTTCACAAGCTTTCACTCTGAACGTTCACGCCACCTGTGGAAGGGCTCCGAGCAACTCGGTGCCTACGACCGGTCAGGCGGCGCCACTTGGACGGCAGAGGACACGACCGTGCTCTGCCCGATCGCAGATCCGGGAGAGACGTTGTGAAAGCACACCGCCGCAGACGCTGGAGTGTGCCGGTTGCCGCCGGCGCTCTGG
Organism: Streptomyces sp. NPDC007157; assembly: GCF_040634235.1. Lineage (NCBI taxonomy): Bacteria > Bacillati > Actinomycetota > Actinomycetes > Kitasatosporales > Streptomycetaceae > Streptomyces > Streptomyces sp. NPDC007157. The sequence goes on from NZ_JBEYFE010000007.1 coordinate 183,510, forward strand.
TACTCGTGCTGGCAGGCCCCTACGACGCGATGGCCTTCGCGTCCTCGGCAGCACGTCCCGTCGCCGCCGGTTCCCCGTCCACCGCATTCACGTCCGACCGGGTGCCCGTCGGCGACCACTCGGTCACGCTGATCACCGGTGATGTGGTCACCACCCGGCAGAGCCCCGGCACCGACAACGGGACCGGAGGCATCGTCAGCGTCCGTGGTGCCGACGGGCGCCCGGTACAGACTCACATCCTCACGTCGGGCGACGACCTCTACGTGTTCCCCGAGTCCGTGCTGCCCTTCGTGGCCAAGGGCATCCTGGACCGGCAGCTGTTCAACATCACGGCCATGATCGCCGACAGGTACGACGACGCGCACCGTGACCGGCTGCCACTCATCGTCTCCTACTCGCCCTCCGCCGACGCGCGCGGCAAGGCCGCCGCTGTGCCCGACGGGGCGACCCGGGTCCGTACCCTCGACGGCATCAACGGCGCCGCCCTCACCGCGGATCGCGTGCACGCCGCGGACTTCTGGAAGTCCGTGGCCAAGGCGGCGGCGACCGACGGAGCCCGCAAGCAGTCCGCCGCACCGCGCTTCGCCGACGGGATCGAGCACATCTGGCTGGACGGCCTCGTCCATGCCGACCTCGCCGACAGCACGGCGCAGATCGGCGCTCCCCAGGTCTGGGCGGACGGCAACACCGGGCAGGGCGTGGACGTGGCCGTCCTGGACACCGGCGTCGACGCGGGACACCCCGACCTCACGGACCGCGTCGCGGGCCGGCAGAGCTTCGTACCGGACGAGAACACGGACGACCACTTCGGGCACGGCACGCATGTCGCGTCCATCATCGCCGGTACCGGCGCGGCCTCCGACGGCAAGGAGAAGGGTGTCGCCCCCGGCGCCCGCCTCGACATCGGCAAGGTGCTGGACGACACCGGGTCCGGTCAGACCTCCTGGGTCCTGGCCGGCATGGAATGGGCTGCGGTCGACCAGCACGCCAAGATCATCAACATGAGCCTCGGTGACGGTCAGGCGTCCGACGGGACCGACCCCCTCAGCCAGGCCGTCGACAGGCTCAGCGCCGAGACCGGCGCGCTGTTCGTCGTCGCCGCCGGCAACGCGGGGGCACCCGGCACCATCGGCGCACCAGGCGCGGCGAGCGACGCGCTGACCGTGGGCGCCGTCGACTCCGACGACTCCCTGGCCGGGTTCTCCAGCCAGGGTCCCCGCGTGGACGGCGCACTGAAGCCGGAGATCACCGCCCCCGGCGTCGACATCCTCGCGGCCAACTCCCAGTTCGACGGCAACGGCGAGGGCGCCTACCAGACCATGAGCGGCACCTCCATGGCCACGCCCCACGTGGCCGGCGCCGCCGCGCTGATGGCCGCCGCTCATCCGGACCTCACCGGAAGCCAGCTGAAGGATCTGCTGGCCAGCAGTTCCCGGCAGACCCCGCAGTACGACGCCTTCCAGGCGGGCAGCGGCCGCCTCGACGTCGCCGCGGCCTCGCACGCCGGAGTCTTCGCCTCGGCGACCGCGTACGCCGCGCAGGTTCCGCAGAATCCCGCCGGCGGCGTGCAGCGCCCGGTGACGTACACCAACACCACGGACAAGCCCGTCACCCTCGCGCTGAGCGTCGAGGCGGCACACGCCCCCGCCGGGATGTTCCGGCTCTCCGCCTCCCAGGTGGTCGTGCCCGCGCACGGTACCGCCGGTGTCACCGTGACGATCGACGGCTCGGGTGTCACCGCCGACGGCCGGTACACCGGCCAGGTCGTCGCGAAGACCGCGGACGGCAACGTCGCGGCGCACACCGCCGTCTCCCTCGGGGACGTCCAGCACAAACTGACCATGGAGTTCAAGGACGCCCAGGGGCGGCCCATGTCCGGCGTGGTCGAACTGCTCAGGTCAGGTGACGACGTCCCGCAGTTCATCGTGATCGACGACTCCGGTACGGCGCAGATGTACCTGCCCAACGACGTCTACTCGGTGCTGTCGTTCAAGACGGTGCAGGGCGTGCACGGTCCCCACTCGTGGGGCATGGCACTGCTGGGCGACCCGGACGTCCGACTGGACCGCGACACCACCGTCACGCTCGACGCGTCCAAGATCGACCGGATCGACATGACGGCACCTCAGCGAACCGCGACGACCTACCAGCGACTGGACTACACCCGCCTGATGGGCGGCCAGAACTGGCGGGACTACATGGAGACCCAGACCAACTACGACAGCCTGTGGGCCCAGCCGACCACCCACAAGGTCACCCACGGCGACTTCTACCTGGCGGCTCGGTGGCGCAAGGAGCAGCCCGCACTGTCCGTCTCCACCCGGACGACCGACTTCACCGACGTGCTGCGCCAGGACGGCGTCACCCCTCTGCCCAAGGGCAGCGTCAAGCTCCCCCTGGTCTTCGCCGGTCAGGGCGCGAGCAGCGACTACGCCCACCTGGACGTGCACGGCAAGGCCGTGGTGGTACGCCGTAACGACGACGTGTCCGACAGGGACCAGGCGGCCGCCGCGATGGCCGCGGGCGCGAAGCTCATGCTGGTCGTGAACAACGTGGACGGCCGCGGCTTCCGCGGCTACAACGCGCCGTTCGGGTCCTCGCCCATCCCGCTCGACGTGGGCCTGCTCAGCACCGACGAGGGCGAGAAGCTCGTCCGGCAGGCCCAGGCCCGAGGCGCTTCGGTCACGGTCGGCTCGGCGCCCGTGAGCCCGTACGTCTACGACCTCGACCAGACCTGGCACAACGAGATCCCCAGCCACATGGTGGTGCAGGGCAGTGCCAAGAACCTCGCCCGGGTCGACGAGACCTTCGACAGCCCGGCCCCGGGGAGCACCGGCGGCGAGTTCCGGTTCGACTGGCCCACCTACAACGACTGGGCCATCGGCGGCATGATGCCGGAGCCGGTGCGGGGGAAGCGCACCGACTGGGTCTCCACCGGGGGCTTCAACAGCTGGAGCCAGAGCGCGTACGCGGACGGCATGGTTTTCGAAGCCGGTGCCAAGGCTTCCTACCGGGCCGGCAGCAGGCAGTCCGAGGAGTGGTTCAAGCCGATCGAACGGCCCTACCTGAACGACGTCTACAGTCTGCCCACGCGCACGGGTGACCACCTGTACATCGACACCCCCGCTTGGGGCAGCCGCAACCACGTCGGCATGAACCAGATCGACGGCGGAGCGGAGCAGCGGCAGACCCTCTACCAGGGCACCACGGAGTTGGGCACGGGGACCTTCACCAACGTCTCGGGCGACGCACCCGGAGCCGGCAAGCTGCCGTACCGGCTGGTCGTCACCGGCAAGCGCGACGTGGCGTTCACCCCGTACTCCTCCAGCACGCGCACCGAGTGGGACTTCACCTCGAAGGCGACGGCGGACGACACCCGCGCGGTGCTGCCGCTGGTGCAGGTCGACTACGAGGTCGGCACCGACTCGGCCGGGCGGGCCGGACGGCACGACACCCTGTCCGTCACGGCCGCTCAGCTGCCGGGTGCCGTCGGCGCCGGCCGGGTCGGCGCGGTCACCCTGGAGATGTCCTACGACGGCGGCACGACCTGGCACCGGGCCACCCGTGATCACGACGGGCGGTACCGCCTGGACGCGCCGAAGAAGGCGTCCTACGTGTCACTCAGGGCGAGCGCCGAGGACTCGGCGGGCAACGCGGTGCACCAGACCGTGATTCGGGCGTTCGGCCTGCGCTGACGCACAGCCGCGGATCACGCGAGTGAAGAACGGTCCGTCCGGGGTCGCACTGCCCCGGACGGACCGTTCGCCGCTCCGGCGGTCCCGCCCGCGTGGCGCGGTCCGGTCGACCGGGATGCTCAGCGGGCACCGATGTTCCCCGGTGAGCGCCTAGCGGGGACGACCGGGTGAGGTCGGCGGCGCTGCGCGCGGGTCTGCCGGCTGGGTGTCGAGGGAGCAGGCGGCTGATGCCCCGGGGAGCTGCACGCAAGCGCGCAGGAGGTGTGCGTCAGCACGTGGATACACGGGTTGTTTTCCAAAGAGTGATGCGAAATCTGAATAATAAATGAGCTGCAAGTGGTAGACTTGGCGTTGTGGGTATGAGTCTTGAGGAGCGAGTGAGGTCGGCGGTGGCTGCGCTTCTGTACGCGACGGGCGAGTCGCAGTCGGTGCTGGGTGCCGTGCTGGGGGTGAGTCAGGCTCAGGTGAGCCGTCGTCAGCGTGGCAGCGCGGCGTGGACCTTGGCGGACTGTGAGGCGGTTGCCGCGCATTACGGTATTGACGTCGTTGACCTGATGGCGGGGCCTACCCGGGCGACCGAGGCGCTGCCCGCCCCGCGCCGCCGCCCTCCGGGCCGCCAGGCCGGTACCCGGCGTCCCGCGGCTGTCGGGGGAGAGGCGCGATGACCGATTTCGCTGCGATCGATGCACTCCTTGCCGGTGCCGGGAAAGAGGTTCCGCTGCCGCCGGCCGGGGAACGGCGCCTTCTGCGGGAGGAGTTGAACCTCTCGCGTACTCAGCTTGCTCAGGTGCTGGGGGTGAGCCCTTCCACGGTGGGAGGCTGGGAGGCGGGGCGGGACCCGAGCGGTGAGACGAGGGTGAAGTACGCGTACTTCCTCGAGGGAGCGAAGTCCAAGCTGGCCGCCGAGGCGGCCGAGCAGAGCCCCGATGGCGGACCCGAGGACGAGGTGGTCGCGGAGGCCGGGCCGGCGGCGGTCCTGGACGAGGATACGGACGTGCTTGCGGTGGCACAGCCGTGTGTGCTGTGCGGGCAGCCGGCCCGTCACCAGGTCGAGGGGTTTCCTCAGCACTTGGACCCGGCCGAGTGCATCACCGCGCCGACGGCCGCGCCTCCCACCGCGCAGACGGCAGCCGGTTCTGCGGGCGCATCCTCAACTGAAGAGCCCGGTGGGGGTCGTGTCGACGAGGCCCGCCAGGCCCCGCGCTCAGGGCGGGGGGTGAAGGTTGTGGCTGTCGGGCGACGGGTGCGGCCTGCCGACGCCCCGGACCCGCTCGCGGCACGGATTTCCTCGGCGGTCGCGGCGGCGCTCGCCGAGCATGGCGGGGACGTGGCGGCAGCTTCGGCGGCGCTGGTGAAACACGCGATCCCGGACGCGATGACCCTGCTCGACCAGTCCCGCGTGGGCGGCCGGTACGAGGTTGTTGCGCACCCGTGGCTGCCGGAGGTGCTGCGCAAGCAGACCGCGCGGGGCGCGGACCAGGTGTGGGAGGCCCGCCCGAAGTGGACCCGGCCGGAACTCCCGGCCGGTGCCCACGAGGTGACCGCGCTGGATGTCAACGGGGCGTACTTGTCCGCGCTGAAGACGCACCTGCCGCTCGGACAGCTGGAGCACTCCACCGGCAACGAGCACAACCCGCGCCGCGCCGGCATCCATCTGATCACCCCGCCCGGCTGGGCCCACGAGGCGGTGCTGCCCAATCCGATCGGCGAGCGGGACGAGCCGGGCCCGCTGTGGGTGACCGAGCCGACCCTGCGTCTGCTGCTGCGGATCTCGGGCCCGAAGTACGGGCTGTGCGATCCGCCCGTGATCCACGAGTCGTGGACGTCCGGGGCCACCGAGGGCCTCCTGGAGAAGTTCCGCATCACGCTCAAGGACGCCCGGGACCGGGCGATCGCCGAGGAGGACGAGGTAACGCTGGAGTACGTCAAGGCCATGTACTCGAAGTTCGTCTCGACCATGGGGGAGTCGAACTACAACAGGGAGCTGTACCGCACCGACTGGATGCACCTGATCCGCTCCCAGGCCTTCGCGAACCTGTGGTTCAAGGCCCACCGCGCCTGGGACGAAGGCCTCATGGTCGTCCGCGCCATGGGTACCGACGAACTCCACGTCATCGGCGACTGGCGCGCGATCTTTCCCGAAGGACGCGGCGTGACCGAGGTGAAGGTCAAGGACGTCTACACCGTCAACAGCGCGGACCTCATGACTGCGGAAGGGGCCTGACATGCCCGAGCGCAACCTCGACTTCGGCAAGTTCGGCGCCCGCGGCATCAAAGGACACCAGGCGGTCGCCCACCAGCTCGACGCCCTCGCCGGATACATCACCACCCCGATCACCGCCCGCCGCGGCCTCCTGGCCCGCCTGCACTACCTCACCCGCACCCAGCACGCCCACGCCGCCGCCCGGGCCGCCGGCCTCACCGTCACCGACCGCACCGTCAAGGCCTGGCTCGACGGCACCCGCCAACCCTCCCGCGCCAGCCTCGCCGCGATCGAGCAGGCCTACAGCACCGTGCGGCGGGCGAACGTCGCCCGCCACCTGCTAGCCCGCCTCAACCGCGACGGTCGCGGCACCCGCGTGGAGTTCCACCCGCTCAATCAGTCACAGGTCTCAGGTCCGCGCCAGCGGCCGGTGGAGTTCCGCACGCTGAACGTCCGGCGCTGGGACCGGATCGTCGCCGCATGGGCCGCCGCCGACGACCAGGGGCTGGACGACGCGTGGATCGACCAGGTCGCCGATCTCGGCTCGCAGTGGGGCCAGTACGAGTACGTCACCAACATCGGCTTCGCTGCCTGAGTACGGGGGCGACGGCCCCGGCCCCCTCCGGATCCGTCACCAACGGCCACCCGGCCTCACGCAAGAAGCCACGGACCACATCGCCGCGTCGGTGGCCATCCCCGTCACGCGGCTGCTCACCCGTTCGGACTACGGCGGCTGTTACGCACTTTCATGGACGGGGGCCGAGGACCTTGGCCGGGAGCGGCACACCTGGACGTTCGCGGAGTGGGGCGAGGTCGGGGTGGGTGCGGCCGGGCGCTTCGGCCGTGCCGGGCCGCACCCATGGGTGGTTACAGAGAGCGGGTCAGGCGGTCGGTGAGCAGCCGGGTGAAGCGGGCCGGGTCGGGCAGGTCACCCCCTTCGGCGAGCAGCGCGCTGCCGTATATCAGCTCGGCGATCTCCGCCAGTGCGGGGTCGTCGGCGTTGGCGTCGTGTGCCGTGCGCAGGGTGGTGATCAGCGGGTGTGCGGGGTTGAGTTCCAGGATCCTCTTGACGGTGGGCAGTTGCTGTCCCATCGCCCGGTACATCTTCTCCAGGGTCGGCGTCACGTCGTGGGCGTCGCCGACGATGCATGCCGCCGACGTGGTCAGGCGTGAGGACAGACGGACCTGCTTGACCTGCTCGGACAGGGTGGTGGTCAGCCACGGCAGCAGGGCGGCGAAGTCCTGCTCGCGCTGGGCCCTCTCGGCGTCGGTCTCCTGGTCGCCGTCGGCGGGCGCGTCGAGGTCGACCTGGCCCTTGGCGATGGACTGCAGACGGTGGCCGGCGAAGGCCGGGACCCGGTCCACCCACATCTCGTCGACGGGGTCGGTGAGGATCAGGACCTCGTACCCCTTGGCGACGAAGGCTTCCATGTGCGGGGAGTTCTCCACCATCGCGCGGGTCTCGCCGGTCAGGTAGTAGATGGCGTCCTGCCCGTCCTTCATGCGCTCGACGTACTCGCGCAGCGTGGTGGTCTTCTCCGGGTCGTGCGTGGAGGCGGCCGACACCAGTTCAAGCAGGGCCTCGGTGCTGTCCGTGTCCTCGATCAGGCCTTCCTTCAGTGCCTGGCCGAACTGCGCCCACACCTTCGCGTAGCGCTCGGCGTCCTTGGACTGCATGTCCTTGATGGCGCCGAGCACCTTCTTGACCAGGCGCCGACGCACGCCGCGGATCTGGCGGTCGTGCTGGAGGATCTCGCGGGAGACGTTCAACGACAGGTCGTGGGCGTCCACGACACCTTTGACGAAGCGCAGGTAGTTGGGCATGAGCGCTTCGCAGTCGTCCATGATGAACACCCGCTTGACGTACAGTTGCACGCCGCGCCTGGTCTCGCGGGAGAACAGGTCGAAGGGCGCCTGCGAGGGAATGAACAGCAGCGCCTCGTACTCGAAGGTGCCTTCGGCGCGCATATGGATCGTCTCGGCCGGAGCCAGCCAGTCGTGGCTGATCTGCTGGTAGAACTCGTCGTACTCCTCCTTGGTCACCTCGGTGCGCGGCCGCGCCCACAGCGCCTTCATCGAGTTGAGCGTGTCGACGTCGCGGGTGGTCTCGCCCTCGGCGTCGGTGCGTTCGGCGGCCATCCGGATAGGCCAGCGGATGAAGTCCGAGTACTGCTTGACGATCTGACGGATCTTCGACTCGGACAGGTAGTCGGCGAGCCCGTCCTCGCTGTCGGCGGGCTTGAGGTGCAGGGTGACCGCGGTGCCCACGGGCAGGCCGTCGACGGCCTGGATGGTGTAGGCGCCCTCGCCGTCGGACTCCCACTGGGTGCCGGAGTCGGTGCCGGCCCGCCGGGTGCGCAGGGTGACCTTGTCGGCGACCATGAACGCCGAGTAGAAGCCGACGCCGAACTGCCCGATCAGGCTCTCGGCGGTGGCGGCGTCCTTGGACGTCTTGATCTTCTCCAGCAGGTCGGCGGTGCCGGACTTGGCGATCGTGCCGATCAGCTCCACGAGATCGTCCCGGCTCATGCCGATCCCGTTGTCACGGACGGTCAAGGTGCGGGCGTCCTTGTCGACCTCCAACGAGATGTGCAGGGCGGTGGTGTCGATCTCGACGAGGCTGGAGTCGGTCAGCGATTCCAGGCGTAGCTTGTCCAGTGCGTCCGAGGCGTTCGAGATCAGCTCGCGCAGGAAGATGTCCTTGTTCGAGTAGATCGAGTGAATCACCAGTCGGAGCAACTGGCGTGTCTCAGTCTGGAATTCCAGCGTCTCGACACTGCTACCCATGTGGGGCCCTCTCTGTGGGAACGTCATGTACGGATAGGAATCGGGCCGAGACGAATCGTTGCCCGCCGTCGGCGTGGTTCGGGGCAGGCCGCACCGCACCCGCATGTTGTGACTCTCCGTGATAGGAGTCAGGGATCGTCAGCTGCTGTCACCGTGAGCCGGTCGTCGAGGGCGTCCAGGCATTTGACGAGGTCGGTGTGGTGGGCGTCGAGGTAGGGGCGCATGCCGGTCAGGGGGGCAATGAGTTCGGCGGCGTCGGTGGCGCCGAGGGCGGCATGCAGGGCGGCCTGAGCTGAGCGCGCTTCGGGCGCCAGGTGGGCGAGCGCGGTGATCTGTCCGGCGAGGCGGCGCAGGTCGGCGGCGTTGGCGCGGGCCCAGGTGACAGACGCGCGTTCGGCGGCTCTGGCCTGGCGGGTGGCCGTCACGCGCTGCTCGCCGGTGGTGCCGACGGCGCCGGGGCGGCCGCGCAGGTATCGGCGTTCGGCGGCCTGGCGGCTGGCGACGCCGAGGGGGCGGGCGAGGTCGGCCCAGCTGGCTCCCGCCTCGCGGGCGGTTTCGATCAGGCCGGTCTCCCAGCCGGCGAGCTGCTCGCGCACCTGCCGCAGCAGCATCAGGGAGGCCAGCGCCTGCTCGGGACCGGGGCCGGCGGCGTCGGGAGTCTCGTGCTGGGCGTCGCGCAGGGCGTCGTCTATGGCGGCAAGGGCCGCCGCGGCCGCGAGAAAGGACGCCGGGCCGTGGGCGTCGGTGCTGGTCGTGGACGGCTGGTCGGCTGCGGTCACGGCCACCTCCCTCGGACGGTCATCACGTCGACGACATCGTGCTTGTCGTCCATTGGATGACACACTAGCGGTGTCAGTGAAGCGCATGGGGAGCAAACGCCCGAACCTGCCGGAGGCGTTTTCACGATGTTGATGCGCACCAACCCCTTCCGTGAGCCGGACCGGCTGGCGCAGCGGCTGATGGGCCCGGGCACCTGGCCGAAGCCGTCGGCGATGCCGCTGGACGCCTACCGCGAGGACGACGAGTACGTGGTGGCCTTCGACATCCCCGGCGTCACCGCGGACGCGATCGACGTCGAGCGGAACATGCTCACCGCCAAGGCCGAGCGCCGGCCGGTGGCGAAGACCGACGACGTGCAGACGGAACTGTCCGAGCGACCGCCGGGCGTCTACTCCCGCCAACTCGTGCTCGCCGACACCCGCGACACCGAGGGGCACTAGGGCCTCGTGATCGCCACGAGCGGACTGCGCTGGGACTTCATGCTGGTCTTCGCCCTCACGGCGCTCCACGGGATCCTGCGCGGCCTGCGACCCGGCGTCGTACTGTCCGACCGGGTGGACCACGGGCTCCATGCCGGCATGGGCCTGCAGCGCTCCTCGGCCGGCGACCGCCCCCGCGCGTCAGCCACCACGTCGCCCACTACGACCAGCCCGCCGATGCCGTACTCGACACCGACGGTTACCGCCTCCGGGTCAGGATGCCGGCGACCGCCCCCCCAGAGCGAGGCCGCGTCCGCCACCCGCAGCTCCCGGCCCGCGTGCTTCTCGGCCAGCAGGCGGCGGCTGTCTTCTGTCTCGAGAAGGAGAAGTCGAACGACCAGGGAACCGGCCGGCGAAAGGGGACGGCGCGTGGATCACCCACGCGTACCCCGGTCGATGACCGGGGTCGCATACAGGACCTGTCGGAGCCCTTGGCAGCTGTGACCTGTTGAGGGATCCGTCGCCAGACGCGGGAAGCGACGTCTCACCGGCGCACCGTGAAGAACACCAACCCCTGCCGGTCTGAGTCTTGTGCCTGACCGCTGGCCGCGACGATGGCGAGTTGCGCACCGACCTTGCTGATCCATTCATCCTGGGGAATGCGGATCTCGCCGGTGAACGAACCATCGTCTTCCGCGCGAAACTGGCCAAGTTGCGGATTCATTGGATCCTGACAGATCACTTGCACGATGTTTCCTGGTTCGAAGCCGCTGCCAGAGATGTGCACAGGGGTCCCCAGTGGACCGGACGTCGGCTTGATGGTGATCTCTGTGCTCACGGGGGCTGTGTCCGACGGTCCTGCGTTGTCGTCGGTCACGCGTATGACGAGCCATGCGACGGAAAGGATCGCGACAACGGCGACCGTAACCAGCATGACTAGGGGAAATGTACCCATCTGTTTGATGATGTGCTTCGTGCGTGAGCTGTTCAGGGTCATGTCGCGGCCCGACATATACGCCCTGCTGTTGTCGCGCGTCGAGACGTACGTTTCGGGTTGATCGGGCTCCTCGTGGGGAGACGAGGGCGGTACGTGTGTCATGACGGCCCCTCGTTGATCGTCATGTCGCGGCCGGACATGTACACCTTGCCGTGACCGGAGACCTTGGCGTTCATCCTGATCTTGGTGATCCGGGCGGCCTCGGCGTCCGGCAGCAGCGGCGTCAGCTCTTCATCAAGTAGGCGCTGCAACTCGGCGCCCAATGAAGGGTCTTCCGTAAGAAGCCGACGCAGTTTCCGCTGCCAGTCGCCGATCAGCGCCTCTTCGGCCGAACGGTCCCCGACCGCCAGCGCCTCCGTCACCTGGGTGCGACCGTAGACCAGTTCCGCGTCTATGGCCGGGACCTCTTCTGGATGGCGCTGCCGCCAAAACGCCACCACTGTCTGGCGCGCCTGTTCCCAAGCTTGCGTTGTCATCGTCCCCACCACTGCGGAAGCCGCAGCAAGCGTCAAAGCGTCCACGCCTATTCCCCCGTCGCACCCCGACTCGGAATCTCAGGGTAGCGGGACGGTGACGTTCCGTGTGTGCCCTTGCGTCGCGGCCTTCCGCAGAGTTTCCAGAACCGCCCGCATCGACGGCATCCGCCCCCCCGCAACATCTCGACCGGTAACGAGCCGAGACTTCCGCGACAGCTGCAATCCCATGTCCGACCAGCGGAATCCGCACACAAGATCCGGAAGGAGAACGACCTCTGGGCCGCTTGTCGGCCAGCGCGCGTCCAGGGCTATCCGGGGACGGTGCCGAGGTCGACGCCGGTCAGGTCACGGCTGGTGTCCCACAGCCGCGCCGCTACGGAGGTATCGGTGAGGTGGCTCCACACCGATTCGCGGTGGGGCTTGCCGCGCAGGCTGAAGACGCGCGGTCCCCACAGCTGCCCTCCACGCACGGCCGGGTCGAGCACCGCCCGGACTGCGGGCCATGCGCCGGCGTCCTTGCCCTGGACGAGGAGAGCGGCTGGTGCGCCGCGGAGCCGCGCACCAGCGGTCCGTACCTGGACTGGCGGCCGTGACGGGGTCAGGGAGTCCAGCGCGCCGCCGGGATGGACCACTACGCTCGCGACCGTACTGTCGACAGCGCGCAGGCGGCGGTCGAGTTCGAGGCCGAAGTACATCTGCGCCAGCTTGGAGCGTCCGTAGGTGCGCTTGGGCCGGTAGTCCTTCCGGGACTGCAGGTCGTCGAGGTCGAGCCGTTCGGACTTCGCCGCGAAGCTGCCCATGGTCACGATGCGGGCCGCCGGTGCGGCCGACAGCAGCGGCATCAGCCAGTGGGTCAGCGCGAAGTGTCCGAGGTGGTTCGTGCCGAACATGAGCTCATGACCGTCCCCGGTCTCCCGGCGCGGCGGGTCGTCGAGCGCGACGCCGGCGTTGTGGACCACGGCGTCGAGGTGGTCCACATCCAGTGACCGCACCGCTGTTTCGAGCGACGAGAGGTCGGCGAGGTCCAGCCGTACGGTCCGCACCCGAGCGCCAGGGACACGCGAGCGGATCGAGGCCGTGGCGACTTCGGCCCTGGCGGGATCCCGGCTGCCCAGTACGACAGTGGCTCCGGTTGCGGACAACTGCTCCGCGATGAAGTACCCGATGCCGGCGTTGCCACCGGTGACCAGGAAGACGCCGGCATCGGCACGCGGCAGCCGTTGGACGTCCCAGGGCGGGGTGGAGGAGGTGGGCGACATGGCGGTGGGCTCCCTTGCTGTTGAACACGGCTGCGGCTGCCCCCGCAGGGCAGCTCAACGCCCACGGTTCCAGCGGCCGCCGACAGATCGCCTACGGATCACCGACAGCGCCGTCGGGCGGCCGACATCCTGCCGACACGGTGCTGGCCCGTCGCGGCACACCGTTGCCACGGAGCGTCACGCGGGCCAACTGGAGCAGTGATGGGCCAACCGCGGGGCTCTGACCGCCCGTCGGGACCCTGTCGGTGATCTCTGCGCGGGTGCCGAAGGCGCGCCTGGCCGGTTCCGTCTCCGCCTTGTTCCCAACTGGTCCCGTCGCCCGCTAGTTGTTGTCACAGGGCAGTTCCGGACCAGGGCGAGAGGGAACACGTGATGACCCATGCACGGTCGAACGGCTCACCAGCACCCGTGGTCAGCGACTCCCGGCAGACGCCTGCCCTCGCGGCAGGGGCCATGACTCCGTTCGACGACATCTACGACCAGCCGGACCCTCGCGCATACTTTCGTGAGCTGGGCCCCTGGGAATACCAAACCCCTCATCATGCTCAGCCCGTCTTCCGCCGCATGCTCACAGCGTGCCGGCCCGCAGGCCGGGCCACGGTGCTGGACCTGTGCTGTTCCTACGGCATCAACGCCGCCCTGCTCAACCACGATCTCACCCTGGCGGACCTGTACGCCCGCTACACATCGCCGCAGGCCACCGAGCTGACCACCGCAGAGTTGATCGAATGGGACCGGGCCTACTACGCGGCGCACCGGCGCTCGGACCCGGCCCGCGTCATCGGGCTCGACGCCGCCCCCAATGCCGTCTCCTACGCACACGCCGTCGGCCTGCTGGACGAGGGGTTCGCCGAGAATCTGGAGAGCGCGCCGCCCAGCCCGGCCCTGCGCCAGGCCGCCCGCCACACCCGCCTCATCACCGTCACCGGCGGAGCCAGCTTCCTGTCTCCTCGCACCTTCGAGCCGCTCCTGGACTGCGTCCACAGCCCGGTGTGGGTCGCCGCGTTCGCGCTGCGTACCCACTCCTACCGCCGCATCGCCACGTGCCTGGAACCGTACGGCCTGAGGACCGAGAAAGCCGTCCCCCACACGTTTCCGCAACGCCGCTTCACCAGCAGGCAGGAGCAGCAGTACGCGATCGACGCGGTGACCGCGGCCGGCGAGGATCCGCAGGACAGGGAGACCCACGGCTACTTCCACACCACGCTGTACCTGTCACGTCCCGCGACGGACGCCGCACAAACTCCCTTGGCCACCCTGGTCCACGCATCCTGACACCTGCCAAATCCCCTGCCCGGAACAGCAGCCGGAGATCACCAACAGCATCCGGAAGAGCGGGCAGAACCAACTGAGGCGCTCAGGCACAGATGGTCGCAGGGGTCGGGTACGCCTGGTGCCCGGCGGCGTCGTTGTCGGCGATGGCCACGTCGCGCTTGGCCACACCGGCTGCGATGAACGCGCACAGTTCCAAGAAGCTTGCCCAGGTTGACGAGACTCCACAGTCTGGGCGTGGCCGTAGTCGGTGCGCGCCCACGGCGGGATCTCTTTCTCACGCACACGAGATGTGTGACGTAGCGCCGTCAAAGCGCGGAACTCTCGCATCACGCTGTTACCACCCGGCGACGTCGAAACGATCCGAAGCAGGCAGTAAGGGCCACTGGCGGATAGGAAGTGCTGGCGAGCCATGTGCTCATGGCATGTTGACCTCCCTACTTCCTCCCGGGAGGCACGCGTGCCCAACTCTCCCGCCCCTCTGGACTCGACACCGGCCTACCCCAGGTGGTCGGACCGCCTGATACGCCAGTTCGACGCCTTCGCGGCGAGGAGGTCCGGGGCCGAGAGAGTGCCTGCTCTGGTGCTGGGCAGGCAGGACGGCGGTGATCCGCGATGGCCCGCCTACGTCATCCGGGAGTATGAGCACCGACTGGCCCGAGGGCGCGGAAACACGCAAGGTCAGGTGCCGCACGCGGTGGTCGACGACGCGGAACTGAACGGGGGCTTCCTCTCGGCGATCGACCGAGTGGCCCTGAGGTTCCAACTCACCATGCCGTCAGGGCGACTGCGGCTGCGAGCCTTCCACACGTGCCGGGCCGTGTTGGAGTCGGAGCGGGGCACGGGAAGCCTCCAGTCCCAGCAGCAGCCCATCGTCGACAGCCTGTACACGGAACTCCTGAAGCGACGAGGGACGCTGCGCGCCGGCGCGTACACGGCGAACTTCCTGGGACAGCATGTTCTGACCGGCTGGCTTCAGGGCCTCGTCGCCGCCGCGGCCGTCGGAGTTCCCAAGCTGTTCTACCGCTGGTTCCTGCGGCACTGGGGCCTCAGGTGGGTGGCGGACGAATGCCGTACCTCCAACTTCCTGGACGCCGCTCTCTCGTTCTGCCGGGACGGCGAGCTGGACCGCGAGGACCCGCGCGTGCGACGCATCCTGCTGCGCGCCCTCCTCATCGACCTGCGTAGAGCGACCCGGCGCAGGTCCCGACTGAGTCACCTGCGGTCCCGGCGACGATGGTCCTTCGTCCTCCTCATCCCGGAGATCGACGGCGCGGAGGGACCCGGCCGGGCGTTTCTCGGCGTGTTCGCGGAACTGGCCGGCGACCACCCGTCCCGGCCACTGCTCGTCCTGGCCGGCTGCGCGGGCCCGCCGCCGGACTACGCCGTCCCGCTCGGCGCCGACCTCGACCGGCCGAACGGCATCGCCGACAAGGTGTTCGCCGCCCTCAGCGAGGACAGCCCCGAGCCCGTACGCCTCGTCACGCTGCCGGCCGACAACGACGCGGAGGGCACCGCGAAGAACAAGATCGAGAAGGGTGCGGGCGTCACGGCCCGAGAGGACCGGCCACTCGACTGGGCGCGTCCCTCGGTTCTGCCGGTCCTGGTCCTGGCGACCGCCGCCTTCTACCTGGCGCCCGCCTCCCTCTGGCCCAGGACCGCGCATCCCGCGTCCCCCTCGTGCGTCACGGTCAGCACCGGGGAGCGAGTGGGTGTCACCGACGGCGAGCAGTGCGACCTGGCCGTGCCCGGAGACCCCGGCAAAGAACTGCGGGACCTGGAACGCAAGGTCGCCCAGGAGAACGCCCGGATCCCCGACGGGCGGTACCGCACCCTGGTCTTCTTTGCCCCCTTGAGCCTGCAGAAGGGTGTCTACGACGACCCTCCGCTGGGCCTGCAGATCCTGCGCGGCGCGATCGCCCAGCAGCACAAGCTGAACGCCGGCGTCCGCCAGAACAAGATGCCCATCCGCCTGCTCATCGCCAACACCGGTCAGTACTTCCAGTACGGCGCGCGCAACAACGCAGCGCCGAAGGACCCGGACATCGCACAGATGATCATCAGCCGGCAGCGCGCGGACCACATCGCGGCGGTCATCGGCATCACCCAGAGCCGCCCCGAGTCACTGAAGGCGGTCCAGGAACTCGATCAGGCCGGCATTCCCGTCATCGCGAACGGCGTGTCCGGCAGCACCATGGTCGGACCCGACTCCCCGCAGCGCTACTTCCAGATCTCGGCTCCCAACACGCGCCTGGGACCCGTTTTCGCCGACTTCATCCGCCACTCCCCGGAGATCCACCGCCTCACCAGCGGCAGGCCCCACGCCGTTGTCGTCTACGACCCGACCGACACCTCCTTCAGCACGGACCTCAAAAACGTCTTCCTTCGCGCCTACCGGACGTACGGCGGCATCGACGAGGTCACCTACAGCGAAAAACCAGGAGCCACCACACCGGACAGCATCGCCACCGACGTGTGCAACAAGGTCGCAGGCACGCACGGCATCGTCGTCTACCTCGCACGGTCGGGCGTACTGCCCAGCCTGCTCAACGCCATGCAGAGCGCCGGGGGTCAGTGCCAGCCACCCGAGGGCACCACCATTCCGCTGATCGCCGAGAGCGCCCCCATCGACTTCCAGCTCCGCCCCGGGCGCACGGCACAGGCCTACCCGTACATGACGCTCTTCTACGAGACGGCGAACGCCCCCACGTCGGACCCCCGGGATCCGTACGCCCAGTTCACGCAGGACTTCGCAGCCGTCTTCGGGCATCTGAGCGCGGACGCCGACGCGGCCGGCGGTTTCGACACCGTCGGTATCGTCTCCAAGGTCATCGAGAATCTGCTGCCGGCTTCGCACGACGTCCAGCCCAACGACATCTACCTGTGGCTCACCGCCCACGGCGTGACCCAGTACCCGGGCGCTTCGGGCGTGCTGCAACTGGACGGCAAGAACAAGTACCCGCCCGACAAGGCCGTCTACATCCGCGAGATCGCCCAGCCGGGCGGCGCCACGACCACGCTGCTCAGCTGCGGCATCCTGCCCGACCGACAGAACCGCGCCAAGTGGGGCACGGCACCGGACACCTTTCCGTGCCCCCGCGAGGGCACGGGCGCAACGCCCGACTGATCCGGCTCCGGGCGTCAGTGGGCGCTGAGCACGCCTTCGCCCAGGCGGGCCAAGTCCGTTTGCGCCTGGGTAAGTTCTTCGACGAAGCACCAGAGTGACCTTGCTGTCACGATCGGCGAGTTCGACGGCGACGAGGTGACATTGGAGTACTTCAAGATCCGTCACGCGCGTCCTCAACACTGAAGCCCGCCGCGGCCGAGACCGCCGCCGTCGCAGCATCATCGCGGTCCCGATCGCGCTGGAGTGCGGCAGGACGGGATCGTCGAGGTAGTTCGGTCCGAACGCGTGGCTCGCGCATGCCCTCAGGCGAGGGCTGCCTGCCAGCCGACGAACACCCCGCCCGCCGAGTCGGCTCCGTCGGCTCCGTCGTCGATGTCCACCTCGGCGCCACCGGCCAGGACCCCGGCTTCAACCACGGCGAGAGCACGGGCAGGCCCGTAGCCGCCAACTGGTTGCGGACCTCCGGTTGGCCGCCAGGCGATGAGTTTCGATGCGGAAAGGGGTCTTCTTGCGCGGATGCGCTTGACGCGGGATGGCAGCAGGGTGTCCGTGGCCGAGCCCCGGGATCGTGCGCCTGAACTGACCAAGCCTGTTGACAAGTAGGGAGACCCCAGCGTGGACGACATCGTGGTGAAGAAGATCGTTCGGCCTGAGCGCGTGTTGTCGGGCCCGTGGCTGGAGGTGATCGCTTCGAGTCTCGACTATCACCGTGCGACCTTCCTGTGGAAGTGCGAGGGTCTGTCGGAGACCCAGCTGCGGCAACGACCCCTGCCGTCAACAGCGTTGACCCTGCTGGGGCTCATGCGCCATCTGCAGGGGGTCGAACGGGCGTGGTTCCAGCGGACGCTGGCGGCCACACCCCCTCAGTTCCACCCCTATCAGACCTACGTCACAGGTGCCGGTGACGAGTGGTACGACGAGTCGGACCCTACGCCGGCCTGGGACGTCTACGAGGACTATCTGAAGGCGTGCGAGGAGTCGCGGGGGGTCTTCGCGCGGGTGACCGACGCCCCTGCACGTCTCGTGCCGAACCCGGAGTTCGGCGACACCGATGTCCGGTTCGTCCTCGAGCACGTGATTGAGGAGTACGCCCGCCACGTAGGCCACGCGGACCTCCTCCGCGAAGCTATCGACGGTGCCGTCGGCGAGTAACTCGCCCTCTCGCCAACGTGTGTCGAGAGCGGACATGACGACGAAGTCGGCACAGCCTGCGTGTTCCACGAAGCGGGCCGGGAAGACCGCGGACCCGACCGGATACCGTCCTGGCAGATCGCGCGTATGCGTCCCGCGCGATCCGGAGCCATCTCCGTCGGCACGGGATCCGCGCAGTAATCCCTCAGCCCTCCGACCAGGTCCGTCACCGGCTGCGGCGAGGTCGCCTCGGTGGCCGCCTTCCCATCGAGCTGTCCGGTGCGCCGGTTGTTCTGCGGCAACGAGGGGGTGCCGACGGGTGACGTTCGCCGAGCAGGTCGAGGGATTGACCTGTCGGTACGGTCGGCGCACGCCCGTCCGGCAGCGGATGCTCGCGGCGCTGGACGTGGTCGTGGCGGCCCGCGCGGTGGCGCGTATGGCGCAACGTCGGCGAGGCCGTAGAACGCCTCGTCTCCCACCACGGTGTCCTGCCGCGTGGCCTGGTCGAACCCCGATCGCCTGAATCGGAACCAGAGCCCGAGCCGTCCGAACCAGTGCCCGCAGCAACCGAGACGGCCACGGCGGATGCGCCCGAGCCCTACCCGGCGGGGAAGTTCCTCGACCGGCTCCGCGACACCCACGCCACGGTCCGTGCCCAGGTTGAGCAGGGCCTGAGTCCGCGCGAGATCGCTCGCGCCGCCTCGGCCTGGGACGCAACACCGCGCGCAAGTACGCCCGCGCGGCCGGCCCGGAGGCGATGCTGCACGGGCAGCGGCAAAACCGGACCAGCAAGGTCGACCCGTTCAGGCCCTACATGAGTTACGCGAACGCGTCGCACGCTGCAGCACCCTGCGCGACTACGTCCATCCACTGCGCCTCGGCCGTCGGCCCGGGGCGACCACACCGCCGATGGCCCGCCCTGCCCCGCCTCGGGGCTGGCGGTCCAGGAACTCGATCAGTCCCGTCTCCGAACGCACCAACCGCTCGCGATGCTCAGGGGGAAGGGATGCGAGGGCATCGACCAGAACCCGCTTCCGCGGGATGTACACCATGTTTCCGGAGTAGATCCTGCAAGTTGAGCACCAGGCGAACCCGATGCAGCGCTCGAACATGGCGGACTCGGGCGGATAGAAGCGGTACTGGTACGAGCGGACAGGCGTCCCGCATGCGGCACAGCTCCGGCGTTCACCGTCCGGAACGGACCAGCCGCTCCCGACCTTGCGCCAGTGCTGCCGCCCGGCCGGTGCTCTTCAAGTCGTCATGTCCAGCATTCTGTCCGACCGCGGCCGCACGGCACAGCCGTCCGTACAGATCTTGGCCATCGAACACAGACCTTGACGGCCCTTGATCGGCTTCACGAAATCCGTGCCTGAACCGGCTCAGCCCGTTAACGCCACAAGCAGCGCAATGTGAACGAACGATGCAACAACCGGATCAAACAGTGGCGCGGACTGGCCTGCGGACAGGCAGGCTCGCCCTCGTTCACCAGGTCGCACTCCATCTCGCCGCCATCCTCATCTGGACGCGTCACTGCCGGGACGAAGAGGCGGCTCAGGCGTAGAAGAACAGCTCAAGGTCCTCGACGGACCCTGGTCCTGTCAGGAAACCCTCGGCCTTCGCGATCTCGTCGCCTGGTGGCAGCTCGCCCTTCAGCAACTGCTTCATCCAGATCTCTCCCTGCTCGCCGACCGCGTAGATGCCAGACAACAGCTCGGCCATGCCTGCAGGGTGCGGCGGGCGGCGTCCGACGACTGGCTGGAGCACCCACCCGCCTGACCGAGCAGCGAGCCGCAGCACCCCGGCCCAGTTCGCGATCCTCCCGATGCGTACGTGCCAAGAGTCCTCGGTGAACGGGGCCGTCCGTCCACCATGAAGAGGGTTCGTGGCAGCCCCGATGTCCTTGATCACCTGCCGCTCCACGGCATCACGGACCCAGCGCCCTTCCTGCGCTTCCTCAATGGCGGCGTTCCACCACTGCGTTCCATCGTCGAGCCGGCCCGCGAACGTATCCATGCCGCCAGGCTTCCATGGACGACGCTGCAAGCCTTCAGGAGGTCAACGATCCATTGATCAACTCGTATGCGAGACCCGCTCTAGGTATGACCGCTGCCACGGGGCCCGTTCAGGGTGATGTCGTCGGCGTAGTAGCTGCCCTGTGCGTACCAGCCGTGCACGTAGATCGTCGCCCTGGTTTGTGAGACGCCTGTGGTGAAGGAGACGGTCAGTGGGCTGTATCTGGTTGGGGAAGTGGTCCAGGTGGATGCGCCGCCGTTCACGCCCAGGTAGACGTAGGAGCCGCGGACCCAGGCGCTGAGCGAGTAGGTGGTGTTCGGCCGTACCGCGACGGTCTGGTTGCACTGCGCGGTGTCGCTCGAACTCACCGTCCCTTGGAGGGCTTTGGAGCCGGCGTGGACGGGGGAGGAAACGATCGAGCCAGGGTTGCCGGCACAGCTCCACGGCGAGAGACCGCCCGACTCGAAGCCGGGGTTGGTCAGGGCGTCGGCCACCCCGACCGCGCTTGGGGCGGCCGATGTCGGGGCGGCTGACGTGCTCGCTGAGGGCGCGGTCGGGGTGGCTTCGGTAGGGCTGCGGATGAGGAGAGAGCAGCCGAAGCCGACGACTGCCGCCGCGGCGACCGCGATCACCACGGCCGCCCGGCGCTGTCCGGGCCCCAGGCGGGGGCGGTCTACGGTACGCGGCGGGCGGGAGTCGCCCTCGAGTGTGGGGAGTTCCTCCGTCCGGCCCCCGGGGACAGGCGGGAGTTCCTCTGTCTTGGCGTCGGTCGGGGTGTGGGGAACGGGTGCGGCCACGGTTGTGTGGCCGCGGTAGTCCTTGTCCTGGCGTATGTCGTCGAGCAGTTGGGCCAGCGCCTCGGTACGGCGCGGGCGCAGCACGCGGATGGGCTCCAGCGCGGTGCGGTCGTCCGGTGGGTCGGACGCGGGCGGTGTGGGCACGGTGCTCTCCTTCCGTCCCGAGGCAGAGACCAGAGTTGTCCCTCGGAACTCATACGCAACGCCCGCTCCGGAGGTTCAGCCGGCACCGCACCCGGGGCAGCCACGCTCAACGCCCGTGAGGCCGGGGACAGCCGTACGCCGACCGGGGTTGACGCGGGTCACCAGCGAGGCCGATCAGGCGGGCTTCCTTGCCGAGCGCCAGAGCGCCCCCGCCGGCCGGCAGGCCATGGCCGACCGCCTGGCGAGCGCCCTGGTGGAACCGGGCTTCGCCCGGCTCTGCCGGCGGTTCGGCCGACACCTCAACAACCGAGGCCATCGAGCCGTCGGGGCCGAGATCAAGCTCTTCGGCACCGTCCACAACCTCGGTGAACTCATCACCAGCACCACACGATTCGGCTCCTGGCTCCCGGCCGGGCGAAGTTGTGCGACAGCCTTCGAAGCCTGCTGCGAGCTGCGCGAACCCCCGACCGTAACGTGGTCGGGCCCATGCTCCTGGGGCGTGCCGACCGCAGGGCGGGCGACGTCACCGGGCGTACGAGTGCGCGAAGCTCCTGGCAGAGAAGGTTGTTCGTGTTTGACACCCCGTCTACCAGGAGCTTCGCCGTTCTGAATTGCCGACCGCCAGCTTCGTGATCAGGTTGAAAATCCTCATCCATTCGGTACTGAGGAGCCGGCTATTCGGTTGGTGAGAAGGCTTGATGGTCGGGCGTTCCCACGGGTGGCGGTCAGCAGGTGAGGTTGGAGCCTGCGGGGACGCCGAGGATGGAGGTGAAGGAGAGGTAGTCGTTGACGCGGTCCTGCATCTCGGCGGTGTTGCCACCGTTGCACTCGATGCTGCCGTTGATGCTGCGGATGGTCTCGCCGAAGCCCGCGCCGTTGACCATGGCGTTGTGTCCGGTCATCGAGCCGGGGCCGGTCTGGGTGTTCCAGTACCACAGGCCGGTCTTCCAGGAGATGGCCGCGTCGGAGGCAACCAGGCCGGGGTTGTCCAGCAGGTCGACGCCGAGGGCGTCGCCGGCGGCCTTGTAGTTGAAGTTCCAGCTGAGCTGCATCGGGCCGCGTCCGTAGTAGGCGTAGGTGCCGGCGGGGCAGCCGTAGGGCTCGCTCGCGCAGTAGTTCCCGGACTGGTCGACCTCGTTGATGTAGACGAGGCCGCCGGTCTCGTGGTCGACGTTGGCCAGGAACGCCGCGGCCTCCTGCTTCTGCACGGTGGCGCTGCCGGTGGTGGCGAATCCGGGGTAGGTGCTGAGCGCGGCCACCAGGCCGCTGTAGGTGTAGAAGGAGTTCCGGTTCGGGAACATCTGGTTGAACTGGGCTTCGCTGACCACGAATCCGCCGGTGCCGCCGCCCGTACCTCCGCCACCGGAGCCTCCGGTGCAGGTGTAGGGGGACCAGTACCAGGTGCTGATCGTGGGGTCGTATCCGGGGTTGTCGTGGGTGGCGACGTAGTACTGGCCATTGGGGCTGTACTGCACGATGGCGCCGGTCGCATAGGACTGTCCGGCCACCCAGGCGGGGTAGTTGCAGCTGCCGCCGCCGGTGCCTCCTCCGCTGGAGCCACCGCAGGCTCCCTGGTCGGCCCAGACTGCGGCGACGCCGGGCGTCTCGCCCTGTGTCCACCACTTGGCCTGCCAGTTGTCCCCGTTGTAGGAGGCGGTCATGCCGCCGGTGTAGACCGTGCCGGAGCTCCAGGCCGTGGCGCAGTCCGCCGCCGACGCGGGGCTCGCGGTGCCGAGGACGGTGAACGCGCCGAGGAGGCCGGCCAGGACGGCCAGCAGTGCTGTCATGCACCTGCCATATGCGGGTCTGTGATGCTCGCTGGGCATGGTTGTGCCCATCTGCCACTCCAGGGGTAGGGGGTGAGTGGTGACCCCAGCAGCAAAGCGTGATTGGTCCAGACCAGTCAAGGGTCAGGTGAGGACTTTTGTCAGGACATGGGAAATAGTTACTTGCTGCCCGGCCGCGCGCGGTCGACCGGGCCGGGTCCGCTTTTGAGCCCCGTCGAGTGGCCCGCGCGCGTGGGAAGAGTCGATCACCGCCCGCGACCAGTCCGGCTACTTCGCGGCCCGCAGCTTCATCAGCAGCGCCAGGTGCAGTTCGTCCCAGACGCGGCCTCGCTCGATGCAGTCAGAAGCCGCCAGTACGTCATGCCCGAGCCGAAGCCCAGCTCCTGCGCGAGGTACTCCCACTGAATACCGGTGTGCGGCACGAACAAGATCCCGCACAGAGCCTGCTCGAATGGCAGCTCCCCGCACTGGGACGCCCTATCGTGAACTCGTCAATCCGCAAAGGGAAGCGGCCGCCCGTAGCCGCAGCCCGGACCGTATCGACGCCCCACCCTGGTCATGGGGCGAATGGGCGTTCAGCCTCGAATGACCTCCGCCGCATCCGGTAACCCGGAGATCCCTTTTCGGTGGATCCGGTAGATCCGGCAGTACGGCGTGGTCGTGCATACCTCACCACCACGAAGACTGAAGCAGCCCCCAGCCGTGGCCACCCGCCATGACAAGCGCTGCTACATCTTCCTCGGCCCTGCAACCATCGCGGCTCTGCTTATCCGGCTTCGGAGTTGAGTCCGACCTCACAAAGCGATTGGCCGATACGCCAGGGCCTGATCGACTACTTCATCAGCCGAAAGCTCTCGCTCCGGCCAGAAGATCAAATCGCTGACATGACCGGACGAGCATGCCAGGGCTCTGTCGAGCATGTCCAGCCAGCTGTCTACTTCGTTGTCTGAGGCGTAGTCCGCTCGCATGATCCGCTGCACGAGCACGACCGCCTCCGCGCGGCTCATCTCCACAGCACTCATCAAGTCCCTCCACCGAGTCACTCTAGCCCCGGGCCGCAGGGCTTCTTGTTGTGTGGGTGCGGTTTGCTGTGCGATGCCTTGCGCACGCCGGCCAGGCGAAGGCGCGGGTGTGCTTCACCGGCGGAGCCCGCCATGCCCCCCCCTGGCGGCGGCCTGGGTGTGTGGCGTCGATATCGGCCGGCCCCCCCCGGCCCCCCGAGCGGCGCCTGCCAGTGGGGCGTTGCCCGGAAGACGCGCCCGTCCAGTGCCCGAGCAGCTTGTCGAGCATTGCTCAACAAGCTAGGGTCGGCAGTCATGACCGTGAAGTCCGTACCGACCCGCGTGCGACTGAGGCCGGAGGAACGCCGGACGCAGCTGATCAACATCGGCCTGCGCCTGCTCACCACCCGGCCCATCCACGAGATGTCCATCGATGAGGTGGCCGCCGAGGCGGGCATCTCCCGCGGGCTGCTCTTCCACTACTTCCCGACCAAGCGGGACTACTACGTCGCGGTAGTGCAGGCAGGCGGACGCCGGCTCCTGCTGCATGCCAAGGCGCCGGAAGAGGGCACGCCCACGGAACGGGTGCGCGGGATCGTCGACGGCTTTGTGTCGTTCGTGCAGCGCCGCAAGAGCAACTACGTGGCCGTTGTCCGTGCCGCCGCGGGCGGCGACGAACTGGTGCTGGAGGTCTTCGAGGACAACCGCCGCATCCTGACCGACCGGGTGCTGGAGGCCGCGGGCGTCGATGCTCCCGCGCCGCTGCACCGGTTGGCCGTGCGCGGCTGGCTGGCCATGGCGGAGGAGATGGCCATCAGCGCCACCGAAGACGTCGTCACCACGGCCGACCTGGTCGACCTGCTCGTGAACAACCTGGAGCAGGTCACCGCACGGTTCGTCATCGGGCACCACTGACGTCCACCGGGCAGGACCCTGCCCGGTCGACGTCCGCCTCTACTACTGAGCACTGCTCGACAGGATGGGAAAGCACGTGGACTTCGGACACTCGCCCAGGGCACGCGAGTACGTCGAGCGTGTCGGCTCTTTCATGGCGTCAGAGGTCCTGCCGCGTGAGCGGGAGTACTTCACTGAACTACGGGCCCAGGAGGACCGCTGGGCGTCCGCGCCGTCGGTGATCGATGAACTGAAGACGAAGGCCATGGCGGCAGGACTGTGGAACCTCTTCCTGCCTGACAGCACCTACGGCGCCGGTCTGACCAATGTCGAGTACGCACCGCTGGCCGAGCTCATGGGCCGTTCGCTGATCGCCCCTGAGATCTTCAACTGCAACGCGCCCGACACAGGGAACGCGGAGGTCCTGCTGCACTACGGCAGTGATGAGCAGCGCCGCCGCTGGATGGAGCCGCTGTTGCGCGGCGAGATCCGCTCGGCCTTCTGCATGACTGAGCCGGAGGTGGCTTCCTCCGACGCGGCCAACATGGCGGCCACCGCCGTCGTCGACGGGGACACGCTCGTCCTCAACGGTCGCAAGTGGTGGAGCACCGGAGTCGGGCACCCGGACTGCCGGTTCGTCATTTTCATGGGGCTGACCGACCCGGAGGCGCCGCGCCACGCCCGGCACTCCATGGTGTTGGTGCCTCTTGACACCCCGGGTGTGCGCATCGAGCGGATGCTGCCGGTGTACGGATACCTCGACGAGCCCTACGGCCACGGCGAGGTGTCGTTCTCCGACGTGCGGTTGCCACTCGACGCGGCGATCGCCGGGCCCGGCCGAGGATTCGAAATCGCCCAGGGCAGGCTCGGCCCCGGCCGCATTCACCACTGCATGCGACTGATCGGACTCGCCGAGAACGCCCTGGAACTGGCCTGCCGGCGCTCCGTATCCCGTACCGCCTTCGGCAAGCCGCTCGCCAACCTGGGGGGCAACCGCGAACGCATCGCGAAAGCCAGGATCATGGTCAACCAGGCGCGGCTCCAGGTCCTGCACGCCGCCTGGCTGCTGGACACCGCCGGAGCAGCCGCCGCCATCAGCGAGTTGTCCCAGGTCAAAGCGGCCGTCCCCACGATGGCCTGCGAGGTCATCGACATGGCCATCCAGCTCCACGGCGGCGCCGGCCTGTCCGACGACTTCCCGCTCGCTGCCGCCATGGCCGCCGCCCGTGCGCTGCGCCTGGCCGACGGTCCTGACGAGGTGCACCTCGGCGTCATCGCCCGGGCCGAACTCGACCGGTACCGCAACGGGGAGTCACGATGAGCAGGCGTGTCCTCATCACCGGCGGAGCCTCCGGGCTGGGCTGGTACCTGGCCCAGCGATACGCCGCTGCCGGAGACCGTGTCCTGATCACGGATCGCAACGAGCCGGCCGGACTCCCCACCGGCACCGTCTCGTTCATCCGCCTGGACGTTCGTGTCCACCACGACTGGCAACGCGCGCTGAGCCGGTGCGAGGACCACTGGGGCGACCTTGACGTACTGGTCGACGACGCCGGGGTGAAGGCAGTCGGGCGCGGCGAACGCCTTCATGACGACGACTGGGACCGGATCGTCGACATCGACCTCAAGGGCGCCGTCCACGGCAGCCGTACCTTCATTCCGCTGTTCAAGCGCCAGGGCAGCGGACACGTCGTCAACATCGCCGCCCCGGCAGGGCTGCTGAACCTGCCCGGCATGGCCTCACACAACGTGTCGAAGGCAGCAGTCATCTGCCCGGGCTTCGTACAGACCAACCTGAGAACAGATCTGCACAGTCCTGATCCTGTACCGGCCAAGCAGGCCGACCGCATGATGCGGCGCGGCAAACCGACCGCGGACCAGGTGGTCGAGCGGATCGTCGACGCGGTCGGCGCAGGAAGATTCCCGCTCCTCACGCATTCCGAGGACCGGCGCGCCGTACGCCTGAGGCGCTTCCTTCCCCGTATTGCCGACGCACAGGCCGCCGTGAGATGGC
Organism: Streptomyces sp. NPDC007157; assembly: GCF_040634235.1. Classification (NCBI taxonomy): domain Bacteria; kingdom Bacillati; phylum Actinomycetota; class Actinomycetes; order Kitasatosporales; family Streptomycetaceae; genus Streptomyces; species Streptomyces sp. NPDC007157. The sequence continues at coordinate 210,306 of NZ_JBEYFE010000007.1, forward strand.
GGCGCACCGTCAGGACGCTCAAGGCTCAAGACCAGCAGGAGCGAGTGAGGACGCCGTGACCGTGAGAAGCAAGATTCTTATCACCGGGGCGAGTTCGGGTCTCGGCGAAGGAATGGCCCGTACCTTCGCCGCCCTCGGCCGTGATCTGGCGCTCTGCGCCCGCCGCACGGATCGTCTGCAGACGCTGCGCGAGGAACTGCTCGCCGCCCACCCGGGCATCAACGTGTCGGTCCGCAGCCTGGACGTCAACGACCACCAGCAGGTCTTCGACGTATTCCACACGCTGCGCGCAGACCTCGGCGGACTGGACAGGGTCATCGTCAACGCGGGCCTCGGCAAGGGGCAGCCGATCGGCACCGGGCGCTTCGACGTCAATCTGCAGACCGCGCAGACCAACTTCACCGCCGCGCTCGCCCAGTGCGAGGCCGCCATGAACATCTTCCGCGCCCAGCGTTCCGGCCACCTCGTGGTCGTCTCGTCGATGAGCGCGATGCGGGGACTGCCCCGCAACCTCACCACGTACGCGGCCACCAAGGCCGGCGTCTCGGCGCTCGCCGAAGGCATCCGCGCCGAGATGACCGTCACCCGGACGCCGATCGCCGTCACCACGATCCACCCCGGCTATATCGCCACCGACCTGAGCGCAGGCGCGGCGAAGACGCCGCTGATGGCCTCCGCCGAGAAGGGAGTGCGGACCATGGTGAAAGCCATCGAGCGTGAGAGCTCGCAAGCGAAGGTCCCCGCGTGGCCGTGGGTCCCCATGGGATTCCTCATGCGCCATCTGCCCCTGCGACTCGTGGCAAGGTGATGATGAACGACACGCACCAGAGCGCGGTCCGCGCCGAAGACTCCTTCGACGTCGCGCGCGTCCACACGTGGCTGGCACAGCGGGTGGACGGACTGTCCGGGCCTCCTCCGGAAGTTGTCCAGTTCACGGGCGGCGCTTCGAACCTCACGTACCTGCTGCGCTATCCGCATCTCGGCAGGGAACTGATCCTGCGCCGCCCGCCGGCCGGCAAGAAGGCCGGCTCCGCGCATGACATGGCGCGCGAGTACCACGTTCAGGAGGCGTTGAAGCCCGTCTTTCCGTACGTGCCCACGGTCCGTGCGCTGTGTCAGGACCCCTCCGTCATCGACACTGACTTCTACGTGATGGACAAGGTGCCTGGCCTGATCCTTCGCGGCAGGCTCCCGGATGGCATGACGTTGCCACCTACTGCGGCGCGGACATTGTCGGAAGCGTTCATCGACACCCTCGCCGATCTGCACCGGGTCGACCCAGCTGCTGCAGGGCTGGCTGATCTCGGCAAGGGCGACGGCTATGTCCGCCGCCAGGTCGAGGGCTGGTCCCGCCGCTACGCACAGGCCCGCACCTGGAACACGCCCAGTTTCCGCCGGGTGACGGCCTGGCTGGCCGACCACCAGCCAGACGACTCGGCCCTCTGCGTCATCCACAACGACTGGCGCCTGGACAACCTCGTCCTCGACGAGAGGGATCTGCGCATCACTGGCGTCCTGGACTGGGAGATGGCCACCCTGGGCGATCCCCTGATGGACCTCGGCAGCGCCCTCGCGTACTGGGTGCAGGCCGACGACGACCGCATGGCCCGCGCCACGCGCCGCCAGCCCAGCCACCTGCCCGGCATGCTCACCCGCACCGAGATCGTCGAACGGTACTGCGACCGGACGGGCCTGTCCGCCGACAACTGGCCCTTCTACGAGACCTTCGGCCTGTTCCGGCTTGCCGTGATCGCCCAGCAGATCTACTACCGCTACCACCACAAGCAGACTCGCAACCCGGCGTTCCGCAACCTCTGGCTCGCCGTCAACTACCTTGACCGACGCTGCCGCTCGGCCATCCGCCGCACCGGCGGAAGCTGACAGACGGGATTTTCACCATGCCGCTCATCTGCCTCGTCCGCCACGGCCAGGCCTCCTTCGCCGCGGAGGACTACGACGTCCTGTCCGATCTCGGCCGCGCCCAGGCCACCGTCGTAGGCCAGGAACTCGCTCGCCGCGGACTGCGTGACCCTTACCTCGTGTCGGGCACACTCAGCCGCCAGCGCGACACGGCGCACCTCGTCGCGGACGCAGCCGGATTCAAGCAGCCGCTGCACCAGGACGCGCGCTGGAACGAGTACGACCACCTCGCCCTGCTGGCCCGCTACGCCCCGTCGCCCCAGGATTCCCAGTCCATGCAGGACTTGCTCGATCACGCCCTGCTGGCATGGATGCGGGACCCTGACGCGACCGGTGGACAAGCCTGGGCCGCTTTCGCCGAGGGTGCCGCGGCCGCGCTGGCCGAGCTGTCTGCCGTGCTCGGCCGGGGCCGCGACGCGGTCGTCGTCACCTCGGGCGGCCTCCTGGCCGCGTTGTGCGGCACGCTGCTGTCACTGCCGTACGACGGAGTCGTCGCCCTCAACCGCGTGACCGTCAACGCCTCCGTCACCACACTCGTGGTGGGCGGATCCGGGACCACCCTCCTGACCTTCAACGAGCACGCCCACTTCGCGGGCGATCGGCGTCACCTGCTCACGTACCGCTGACAGGATCCGCCGGACCGCGCCGGCACTGTGTGACCCGGACCGTCACTTGCCCGGACGCGCGGCTGCCTGGGACATCGCCGGGGAGACGGCGAACAGCGCGTTCACGGCCGCACGGACCTGCTCGGCGACCACCTCGGGCGTGGAGCTGTCGAGCTTGCCGTCGAGGTGCAGGAAGGCCAGGCCGTGGACGAGGGCCCACACCGTCGTCGCGAGCGCGCCCACATCGTCCGTGCCGGGGAAGGTGTCGCGGACGATGCCCCGGACGTATTCCGAGATCACGGTGGTCGCGGCGACCCGCTCCTCGCTGTTCGGGTCGCAGGGTTCGGCGAACATCGCCCGGAACAGTGCGGGATGCTTGAGCGCGAACTGCACGTAGACGACGGCGACCGCGGCCAGATCGTCGGGGGTCGAGGGTGACGGATGGGCCGCGGCCAGGTCTGCGGTGAGTTCGCGGTAACCCTCCGCGGCGACTGCGGAGACGAGCGCGTCCCGGTCCGCGTAATGGCGATAGGGGGCCGTCGCCGACACTCCGGCCCGCCGCGCCACCGCCCTCAGTGAGAGCCCGGCGCTGCCGTCCTCCTCGAGCAGCTCCCGCGCGGCGCGCAGGCAAGCGGCGCGCAGATCGCCGTGATGGTACGCAGTCGCTTGCGGCACAGGTCACACTCCCTCATGTTTGCGGTGCTAACATCCATCCCCTAATGTGAACGGTGCACACATTGTAAACGATCGAGATGGAAGAGGGGAACTCGGATGTCCAGCGAGCTGTTCTCGCCGCTGCCCCTGCGCTCCGGCCAGGTACTGCGCAACCGGATCGCGAAGGCGGCCATGGAGGAGAACATGGCCGGCGACGGCCAGCTCCCCGACCATGAGCTGCTGTCGCTGTACCAGCGCTGGGCCTCCGGCGGCACCGGACTGCTGATCACCGGCAATGTCATGGTGCACGCCGAGGCGCTGACCGGTCCTGGGGGCGTGGTGCTTGACGAGCACGCGCCGCTGAAGCCGTTCACGGAGTGGGCCAGGGCCGGCAAGAGCGGCGGCGGGGCGATCTGGATGCAGATCAACCACCCCGGCCGCCAGATCCAGGCCGACATGCCGGGCGTCGTGTGGGGCCCGTCCGACATCGGCGTCTCCCTGGGCAAGCACAGCAGCCGATTCGGCCGGCCTGTCGCCATGACTCCGGAGCAGATCAAGGCCACCGTGGCCCGGTACGCGGTCACGGCCCGCCGTGCCGAGAAGGCAGGGTTCGACGGCGTGGAAGTCCACGCCGCACACGGATACCTGCTGTCGCAGTTCCTTTCCCCCCTGGTCAACAAGCGCACCGACCAGTGGGGCGGATCGCTGGAGAACCGGGCCCGGATGCTGCTGGACATCGTCCGCGCCGTTCGCGCCGCCGTTTCGCCGTCCTTCGCGGTCGCGGTGAAGCTCAACTCCGCCGACTTCCAGCGCGGCGGCTTCGACGCCGACGACGCACGCCAGGTGATCGAGATGCTCGCACCGCTCGGCGTCGACCTGGTCGAACTGTCCGGTGGCAGCTATGAAAGCCCCGCGATGTCCGGCCGCGCCGCCGATTCCCGCACCCAGGCCCGTGAGGCCTACTTCCTGGACCTGGCCAGGGACCTGGTCAGGACCAGCCCGCTCCCCCTGATGCTCACCGGCGGCATCACCCGCCGCGAGACCGCCGAGAAGGTCCTCGACAGCGGCGTCGCGATCATCGGCATGGGCACCGCCCTCGCCGTCACCCCGGACCTGCCCGCCCGCTGGCGCAACGGCCGCGAAGCCGACCGCCAACTGCGACCGGTCACCTGGTCCGACAAGGCCCTCGCCTCCGCCGCCGGCATGGCTCAGGTCCGCCACCAGATGCGCCGCATCGCCCGCGACCGCAAGATCACACCCAACACCCACCCGGCAGTCGCCCTGATCGCCGAGCGACGCAAGCAGCGACGGGCACTGCGCAGCTACCGCGCCTGGCTGTCCAAGACGCAGAGCACCGCCGGGAATTGACCCAGGCACCCGACCGCGACGGTGCGGCGTCGACCGCCACGACGGGCCTCTCGGGCTCCCTCTCCACGAGCACGGCGGTGACCTCGCCCAGCCAACAAGCTTCCCGAGCGCTGTGGTCGGGATGATCCGCGGTGGGCCGCCGGGCCGGCGGGAGATGTTCTACTGCACGTCCGATGACGCAAGCCTGACGAACTGCTCCAGGACCTCCCGCGCTTGCGCGCCGAGGACACTCAGCTCCGTCTTGTCGGATGCCTTGTGCAAGGTCGACGTCAGGGCGTAGGCCTCCTGAGCGGTGTCGATCAGTGGCCGCGCGCTCGCTATGAGTTGGACCCTGAACAGGGCGTGGAGGGCGACCCCGCGGAGCCGGTGAGCCTCTGCGCGGGCTTCGGAATACGTGGACCCGTATGGATCCTCGTCCCTGCGGTGCCAGCGGTCCTGTTGCCCGCGTCGGAACTCCGTCAGCGCTCCGGCGAAGTCGCTGTAGACGGCCATCCGGTCCGCGCGGAGTTGCTGCTGACTCACGAACAGCCGGTCGCGCGCGGACGCGCTGCGCTGGAACACGTGCGTGACAGCGGAGCCCAACAACGTGCCCACAATGGCGATCAAGGCCGCGATGACACCGTCCACGGCAGTATGAGACCACGAGATCGTTTACCTGCCCAGCTTTGGAACGGCCTCGCGCCGGGCTTTCCCCGGAGCGCCGGGCCTGCGAATGGCCCTCAAGGCCGTGGCGTCGTCCTGACGCGACCAATGCCGTGGGGCAGCGGCGAGCCGCATCAGCCCGCACGGACGACAAGACCCTCGGCACGAAGACCACGAACGACAGCTATCAGACGCACACGCAGCAGTCAGGGTGGGCCTGCGGCACCGTGTTCAGGAACAACAAGTCATCCCTCAGCGGTGCAACGGGATCGACCCAACTGGCCATCAACGTCACGAACGCCACCTCGTCCTGCAAGACAATGGTGTACGCCAGTGATGCACGGTGATCGGCGGCAAGGGCCGGACGAACATCGCCGTCACGCCGTAGCAGGCCGCGCGGACCGCCGGCTCGGTCCAACGCTCGGTACGCCGTCGGTCCGCTGGCCGCCGTCACGACCTTCAGGTCGGCCGGATGCTGGGCGCCGCCCCCGCAGTGGAGCAGTACCGCCGACTCTTCCGCGAGCCCGGATGCGCCAGGCCTTGACCGTGCTCACCGCGGGGGAGGGGAATCCCCCCGATCGTTTGAGGCGGGAGCTCACCGTCGAGCTGTGCTGCACTGCGGACGGCGCCGAAGCCTCCCAAGACCGGTGGCTGGGCGCCGCGGCCGCTTGAGCGGTGCGTCTACTCAGGGCCTCCGACGCTTCGTTACGTTCAGTGAGGACGCCTGGTTGCTGCCGCCGTGGCCGCAGGCGCGCCGGGACTCCAAGGCACTGCACGGCTGCGGTCCCTCTCCGTGATTACGGGTACAGCTTCTCGCCCTTCGCCAGCATCGCTACGTACTTCTCGATCCGGCGCGCCCGGGTCTCGGGCTTCTTGGCGTCTTGGACCCGGTACAGGATCGCGTAGCGGTTCTGCCGGTCCAGTGTCTCGAAGAACTCCGCCGCGGCCGGGGCGGCGGTCAGGGCCGCCGTGAGGTCGTCCGGCACCGTGGCGGTCTTCGCGCCGTCGTAGGCTGCCTCCCAGCGGCCGTCCGCCTTGGCGCGGTCGACCTCGGCCTGCCCCGGGGGATGCATCCGGCCCTGCTCGATCAGGGCGGCCACCTTGTCCCGGTTGATCTTGGACCACTTGCTGCGCGGCTTGCGCGGGGTGAACCGCTGGAGCCACCACTGGTCGTCGAACTTGGCCTTCTGGCCGTCGATCCAGCCGTAGCAGAGTGCCACGTCGAGTGCCTCGGCGTAGTCCAGCGCGACGATTCCGGGGCCCTTCTTGCGAAGCCTGAGCCAGATGCCGGGCGAGGCGGCGTGGTTCTCGCCGAGCCATGCCTGGAATGCCTCGGCGGATTCGAATACGACGATCTCCAAGTCCTGAGTCACCCCAGCAGCGAACCACACCCGGCCGATTGTCATGACGCATTCGAGTGCGGCCCCGGATGCAGGATGCCCGTGGGACCGGTTACCCGGCCAGCCCAGATGGACAACCAGACGATCAACTCGGAACCCTTCGTCGCCGGCCGATGCTTCGAGACGAGCCACTGGCCAGGCACTCCCAACAACACGCGGACAACTGACTATTCGTTGAGCCAGGCCCCTGGGAGCAGGGCTCGGACCGCTTCCAGTGCTTCTTCGGTCCGAGCCCTCACGGCCACGCAGCCGTCCTCATCCCGCAGCAGCACGTCCGCGCCGAGGAACCAGCGGGTGCCCTCGTAACCCCTGGCCGGATACGCCGGAAACGGCAGTGGCTCGCAGCTCTCTTCGATGATGCGCGTGTATTCGGGGTCGGGCTCATACAGGAAGTCGGTCAGGTGCTGCGGTGCGTGCAGAGACTCCGCCAGCATCATCTCGACGGCCATCCATGACAGGCGTTCCATCCACGGCTCCCACCGCTGGGCCTGCCGGTCGGCGAGATCCAACAGCACATGAACTCCCGGATCAGCCTGGTCGAGATCCTTGAGCAGTACGCCCCAGGAGCAGGCGCCCTGGTTCTCCTCCCGGAAGACCAGTGCTTCGCTTCGAGCATCGATGTAGAGCTGGTCCGGCCGCAGCAGCTGATCGTGGTTGCTCGTCAGGTCCTGGCGCCGCCCGAACAGTCGGTACATCTCGCCGAGGACGGTTGGCAGGCCTACGCCGAGACGTTCCTCTGCTGCTGTGAGGTCCCCCTCGGTGAAGCCGTCGCCGTCGTTGAGCGGTTCCACCCATGCGTACGTGAAGTCGCGGACGAACTGCCATGCGCCCTCGCGGTCCGCGCGTGCCTGCTCCAGGCCTTTGCGGATATCGAACATCTGCGTCATGGCCCAGACCCTAACCGCTGCCTATGACACTCCATCGGACAGCACCCTGTACCGGCACGGCCAGCGAGGGCCCGACCCAGTCGCGCTCCTCGACGATCACAGACCACCGTGGTTCCGCTGCTTCGACCTCATCAACGGCTGACCACGACGCGAGTCCCCGGAGCGGGACATACCTGCGTGCGAGGCGACGGTCCCCTGCATCGCGGGTACTCGCTCCGGGGACCGGCTCGGCCTCAGCCGGTGAAGCGGACCAGCAGCACGGCGATGTCGTCGGCGCGCGGGTTGCACGACGCGTCCCCGAGGAGTCTGTCCGTGAGGCCTTCGACGTCGTCGTCAGGGGACCGCGCGAACCGGCGTGCGAGGGCGGCGACGGCATCGTCGATGTCGATGCCGGGTGCCTCTACGAGGCCGTCGGTGTACAGGGCGAGCGTGGTGCCTGCCACCAACGGCAGCTCCACGAGGGGGTAGTCGGCGTCGGGGACGATGCCGAGCAGCGGTCCCGGGGGGAGCGCGAGGGCCTCGGTACGGCCGTCCGGGCGGCGCAGCAGGGGCGGAAGGTGGCCGGCCGTGGCGAGCAGGACGCGGCGCCGGGCGAGGTCGAACTGGACGCAGAGGCAGCTTGCGAACAGGCCGGTGTCGAAGTCGCACATCACCTGGTTGGTGCGGGCCAGCAGGTCGTCCGGACCCATGCCCGCGACGGCGTGGGTGTGTACGGCGGTGCGCAGTTGGCCCATCACGGCGGCGGCCCGGACGTTGTGGCCCTGGACGTCGCCGATCACCGCCGTCGCGCTGGTGGTCCCGCAGCGGATCAGGTCGTAGAAGTCGCCCCCGATGTCCATGCCGTGACCCGCGGGCAGGTAGCGGGCGGCGGCGTTCAGGCCGGGGACCGCGGGCAGGCGTTGCGGCAGCAGACCGGTCTGCAGGGTCCGGGCGAGATTGTCCTTGGCCTCGTGCAGACAGGCCCGGTCCAGGGCCTGGGCGACCAACCCGGCCATGGAGACCATGAGATGACGCTCCGCGGGAGGGAAGTCCCGGGTGTGGTCGAAGGACAGGACGAGTATTCCCACCGGCCGGCCGCGGATCACCAGTGGCAGGAACGCCCAGGCGTTCCTGGTGCCGTACTGGACGGCGTCCCGGTAGGTCCGCTTGAACTCGGCGAAGCTGCTGAAGAACAGCGGAGTGTGACCGGTCAGCGCCTTCGCGGGCGGGTTGTCGGAGCCCAGGGAGCGGCCGTCGAAGATTGACAGGAAGGCCGTGGTGTAACCGCGTTGGCCGACCACCTGCAGCCGTCCCTCGGACGCCGCCATCAGGATCAGGCCCACGGCCCCGAAGGCGGGCAGGAGCTGATTGGCGATGGTCTCCGCCACGTCCTTCACCCGCACGGTCTCCGTGAGCGCCGCCGCGAGGTGCATCAGCTGGTGGTAGGGCCTGACCTCGGTGTCTTCCACATGGGAGATGTGACGGGGCCGAGCGGCCGACGGAGGGTGGGGGAGCGGGGCCATGTGGACGCTGACACCGCTCGCGTCGGGATAGAGCTCGAAGCACACACGTGCGTCAGGTGTGTGCCCGGCGGTAAAACGGACGGGGCGCTGGCCGATGACCGCGGCACGGAACCGCTCCTCGAAGGCACTGCCACCGAGCCACGGCACACGTTCCCACGGACGCCCGGCCGTCAGGTCCGCGGCCGGCACGCCGAGCAGATCGGCGGCCGCGTCGCCGGCGAAGGCGATCCTGCCGTCCAGATCCAGGGACATGGCTCCCGGCAGACGGACGGCGTAGTCGTAGGCTGCCAGCGCTTCGGCAGTGCCGGGAGGGCCGGGACGGTCTGAGTCCACGGCCAGTGGACGCTCCCCGGGCACCAGTGGATGCCCGCTCCGGCTCGCGCGCTCCAGCAACTGCCCCGCCTCACGGCAGTATGCCTCGATCGCCCCCGTTTCCCCTGCGCTCAGATCGTCGGAGTGCGAGGGGGGCCACAGCAGACAGAGCGCACCCCGCACGGCGTCTCCGGCGACCATGGGGGCTGCCGCCACCATGTGTTCGGGCACCATGAGAGCGAGCCGCGGATAGTGCAGGGCCAGCGCCTCGGGGTCGGCGACCCAGACCAAGCGCCTCTCCCGCGTCGCCTCGGCGACCGGAATTGCTTCCTCCACATGGATTCGCGCCCAGGGCGAGGCGACGGTCCAGGACGTCCCGTACAGCATCGACAGGCGGAGGACCGGTTCCGCGGGCGAGAGGAGGAACACCATGGCGCTCGACGCTGCGGCGTCCTCGGCCAGGCGCCGCAGCAGCCCCGCCATGTCCGCCCAGTCCCGTTCGGAGCCCGAGGCGGCAGCCCACACCACCACCCTCACCGCCCTTCCTGAACACAGGCCCGTTCAGGCGTCACACCTGGCCCACCGAGACGACAACATGACGTACAGGGACGATAGCCTCATACCTCACCACCACCCTCACCGCCCTTCCTGAACACAGGCCCGTTCAGGCGTCACACCTGGCCCACCGAGACGACAACATGACGTACAGGGACGATAGCCT
>NZ_JBEYFE010000007.1:220414-394857 GCF_040634235.1 Streptomyces sp. NPDC007157
CTCATACCTCCGCTCGATCGCGCAGACTCCGCGACGGCTCGCATGGGATCATTCGGCCATGAGCGGCGACCTGGACGTGAGTGCCCTGGCGATCAACGTCATGATTCCGCAGGCACTCCGCTGGACGGACACCCGCCGCGGTGAGGCGTTCACGCTGACCACGCTCAACATCCGGCTCCTCCCCGACGGCCGGCTCGCCGCGAAGGCCTACGGCCGTCCGGTCGCCGGCGGCCGGGGCGCCTACGTCTCGTTCCCCGTCCCCGACAAGCCTGAACTGGCGGCCTTGATCGCCGAGGCCGCCACCAGGGCCGGAGCGTTGTGGGCCGCCCACCGCGGTCTCGGCTGACCGGGGTTCGCCGGGGCTCTCAGACCGTCGTCCGGGTCTCCAGCATCCTCCTGGCCTCGGCGACCACCGCCGGGTCGGTGAGGAAATGCGTGTCCTGGTCGGCGGACGAACGGGAGGCGCCGAGCGGGACCCACGCGGTCCCGTGTCGGGGTTCCGCGCGGCGCTTCGCCGACAGGTGGACGGCGGCCACCCCGACGGCCGTCAACGCCGGGATGTCGGACGGTCGTACCCCGCCGCCCGCCATCACCTGCACACCGGGCGCGGCCTCGACCATGGCGGCGAGGCGCTCCAGCCCCTGTCCGGCGGCCGGGGCGCCGCCCGAGGTGAGCACCCGAGTGAGCCCCAGCGCGGGCAGCAGCGCCGCGGTGGTGACGGGGTCCGCGGACAGGTCGACCGCGCGGTGCAGCGTCACCTCGACGGGCCGGCCCGCGTCCTGGGCCGCCGCGGCGAGGCGGGTGACGGCCTCGGTGTCGAGACTGCCGTCGGCGGCGAGCGCGCCCACGACCACACCGGAGGCGCCGGAGGCGATCACGGACCGCACCTCGGCGACCATCAGGGCGACGTCCTCGGCGTCGTACACGAAGTCGCCCGGCCGGCACCGGACCAGCACCTGGACCGGCAGGCCCACGGCGGCGACCGCCTCGACCTGGGCGGCCGACGGGGTCAGACCGCCCAGCTCCAGACCGGTGCAGAGTTCGACACGATCGGCTCCGTGGTCCAGGGCGACACGGGCGCCGGCCGGTGAGGTGACGGCGATCTCCAGTGCGGGCACGGTGGGGTCGCTCACTCGTCGTCCCCGGTGAGCGGCTGGTCGGAGGCCGGGATGACACGGGCCGTCAGGTCCGGGACGGCCATGTCGCGGTCGAAGGGGAACATCGGGCGGCGGATGCGACGGTGACCGAGGCGCACCAGGTCCTGGTCGACACCGCCGGGAGTGAGGGCCATCTTCCAGCCGGCCGACATGTCGAAGAGTTCGGGCTCCAGGTAGCCGATCTTGACGATCACGATGTCGGCGGAGCGCGGGTCGAGGTCGAGGTCGGTGAAGTCGTGCTCGTGGTGGTACGGCTTGCGCAGCCTGGTGAGGATCGCGTGCACGCTGCCGACGCGGACGACGACCTCGGTCTCGGCGTCCCGGTCGCCGTGCCGTATCGCGTGGACCACGCCGGTCAGGGTGACGGGTCCTGCGTGTCGGTCGTCGACCTCCGCGCCGGCGGTCACGGTGACCGTGGCCCCGACGCCCGCGGCGACGGCAGCCTCGATCGCGGCGGGCCCTGGCACCGAGGCGTAGATGACGGTCGGCCCGTCCTCCTTCTGGAACTCGGGCCGCTCCAGCAGCCGGGTCAGCCCCCAGGTGACGTCACCGGCGCCGCCCGCGGTCGGGTTGTCACCGGTGTCGCTGATGAAGTACGGCCGCTGGTCGGAGGCGAGGGCCTCGTCGAGGAGTTCGTCGTAGGTGCCGGTCGGGGCGACGAAGTCGAAGGCGTCGCGGGCGTCCCAGAAGCCGCGGGCGAGGCGCTCGGCACCGGCCGAGACCGCGGCCGTGTCGTCGCCGGTGACGACCACCACGGCGCGGTTGCGGGGCTCGTCCGCCCAGGCGTAGCCCACCCAGACGGCAGCGTCCGTCACACCCGCGGTGGCCTCGACCTCGTCGACCGCCGCGTACACGCTCTTCGCGGGTTCGATCCGGGTGGAGGTCTGCTCGCCCGCCAGCAGCACGGGGACCGGCACCCAGGCCTTGACCGGGCGGGGACCGCCGGAGACCAGGAGGTTGACCAGGTTGCGCACGGCACGCTCTTTGGTCTCCATGTGGTCCTCGTGCGGGGCCATCCGGTAGCAGGTGATCAGGTCGCTGCGGTGGGCGAGTTCACGGGAGACGTTGCCGTGCAGGTCCATCGAGGTGGAGACGATCACGTCCGGGCCGACGGTGGCGCGAATGCGCTCCAGCAGCACGGCCTCGGCGTCGTCGACCCCCTCCACGGTCATGGCGCCGTGGATGTCGTACCAGAGACCGTCCGGCCGGGGGAGCGCGGCGAGGCGTTCGATCAGTTCGTCGGTGAGCGCGGTCCACGCGGCGGCGGTGACGGTGCCGCCCGGCAGCGACTTGCCGACCAGCGCGCCGTGCCATTCGGCGGCCTCGCGCAGCTCCTCGCCCGGAGCGAGGAAGGGGTACCGCTCGAACACCTCGCCGCCGCGCGAGGGATGGAAGGCGGGTGCCTCCGTGCGGGCGGGGGAGAAGGTCGAGGACTCGATGCCGAGGCCGGCGACGGCGATGACGGGGCGGGCGACGGCGGTGCGGGTGTGCGTCATGGCTCCTCGTGCGGGCTGGTGCGGAGTGGGCGGTGCTGCGGAGCGGAGGTCTCTGGGGGGTGTCAGCCCTTTCTGGGGGGTACGGCGGTGTGGAACCGGTCCGTGCCGTCGCCACCGGCGTCGCCCAGGGCGCGGGCCAGGGCGCGCCGGAGGGCGAAGAGTCCGACCCCGACCAGGCCGGCGTCGGCGCCGAGGATGGCCCGCTCGATGGTGAGGTGTTCGGTGGCCAGCGGGTGGCAGCTTTCGTAGAGCTGGCTGCGCACCGCGGCGACGAACGGCTCCAGGGTGGAGAGGATGCCGCCGAGGTAGACGGCGTCCGGGTTGAAGAAGTTGACGTTGGCTGCGAGCACCCGGCCGAGGTGGTCGCCGGCCCTGCGGACGGCGCGGGTGGCCTGCGGGTCGGCGTCGGTGGCGAGCTGGACCACGTCCTCGGTGCTGGTCACGTCCACCCCGTGTTCGTGCAGGATGCGGACGAGCGCGGCACCGGACGCCACGGTCTCCAGGCAGCCGGTGTTGCCGCAGGAGCAGGGGATGTCGGCGCCGCCCTCGATACGGATATGGGTGATGTCGCCGGCCGCCCCGGTCGCGCCCCGGTAGAGGTTCCCGTCGATGATGACGCCGGCGCCGATCGCCGACCCGATCTTCACCGTGATCGTCCGGCGGTGCTCGGCGGGCCGGACGCTCTGCTCGCCGACCGCCATGCAGTTGGCGTCGTTGTCGACGACGGCCGGGACGCCGAATCGCTCCTCCAGCCAGGCGGCCACCGGGAAGCGGTTCCAGCCGGGCATCCGGGAGGGCAGCACGACGGCGCCGGCGGCCACGTCCACCGGTCCGGGCAGGGAGAGTCCCACCCCCCGGAGCCGGTCGCGTCCGCGCTGCTGGGCGAGGGACTCCAGGTGCTCGGCGAGCCTCGGCAGCGCCGCCTCGGGACCGTCCGCGATTTCGAAGGGCACGTTGGCGACGTCGCGGACACCGTTGCCCGGCAGCACCACGCCGATCCGGGCGTGCCGGCCGCCGACGTCCGCGGCCACGGCGTACTCGTCGGTGCTGCCGGCCCTGAGCACCCTGCGGGGGCGGCCTCCGGTCGAGGACTGGGTGCCCTCCTCGGCGATGAGCCCGCGCTCGACCAGCTCGGCCACCGTGAGGGAGATGGTGGAAGGGGCCGTGCCGAGGAGCTGAGCGAGTTCGGCGCGGGACGACGCCTGCCCCGACGCGACGAGTTCGAGGACCCGCGTGGCGAGGGCCGCGCCCTTCGGCACGGCGCCCTTCGGGTTCACGCCCTTGTTGCTCTTGCGGTCCCGTGGGCTTATTTCAGTCATGTACGAAGTAACTTCCGCGGTGATGGGTGTGCCGGAGACAGTACGCCCGTTCCGGCACCTGGGGAACGGTTCCGTGGAGAGAACTGCTGGCACTGACGCAATCTCAATGCCGTGCAAATCGCCACAAAATCCTCGATAGATACGCCCGCAGTGGGCGGTTCTGACTTTTTTTGAAATCGCAGTAACTTATTTGTTATTCATTCTTGTTTGTTTGTTCGGTACGTCCGTCGTTGACTGTCGCCATACGCAGCGCCGATCCCGCGGCGCCGGTTTGGGTCCTCCCATGACGTTTGCGGGTCCTTTCACTCTGAGGAGAGCCATGTTCCTTGCTCCCACGGCCGCCGGTCGCCGCTGGGTCCTCGTCGCGGGTGTCGCCGTCATCACCGGCGCGCTGGTCACCGGCTGCTCCGGCGGTGGCACCTCGTCGTCCGGCCCGGCGTCGTCGGACACGATCAACTACGCGCTCCCGGCGAACTTCACGCCGAACTGGATCCTCCCGATCGGCACCGCCGCGCACCTCAACACCAACAACTCCTCGATCTCCCAGGCCGTCTGGGAGCCGCTGATCGCGTACGACGGCTCCACCGGCAAGGTCGGCTGGAACAAGGACAACTCGCTGGCCAGCGACGCCAAGTTCGCCGCGGACGGCAAGAGCGTGACGATCACCCTCGGGCAGCGCCACTGGAGCGACGGCAAGCCGATCACCTCGCGCGACGTGGAGTTCTGGTTCAACCTCGTCAAGGCGAACAAGGCGGACTGGGCCAGCTACAGCCCCGGCAAGGCGCCGGACAACTGGACGTCCTTCAAGACGGTCGACGACACGCACTTCACGATCACCTTCGACAAGGCCTACAACCAGCAGTGGATGCTCGCCAACGAGCTGAGCATGATCCGCACGATCCCGCAGCACGCCTGGGACAGGACCAGCGACTCGGGCGCCGTCTCCGACCTGGACCGCACCGCCGCCGGCGCCAAGCAGGTCTGGACGTACCTCAACAACGCCGCCAAGAAGATATCCGGCTACGCGACCGACCCGTTGTGGAAGACGGTCAGCGGCCCGTACACCATCAAGTCGTTCTCCACCGCGGGCCGGGTCGAACTCACCGCCAACGCGAAGTACGACGGCGGCGGCAAGGCCAGCATCAAGAACGTCAACCTGCTGCCGTTCACCACCACCGAGGCCGAGGAGAACGCCCTCCGCGCCGGCACCGTCGACTACGGCTACATCAACGCCTCCGACCTGAGCCAGGAGGCGTCCTTCAAGGCCAAGGGCTACTCGGTGAAGCCGTGGAGCGGCTGGGCGATCACCTACATGCCGTACAACTTCAACAACCCCACCATGGGGCCGGTGTTCAAGCAGCTGTACGCCCGTCAGGCGATCCAGATGTCGGTCGACCAGGCCACCCTCTCCAAGGTGGTCTTCAACGGCAGCGCCGTCTCCACCTACGGGCCGATCCCGCAGGGCCAGGAGTCGTCCTTCGTCTCGGCCGACCAGAAGAACAATCCCTACCCCTTCGACAACGCCAAGGCGAAGAAGCTGCTCACCGACCACGGTTGGACCGAGCAGGGCGGCACCATGGTGTGCAACGCCCCCGGCACCGGCGCGAACCAGTGCGGCGCGGGCGTCGACAAGGGCACCAAGTTCGAGATGCAGGTGCTGTCCCAGTCCGGCTCGACCGTGACCGACAACATGATGAGCGCGCTCCAGTCGTCGTTCGCGAAGACCGGCATCAAGTTCGGCATCAAGACCGCCCCGGTCAACTCCGTGCTGTCGCAGTCCGGTCAGTGCACCGCCGGCGAGTCGAGCTGCTCCTGGCAGCTGTCCTTCTTCGGCACCGCCGGCAGCTGGTACTTCCCCGCCTACCCCAGCGGTGACTCGCTCTTCGCCACCGGCGGCGGCTCCAACTTCGGCAGCTACTCCAACGCCGCGGTCGACAAGCTGATCACCCAGACCACCACGTCCTCCTCGGACGAGGCGGTGCAGAACTACAGCGCCGCACTCGCCAAGGACCTCCCCGTGATCTGGCTGCCGGAGCCCGACTACCAGATCTCCGTGGTCCGCAACGGCCTCGGCGGCTTCGCCCAGGACTCGCTCGCCAACTTCCACCCCGCCATGTGGAAGTGGACCAAGTAGGCCCGGTCGGTGCCCGCGCGGGCCGACGGCGGCCCGGCCCCACGGCCGGCCGCCCGAGGCCCGCGCGCACCCCTCGCGATCTCGCGCCGCACCGACGTCCACGTCGCGGTGACGCCCCTGTCCAGGTGACGCCCGCGCGCGCCACAGAGACGAAGCGACCGGAAAACACATGAGTACTTCCTCGTACCTGATCAGACGCGTCCTCCAGGCCGTCGCGGTGATCGTCATCGTGACCATCGTCGTCTTCGGCCTGCTGCACGCGCTCCCCGGAGGCCCCGCGCGCGGGATCCTCGGCCCCCAGGCCACCGCCCAGCAGATCGCGAGCTTCAACCACGAACAGGGCCTCGACAAGTCCCTGCCCGTGCAGTACTTCCACTACCTCGGCCAGCTGCTGCACGGCGACCTCGGGACCTCCTACACCCTCAACGAGCCGGTCTCCCAGCTCATCGGCGAACGGCTGCCGAAGACCCTGGTCCTCACCCTGCTGTCGGCTGTCGTGGGCCTCGTCCTCGCGATCCCGCTGGGCATGTGGCAGGCCGTGCGCCGCAACAAGGCCACGGACTACGTCATCACCACGCTCAGCTTCATCGCCTACTCCACGCCCGTGTACTTCCTCGGGCTGATCCTGGTGCTGGTCTTCAGCCAGGAGCTGGCGTGGTTCCCCTCGCAGGCCCCGCAGGGAGAGACCGTGGGGCAGGTGTTCTCCGACCCGCAGGGCCTGGTCCTGCCGGTGTTCGCGGGCGCGTCCTCCATGATCGCCGTCTTCAGCAGGTACATGCGCGCGGCCACCCTGGAGAACCTCTCCGAGGACTACGTCCGCACGGCCAGGGCGGGCGGCTCCCGCTCCCGCGCCATCCTGGCGCGGCACGTGTTCCGCAACTCGCTGACCCCCGTGGTGGCCATGCTCGGCTACTACATCCCCGTGCTCTTCGGCGGCGCGCTCGTCGTCGAGCAGCTGTTCAACTACCCCGGCATGGGGCTGCTGTTCTGGACGGCGGCACAGTCCTCCGACTACCCGGTCCTGCTGGGCTGCGTCCTGGTGATCGCCGTCGCCACCGTCACCGGCACCCTGCTCGCCGACATCGTCCAGCGGATCATCGACCCCCGAGTGAAGGCAGGCCGGGCATGAGCGCCGTCATCCAGCCGGACGCGGTCCCCACGAAGGCCGCTGCCCCGCGCGAGGCCACCGGCACACGCCTCGCCGTCCGCCGCTTCCTGCGCAACAGGCTGGCCGTCTTCGGACTCGCCGTCGTGGTCCTCTTCTTCCTGTTCTGCTTCGTCGGTCCGCTGGTCTACTCCACCGACCAGACCCACACCATGCTCGAACAGGTCAACCTCGCCCCCAGCGGCGCCCACTGGCTCGGCACCGACGCCGTCGGCCACGACGAGCTGGGCCGGCTCATGTACGGCGGCAAGGTCTCGCTGATCGTCGGCCTCGCCGCGGGCGTCCTGGCCACCTGCATCGGCACGCTGTGGGGCGCCGCCGCCGGCTACGCGGGCGGCTGGATCGACGCCGTGATGATGCGGATCGTCGACGCCGGCATCGCGATCCCCGCGCTGTTCATCCTGCTCGTGGTCTCCGCCATCACCACACCGGGCCTCGGCGGACTCGTCCTCATCCTCGGCCTGGTGTCCTGGCTGGTGCCGTCCCGGCTGGTCCGCGCCGAGACCCTGACCCTGAAGAACCGGGACTACGTCCTGACCCTGCGCGCCATCGGCGGCACGCACGCCCGGGCGATCCTGCGGCACATCCTGCCCAACTCGGTCTCCACCGTCATCGTCGCCGCCACCTTCCAGGTCGCCGACGCCATCCTGCTGGTCGCCTACGTCTCCTACCTGGGCATGGGAGTCCGGCCGCCGCAGACCGACTGGGGCGGCATGCTGTCCGCCGGCCTCACCGCCGCCTACTCCGGCTACTGGTGGCTGATCGTGCCGCCCGGCCTGGCCATCATCCTGGTGGTGTGGGCGTTCAACGCGATCGGGGACGGACTCCGCGACGCATTCGATGTGAGGGGACGCGGATGACCGCCACCACCGACGGTTCCGCCGCCCGCACCGCTGCGGCCGAGCCGATCCTCGAACTCGACGACCTCGGCGTCGTCTTCACCACCGAGACCGGCGAGGTACCCGCGGTCAAGGGCGTGTCCCTCCAGGTCCGTCCCGGCGAGACGCTCGCCCTCGTCGGCGAGTCCGGCTCCGGCAAGTCGACGATCGCCCTTGCCGCGATGGGCCTGCTCACCGGGAACGCCCGAGCCACCGGCAGCGCCGTCATCGCCGGCACCCAGATCGTCGGCGCCTCGGAGAACGGCCTCGCCGCACTGCGCGGCAAGACCGCCTCCATGGTGTTCCAGGAGCCGGCCACCGCACTCGACCCGCTCACCCGCATCGGGAAGCAGATCGCCGAAGTGATCCGCAACCACCGCGACGTGACCGCCAAGCACGCGGCCGCCGAGGCCGTCGACCTGCTGCGCCGGGTCGGCATCCCCGAGCCGGAAAGGCGGGCCCGCGCCTACCCGTTCCAGCTCTCCGGCGGACAGCGCCAACGCGTCGTCATCGCCATGGCCATCGCCAACGAGCCCAGACTGCTCATCGCCGACGAGCCGACCACCGCCCTCGACGTGACCGTGCAGGCCGAGATCCTCGACCTGCTGCGCCGGCTCGCCGTCGAGACCGGCACAGGCGTGCTGCTCGTCACCCACAACATGGGCGTCGTCGCGGACTTCGCGGACCGGGTCGCCGTCATGTACCAGGGGGAGATCGTGGAGACCGGGGCGGTCGAGGACGTCCTGCTCCGGCCCACCCACGACTACACCCGACGCCTGCTGGCCGCCGTACCGCGGCTGTCGGTCGCGGAGACGGCCGCCCGGCCGACGGCCGCCGACACGGACGCCCAGGGGGAGGCCGAGACGGTCGTCCAGCCGGTAACCGAGTCGGCCGCCGTGCGCGGTCCGGTTACCGAACCGGCGGCTCTCGTGGCCGAGTCCGGCGAACCGGTGGTCGAACCGGCCGGTGTCGTCGCCGAGTCCGCCGCACCGGTGGTCGAACTGCGCGACATCAGCGTGGTGTTCGGCCGCGGCAAGACCGCCGTGCACGCCCTCGACAAGGTGTCGTTCCGGGTCGGCCCGGCGCAGACCCTGGGCCTGGTGGGCGAGTCCGGCTCCGGCAAGTCGACCGCCGCCCGGGTCGCGCTCGGCCTGATCGCGCCCACCTCCGGAACCGTCTCCCTGTTCGGTACCGACCTGGGCCGCACCCGTGCCCGGGCCCGCCGCGCGCTGCGGGCCGGCATCGGTGTCGTCCTCCAGGACCCGGTGGCCTCCCTCGACGCCCGCATGACCATCGGCGAGTGCATCGCCGAACCCCTCCGGATACACCGCCGCGACCTGACCGCCAAGGACCGCCAGGCCAAGATCGCCGCCGTCCTCGACCAGGTGCGGCTGCCACGCGAAGTCGGCCGTCGCGCACCCCGCGAGCTCTCCGGCGGACAACGCCAGCGGGTCAGCCTGGCCCGCGCCCTGGTGCTCGAACCCCGACTGCTGGTCGCGGACGAACCCACCAGCGCGCTCGACGTGAGCGTGCAGGAAGCGGTCCTGGAGGTGATCACCGAACTCCAGGGCGAACTGGGCTTCGCCTGCCTGTTCGTCTCCCACGACCTCGCCGTCGTACAGCACTTCGCCCAGCACGTCGTCGTGATGCGCGCCGGACGGATCGAGGAGCAGGGCTCCACCGGGACGACCCTGCTGCATCCAGAGACCGACTACACCCGCCGTCTGCTGGCCGCCGTGCCGGTACCCGACCCGGTGGTGCAGCGGGGTCGCAGGGCCGAGCGCCTGGCCGCCCTCGCGGCCGGCCGTACGGAGGCCCAGGCGTGACCGGACCCCTTCTCTCCCCCCACACCCCGCAGGACCTCGCGATGCACACTTCCCTCCGGCCGCTGTTCGCCGGTATCGACATCGGCGGCACCACCACCCAGGTGGTGGTCTGCTCGGACGACCTGACGGTCCTCGACCGGGCGGAGACGGCCACCCCGGCGCGGGAGGGCGGCCAGGCCATGATCGGCGCCGCGCTCGACATCCTCGCCCCGCTGCTGGCCCGTACGCCGGGCCGCCTGGTGGGGGCCGGAATCGGCGCCGCCGGGGTGGTGGACTCCGCGAACGGCCGCATCCTGGTCGCCAGCGACTCCTTCCACGGCTGGGCGGGCTTCGCCGTCACCGCCGCCGTCGAGGACGCCCTCGGTGTTCCCGTCTACCTGGACAACGACGTCAACGCCTTCCTCTACGGAGAGGTGAGCGGCGGGGCGGTGCGCGGAGAGGCCGACGTGCTCGGCATGACCCTGGGGACCGGCGTCGGCGGCGCCCTGTGGACCAACGGCGCCCTGTACGCGGGACCGCACGGCGCGGCCGGCGAGATCGGGCACATCCCAGGCTTCGGAGACCTTCCTTGCTCGTGCGGTGGCCGCGGCCACCTGGAGACGCTGGCCTCCGGCCGCTCCATCGCGGCCCGCTACGCCGACCGCACCGGCCGGCGTCGCACCGCCCGCGAGGTCGCCGAGGCCGCGGCGAACGGCGACGAGAACGCCCGCGCGGTGTACGGCGCCGCGGGGGCGGGCATCGCCCGCGCGATCGTGATCACGGCAGGCGTCGCCGACATCACGACGGTGGTCGTCGGGGGTGGCGTCAGCCGGGCCTGGCCCTTGCTGGAACCGTTCATCCAGTCCGCTCTCGCCGCCGACCCCCCGGTCAGCGGTCACCCCGTACGCCTGGTCCGCGCCGCGCTGGCCTCCGACGCGGTCCCGGTCGGCGCCGCCGCCCGCGTACGAGGCGAACTGGGCACGAAGTCAGGGGCGACGACGGCGTAACGAGAGGGCGTACGGATCAGCAAGCCGTTTCCCTGCGTCAGATTCTGATCACTCAGGGCGTGCGGTGTTCGTGGGGGGCAATGAAGTGTTCCCGAGCACCAGCAGCATCGGACGGGCCATGGGATCCGCGCCGTCGCCGTCGCGGTCGCCGGTCCGCTCGTCCTGGCCGCCTGCGCGGCGAAGGACGGCGGGGCAAGCAGTTGCCAGGCCGACCACGTCGGTGGGTCCTCGGGGGTCGCCGGTCTCCCCGGCGGCTTCTGCTGCGGCCCTCAGCAGGCGGGCGGCCAGTTCCGTAAAAGCCGGCAGGTCCGGGCCAGGTGCCGGGCGGCTGATGTCGCGTACCAGCGGGTGCAGACGTGCGACCGGCAGCGCGTCCAGCCCGGCCGCGGAGTGCCAAGTCAGCTTGGCACTTCCTCCCGTCGCCGGTCATCGCCGGCTGTGGCGGGGATGGCGTTGTCGATGAGGACGGCGGCGATGGCGGCGGCGGTGGGGAAGGCGTCGGCGTTGAGGACCCGGGTGCGGGCCGCGGCGCCGTCGAGGAGCAGCGCGAGTTGCTCGCCGAGTTGTTCAGGGTCGGCGGCGCCGGCTTCGCGGGCGGTGTCGGCGAGCCGCGCGGCGACGGCTTTTTTGTAGTCGCGTGCGTACTGGGACGCGGGGTGCTCGGGGTCGTGGAGTTCGACGGCGGCGGCGATGTAGGGGCACAGGGGAGTGGTGGGGGGGATGTCGAAGGCGGCGAGGAGCCGTTCGCGGGGCGTGAGGTCGGTGCGGTCGAACACGCCGGGCAGAACGGAGGGGTCGAACCGGCGCAGGTACTCGGCGACGAGTTCGTCCTTGCCGGTGAAGTGCTGGTAGGCCGTGCGCTTGGACACCTCGGCCGCCGCGCAGAGCTGGTCCATGCCGGTGCGGTTGATGCCCTGCTCGCGGAACAGCTGCTGGGACGCGCTGAGGATGCGCTCGCGGGCGCCCCGGCCGCGGCGGCGGCCCGTGGGGCCCTTCTCCAACTCCGTCATGGGTCCATGGTACCCCGGCCGGGTAACGACCGGTGTACATAGTTTGCGCCCCGGGCCGCCCGCCCCGTACGGTACGTACACAGGGCGGTGTACATAGCATCGTCCTCCCAGGTGCGCACGGCACCACCGACCCAAGGGAGCGACTATGGGAAAGCTCGACGGCAAGGTAGCGGTCATCACCGGCGGCACCACCGGCATGGCGCTGGCCGGCGCGAAGCTGTTCGTCGACGAGGGAGCGCACGTCTTCATCACCGGCCGCCGCCAGGACGCCCTGGACGAGGCCGTGAGGCAGATCGGCCGCAACGTCACCGGCGTCCAGGGCGACGCCGCCGACCTGGACGACCTGGACCGCCTGTACGACACCGTCAAGCGGGAGAAGGGCAGCCTCGACGTGCTGTGGGCCAGCGCCGGCGGCGGCGAGCCCGCCCCGCTCGGCGAGATCACCGAGGCCCAGTTCGACACCTGGTTCGGGCTCAACGCCCGCGGCACCCTGTTCACCGTCCAGAAGGCCCTCCCGCTCTTCAACGACGGCGGCTCCATCCTCATGACCGGCTCCAACGCCTCCCTCGGCGCCTTCCCCGGCTGGAGCGTCTACGCCGGCAGCAAGGCCGTCCAGCAGGCCTGGGCCCGCATCTGGCTCAACGAGCTCAAGGACCGCCGCATCCGCGTCAACGTCCTGACCCCCGGCCAGGTCGCCACCGCCAAGCAGGAAGAACTCTTCGACGAGGCCACCAAGCGCCAGTTCGAGTCCCTCATCCCCCGCGGCCAGATGGGCCGCCCCGACGAAATCGCCACCGCCGCCCTCTTCCTCGCCTCCGACGACTCCAGCTACGTCAACGGCATGGAACTCGTCGCCGACGGCGGTACCACCGCCATCTGAACCGAACAACACACAACCAGGGCAGGACATCTCATGAGCAACATCAGCATCATCGGCACCGGAAACATGGCCCGCACCATCGGCGCGCGGGCGATAGCGGGCGGCAACACCGTCGAGGTCATGGGCCGCGATCAGTCCAAGGCCGCTGACCTGGCCAAGGCTCTCGGCGGCGGCGCCACGACCGGAGAATGGGGCACCGCCCCGGCCGGGGACATCGTCATCGTGGCCCTGTTGCACAACGGCGTCGTGCCGGCCATCGCCCAGTACGGAGACGCACTCGCGGGCAAGGTCATCGTCGACATCAGCAATCCCTTCAACTCCACGTTCGACGGGCTGGCCCACCGCGAGGAGACCTCGATCGCGCAGGAAGTCGCCAAAGCGGCCCCGGCCAGTGCCAGCGTGGTGAAGGCGTTCAACACCATCTTCCGCCATGTCCTGGCGAATGGCCGGCCCGACGTCTTCATCGCCGGCGACAATGCGCAGGCCAAGGCAAGTGTGGAAGCGTTCGTCGAGAGCCTCGGACTGCGCCCGCTGGACGTCGGCGGCCTGAAAATGGCGCACTGGCTGGAAGGAGCGGGAGTGGTCACGGTGGGCCTCGCCAACCACGGAGTGGGGAACCTGGACTTCGCCCTCAGCATCGCCGAACTTCCCGTCTGAGCAAGAGGATCGCCACGGCCATCGGGATATCCGTCGGCACCGCCCACGCCTACGTCACCACTGTCACCGGCCTGCTCGCCGACCGGGCCCCGGGGCGCGTTGGGCAAGAGGGCGAACTGCCAGGTCGCGGTCAGCGTTCACGCGGCCCCCGACACTGCCTGCCTGCCCGGGGAATGGGTGGCGGATGACACGCGCCGAAGCCGGCTGTTCTTTGGGCCTTCGTGGAAGGTGGCCCCAACGACGATGAGTTCGAGCGCTGTCCCGGGTCTTCAGCACCACATGCAACTCCCGCTCGCGAATCTGGAGGCATTTTGAAGCTCTTGCTCACGTCAGGTGGCGTCACGAACCCAAGCATCCACTCGGCGCTCGTGCAGCTTCTCGGCAAACCGGTCTCCGAGTGCCACGCTCTCTGCATCCCGACAGCACAGTGGGGGCACCCGATGTGCGGTCCGGCATCGGTGCGGGGCTTCGTAGCCGCAGAGCCCGGGTGGCAGCACATGTCCGGCCTGGGCTGGGCATCGCTCGGTGTCATCGAGCTCACCGCCCTGCCCACCATCGGAGCGGAGCGATGGATCCCCTGGATCCGGGCGGCCGACGTGCTCCTGGTCGATGGCGGCGACGCCACCTACCTGTGCCATTGGATGCGGGAGTCCGGGCTGGCCGATCTCCTGCCTTCGCTGTCCGACATGGTCTGGGTGGGGGTGAGTGCCGGAAGCATGGTGATGACGCCGAGGATCGGAGGGTACTTCGCCGAGTGGCCGCTGGCGCCGGACGACCGCACCCTGGGAGTCGTCGACTTCTCGATCTTCCCGCACTTGGACGCGTGGCCGAACAACATGCTGGCTGATGCGCAGCGGTGGGCAGCTGACATTGGCGTCCCGGCCTACGCCATCGACGAACAGACGGCCATCAAGGTCGTCGACGGCGCTGTCGAGGTGATCTCCGAAGGGCAATGGACAAAGTTCGGGACATAGCCGCCCGGAATCGTTCGCGACGCAGCGTTGTGAACGTGGACCGATCGGCTCAGAACTCCTAACGGAACACCGACCGGGGCCAGTTCGCGGCTCGTGCATGATGAACGGGAGCGTTGTGGGCATCGGGAGGGCGCGTGGATGGGGCGACGGGGTGGACCTGATCCGCTTGCTCGACCCGGACAGCAGCGTTCGGGTACGCGTGCTGGGGCGGAAGAGGCCCGGGGACACGCCGTACAACGACTACCTTGATGCCAAGATCGTCATCACGAGCGCCTTCGCCAGCGGGCGCCTTGGTCTGTGCTTGTCACCCGAAGCCTTGGACGACTGGTCATCGGCCCTGGCTGAGCTCTCCGACAGGCAGGGCATCCGCTGGACGGCCACGGCGAGATCGAGATCCGGATTGAGGTCGACGGGCAATTCTCGGTGCTCCGTCCCATCATCACGGTCGACGACAGAGGAAGCCTTCCAGGCCGCGATGAACGAGTGCGGCCTCGACCAATATGAGTTCCGCCGGTATCCAGGCTGGTACCGGCACATCACCCTGGCCATGCTCGCTCACGCCTTCCTCGCTGCCATGGCATCAGCGGCAGCCGAAAAGGGGGCGGGAGAAGCGGTTCCGACGCGCTCGCACCACTCACCGGGGCAGAAACCGCCGGCACCTGGCAGTTGGCCGCCCCGCGCCGATACACCGTTGGCGCATCGGCCACGCGATGAGCTGGTCCCGCTGGTGCAAACGTCACCAGGCCATGGCCAGACGCTGCCACTACCGTCGCCGCATCCGAGGTCACGAATTCCCGCAACCTGACGGCACATCAGCCAAGTCCACTCAGAAACCTGGTTCTGACCAGCGACGACAGCGATCTGCGACTGGAGTACGAGGGTGCAACCCGCGGTCTTCGGGGATCGGTGATCGCGGGTGGTGTTTGGTCGGTCAGGTGCGGTCGTGGAGCGTGACCTGGTAGCCGTCGGGGTCGGCGAAGGTGAATGTCCGGCCGAAGGGGCCGTCGATCGGTGCGGAGACGATGGTGTGGCCGTCAGCGGCGAGAGCGTCGTGGATGGCCTGGACGTCTGTGGCGTGGAGCCAGATCGCGGCACCGATGCCGGGCTGAGCAACGGATGCGAGATCGGTGCCGGGAACGACGTCGCGGAGGGCGAACGCGATGGGCTTCGTCTCGAAGACGACGGCGTGCGGAGGCCCGGCCTGCGAGCGGACGAGGCCGAGGTACTGCTCGTAGAACGCCTGCGAAGCGTCGAGGTCGCGCGTTTGGAGTGAGATGAAGTCGGGGCCGGTCGCGGGCATGATGATGCTCCTTCTCTCCGTGTCAGATTCCTGACACAGGTCAAGGTATGTCAGACTTCTGACATGAGTCAAAAGGGTGTCGGCGTCGACCTGGACAAATCACTGGGCTACCTGCTGAAAGAGGCTTCGAGCGCCCTGCGTGCAGCCATGGAGGAGGTGCTGAGGCCGCTCGGGATGAGCGTGACGCACTACTCCTGCCTCGAACTGCTGGCTCAACGGCCGGGCTTGTCGAACTCCGAGCTCGCGCGTGGCGCGTTCGTGACACGGCAATCGATGAACGTGCTGCTCCAGGCCCTGGAGCGAGATGGCTACGTGACCAGGCCTGCGGAGGCGCCCGTCGGGAAGGTTCTTCCCGCGCGGCTCACGCCTCGCGGCCGACGGAGTCTGGAGAAAGCGACCGTAGCGGTCCGGTCCGTCGAGGTCAGAATGCTGGCCGGCATGACCGAGACCGAGCAGTCAGGCGCGTTCCGGATCCTGCAGAGCATGGTTCACTCCCTGCGCGACGGCAACGACGGTGCGTAGCTCGTTCCCCGGCGCACGTCTCGTCGCGCCCGGACGGGAGCGGAGCCGAGCGTGAAGATCCGTGCCGACCATGTCGAAAACCAACAGACCCCGACTGCGCCCTCTTCTGCGATGAGCCACGAAAGTCGAGGAAGCGCAGACGCTTCGTCCTAGACGCGGCCGCGGTGCTACAGAGCGGCCGCCGCGCGTCGTCGTCGTTCGACGCCGTGCCGACCAGGACTCCCGCCGCCTCGCCCTGCGCCGAGCGTTCACGCAGAGCCCGCTCCAACGCCTCGACCACCACGCTGTGAGGCGGCGCGGGAGGGTTCTCGACGCTCACATGAGAGTGCACCCCGCGAGACTACGCGGACGGCATCCAAAGACAGGTCGGATGTCACCACGCAAATTCCGTCCGGGGTCTAGGACTTGGAGGAATGGTTCCGTACATTCATCGGATGTCTGGGCCTTCGCTCGTCCTGTGGGAGATCGACCATGCGCACCATTGTCGCCGCGTGCCTTGCTACCGCCGTGGCTTGTCTGGGTTTCACCGGCGGCCCACCCGAAGCCGTCACCGCCGACGCGTCCGCCCACGCGGCGGACACTTTGCATGTCGCGCCCGACGGGCGCGGTTCGGCCTGCAGTAGCCGGAATCCGTGCGGTCTCGAGACCGCACGCGACCGTGCGAGATCTCTTGTCCCGCACGCCTCGGGCGACGTCGTGGTCGAACTGGAGGGCGGGACCTACCGGCTCACCGCTCCCTTCCGGCTGGGCGTCCAGGACTCCGGCCGACGCGGCCACCCGGTGGTGTACCGGGCGGCCCCGGGGCAGACGCCGGTGCTCAGCGGCGCGACCCGGATCACCGGCTTCTCGCGCGTCGACGCCGCGAAGAACATCTACCGGGCCAAGGTTCCAGCGGGCACCGCCGGCCGGGAGCTGTTCGTCAACGGGACACGCGCCGACCGCGCCCGCGGGCCGCGCAACCCGGCGGGGTTCTCGGTGACGGCCACGGGCTTCACCACCGCCGACGCCTCGTACACCGCGTGGACGAACCCCGCACAGGTCGAGGTCGTCTACAACAGCGGCTGGAAGCAGATGCGCTGCCCGCTGGCGTCCATCACCCGTTCCACGTCGGGCGGCTCGGACCTCACCGTCGATCCCGGCTGCTGGAACAACAACCACAACGCGGTGCCCAACCCGAGCTTCCCCTTCAACGGCGCCGGACTGCCGACGATGGACGGCATCAGCTGGCTGGAGAACTCCTACCAACTCCTCGGCACACCCGGTCAGTTCTATCTCGATGGGGACGCCGGTTACCTCTACTACGTGCCGCGCGCCGGCGAGAACCTGGCGACAGCGGACGTCGAACTGCCGGTGGCGCCCGAACTCGTCGACGCCTCGGGTACCCCGGGACACCTGGCCCCGCTCAACGACACCGACTGGCGGGCGGACTACACCGGCAACTGGGGCTACTCCGACGGCCGGCACCTCGGCGACCTGAACGCAGACGTCCACTACACCTCCAGCGACGGCGACGCGGTCTCCTACACCTTCACCGGCACCGGGATCCAGGTGCTGTCCGAGACCAACTCCGACGAGGGCACCGCGGACGTCTACATCGACGGCACAAAGGTCTCGACGGTCTCCGGCCACGGCCAGGAGCGCCTGGCCCAGCAGGCCATGGTCTCCGTCACCGGACTGCCGAAGGGCAAGCACACCGTGCGTCTGGTCAAGACCGGCGGCACCTATCTGCTGGTCGACGGATTCACCGTGATCCCCGACGTCGTGGCACCCGTGCACGACCTCGTCTTCTCCGGACTGACGTTCGCCTACACCACATGGAACGCCCCGTCCGCCGAGGGCTATGTGGACAACCAGGCCGGGGTGCTCTGGGACCCGGCGACACGCACACCGATCCGCATCCCCGCAGCGGTCCAGGTACACCGGGGCACGCGGATCTCCTTCTCCGGCGACGTGGTCCGGCACACCGGCACCAGCGGCATCGACCTGGCCGACCAGACACAGAACTCCACGATCGCGGACAGCTCCGTCACCGACACCTCCGGCAGCGGCATCTCGGTCGGCGAGGTGGACGACTACTACCAGACCGACCCCGCCCTGATGACGAGCGGCAACACCGTCTCGGGCAACACCGTGCAGTTCCCCGGCCAGGAGTATCAGGACGCGGTCGGCGTGTGGGTCGGCCACAGCAGGGCGACGACCGTCTCCCACAACGACATCGGTTACACCCCGTACTCCGGCATGTCCATCGGCTGGGGCTGGGGCTGGGCGTCGAACTGCACACTGCAAGCCGCGCAAGGTCTGCCCAACCCCTGCCTGCACGGAACCACGTACGCCGGCGGCAACAAGATCCTCGGCAACCACGTGCACAGCGTGATGGGTGCGCTCTTCGACGGCGGTCCGATCTACACCCTCGGCGGCCAGTCCACACCTTCGGAACTCGCCGGGAACGTGCTGTCGGAGTGCATCGACGGCTGCAACATGATCTACCACGACGAGGGCAGCTCGCTGTGGAACACCCACGACAACGTCGTGCGCTTCGCCAACGGGTCGCTCTGGACGAACCTGTGGACGCCGAGCATCCACGACGACACGATCCACGACAACTACAGCGACACCGCCTCCTACAACAACAGCGGCACCGACATCACGTTCCAGCAGGCCACCGTGGTGACCGACGGGAACTGGCCGCCGACAGCAAAGGCCATCATCAACGCCGCGGGCCCCGGCACCCTCCCCGGCAGCACCGTCGACGACGACGACCTGCGGATCTCGTACACCGGCAGCTGGTCCTCCAGCGGGTCCCGCGGCTACGGCGACCTCGACAACGGCGTGCACTACGCACAGCACAACGGCGCCGCCGCGACGATCACCTTCACGGGCACAGGGATCACCTTCCTCACCGAAACGAACTCCGACGAAGGCGACATCGCCGTCACGCTGGACGGCCACGCCAAGGAGACCGTCAGCGCGAACACCCCGCAACGGCACGCCCAGCAGAGCGTGTACACGGTCTCGAATCTGCCCGCCGGCACGCACACCCTGACCCTCACCAAGGCCGGCGGCGACTACCTCCTGGTGGACGGCTTCACCCTGAACTGACCGCGGTCACAGGCAACTCATCGCCACCGGGCCGGCCATGTGCCGGGAGAGAGGAAACACCCATGCTCGCCGCCCCCAGACGTAAGCTGTTCACCGTGCTGACGGCACCCGCCGCGGTCGTCGCACTGCTCGCCGGCACACACCTCGTCGCAGGCCGAACGGCCGGCTTCCCGGCAGCCGACTTCACCGCGTCGCACACCCAGGTGCCGCAGCGCGAGCGAGTCGCGGCCTGGTCGCCGAGCATGACGGCCGGCGGACCGAACTTCAACGACCAGACCATTCGGATGGTCGCGCACTCCACCGTCGACGGCAGCGCACTGCGCATCCACCTGTCCAATCTGCGCGGCACGATCCCGCTGTCGGTGGCGCATGTCACCATCGGCGCGCAGGCGGGGCGGGCAACGGCGGTCGCCCGGTCACTGCTCCCGGTCACCTTCGCCCACCGGCGGTCCGTGACCGTCCCCACCGGCGGGGAAGTGGTCAGCGACCCGGTGGCGATGCACGTCAAGGCCGACCAGAGCGTCCTGATCAGCATCTACCTGCCACATGCGACCAGTTCCGCCACGTGGCACTCCGACGCCTTCGACACCAGCTACCTGTCGGGCCCGGGCGACCACACTGCCGAGGCGTCGGACGAGTCCTACGTCGCGGCGAGAACCTCCTGGTACTACCTGTCCGGGATCGACGTCGTCCCGACGCACGCCCGTGGCACCGTGGTGGCCTTCGGCGACTCGATCACCGACGGTTACAACACCCCGCCGGGGGCGTACCACCGCTGGCCGGACGACCTGGCCCGACGGTTGGCCGGAAGCCGCCCCATGGCCGTTGTGGACGCCGGCATCGGCGGCAACCGCGTGCTGACGGACGTCCCCAACATCTGGCAGGGCGTCAGCGCCACCAAGCGTTTCGCCCATGACGCGCTCGGCCAGGCAGGAGTACGGGACGTGATCGTCATGGAGGGCATCAACGACATAGGGAACAACCGCGGTCCCGGCGGCGCACCACTGACCGTGCAGGACCTGATCGACGGCTACCGCAACCTGATCCGGCAGGCGCACGCCGCGGGAGTCCGGATCATCGGCGGCACCATGCTGCCCGACAAGGGCAACGGCTACTACAGCGACTCCGCGGAGGCGATCCGCCAGGCGGCCAACCAGTGGATCCGGACCAGCGGCGCCTTCGACGGCGTGGTCGACTTCGACAAGGCCGTCGCCGACCCGGCCGACCCCGCCACGCTCAACCCGGCCTACGACTCCGGCGACCACATCCACCCCAACGAGGCCGGCATGCAGGCGCTGGCGAACGCGGTCGACCTCTCCCTACTGACGTGATTGCTGCCTCCTGGCGGTGATCCTTTCCAGATTCCGTCGAGGGCGGGGGAGAGGTGGGCCATGGTGCAGACAGCCGACGGCATCTTCGACCAGCTCACTCGGCACTCGGTCACAGGGCCCGTCCGCACACCGCGGACGGGCCCGCGCGTTCGTCGGACGCATTCTCTGTCGCGCCGCCGCCTCACCGACGTGCTGCTCACCGCCGTTCCCGGACGAGCAGGCCTCCGTGCGACTTGGCGAGCGGTCTGCTTCCCTCGTGGTGTTGTGCTGCCTGCCGTAAGCACTGGTCAGGTGACTGCGGCTGAGGGCTGGAGTTCGTGGAGAGTGCTATCGCGAGCAGCACCCGTTTCAGCCTCCGAGGCGGTGTGCAAGGTGGAGGAGATCTGCTAGGTGCAGCACCCGTCCGTCGAATCCTGGGAGGGGGACATGGAGCGGCTGGGTCCAGCGGGCAGGGATTGCATCCAGCCCGTAGTACGCCCCTGCGAGACCGCCGGTCACCGCGGCGACGGTGTCCGTGTCACCGCCGAGGTCGATCGCCGCGCGTATCGCTTCTTCGAAGCTGGCGGTGGTGCGTAGGGCCCAGACAGCGGAGCCCAGGCAGGGCCAGACGGCACCGTTGAACTCGGTCGCCTGATCGGGGTGCCAGTCAGGCGCGAGGACGGTGGCGTAACGGCCGCGGTGGTCGGGGTGGACAAGAGCCAGGATGTCCGTGAGCGCGGGGAGGGGGTCGGTGTCCTCGAACGTGACGCGGATGAGTTCGTGGAAAATCGCGGTGCCTTCCCAAGCAGCGCGGTCACCGTGGGTCAGGGCAGCGATCCGGCGGGCCGCGTCCATGGTGGCCTCTTGGCCGGCGGCAGCGAAGTGGACCGCGGAGGTCGACGCCCGCATCAAGGAGCCGTTTCCCGCTGCTCGCTGGTTGACCTGGAAGTGGATCGCGGCGGCGAGGTCCCAGGGCATGCCGTTGGTCAGGACGTCTTCGGTCTGCAAGCCGATGTCCTTCGGTTCTGAGGCTGCCCACCGCTGAAAGCGGGCGAAGACGTCCGGCAAGTCCAGCCCGCCCTGCTCCAGCAGTGACTCCGCGACCAAGACGGCCATCTGCGTGTCGTCGGTCGCCTCGCCGGGGTCCCAGCCACCGCCTCCGCACATCTCGCCACCGGCACCAGGCGCAGGAAACCGGGCGGAGAACGCTCCCTGGGGACCGAACTCGAAGGGGCCACCCAGCGCGTCACCCACCGCTGAGCCGACGATCACGCCGGCGGCCCGCTGAGTCCACTTCATTCGCGCAGGTTATCTGTGCCGCGCAGACGCCCGCGGCGATATTCGATGGGTGATCAGGCAGACGGCGAGTCCGAGGAACGCTTCGTGGATGCCGTCGCGTCGTTCCCAGCGGATGCGCAAGCGGCGGAAGCCGTGAAGCCAGGTGATCGTGCGGTCGACGACGTAGTGGAAGATGCCCGGACCGGTGCCGTGAGTCTCGCCGCGTTTCTCGATCACCGGTCGGATTCCGTGGGCCCAGAGCAGGCGCCGGTACTTGTCGTGGTCGTAGCCGCGGTCGGTCGGCAGTGCATCGGGGCGCCGACGCGGCCCGCGACGGGCGCTGCGGGATGCCCGTCCGGTTACTGTGCGGGATTGGCCGCGGTTCCGTTTTTGGGTGCCGCATCAAACAGTGCTGCGGCTGCTGTACGTGCGGTGGTCGCTGCTGAGGGGTCCCGGTCCATGCGGGCCGATACTCCGGCGCCGTCGTACAGGAGGTGCAGTTGGCGTGCCAGCTCTTCGGGGTCGGTGGCGCCGGCCTGCTGGGCCAGGTCTGTGAAGAGCGCCCTTACCCAGAGCCGGTACCGGTCTGTGGCGTCTTCGACGGGGCTGCCGGGTAGTGCTTCTGCGCTGGCCGTCATGTGCGCGCAGCCGTTGAAGTCGGGTTCGGTGAACAACTGGCCCTGTGCGTCGAAGACGCCCAGCAGTCGCTCGCGGGGTGTGCGGAACCGGGTCAGGGCGCGTTCGACTTGCTCGCGGGTGTCGGCGTGGCGGGCGTCGAGATATGCCTCGACCAGTTGTTCTTTGCTGCCGAAGAGGTTGTAGAGCGATGCCTTGGCAACGCCTGCCCTTTGCACGATGCGCTCGATGCCGACGCTCTGTACGCCTTCCTGGTAGAACAGCTCGTCGGCGGCTGCCAGGAGACGCTCACGTACGGTCGGTTTCGAGGCGTTGACCTTGCTGGGCATGACGCATTCCTTCTTTCAGACTATTGGTTCAGTTTACAGCTCCGCTCGGGGCTTCTTCGGCTGCTGTCCACGGATAACAAGGCTAGACCGACCTGTCTTCCCGAGCAGCGAACGGAGGTGGGCACCGCGATGCGATGACCACCTCCGTTCGCTGCGCGTCCGCTGCCGGGCTGGGGCGGCCGCGTGTGGTTCAGCGGTCGAGGAAGAACGTGGTGTGGGTGACGAACCGCTCGGGGTACTGGAAGTGGGCGCCGTGGTTGGCGTCCGGGTAGAGGATCAGCTCGGCGTTGGGGAGGAACTGCTGCAGGATGTAGGAGTTGATCGTGGGGATGATGATGTCGTCGGTGCCGTTGACGACCAGGACCGGGATCGTGATGTTCTTCAGGGCCGGGTAGGCGGGGTCCTTGGTGGCACCGTAGGTGTGGATGGCGGTGCCCTGGCCGGCGTAGACCTGCTCGCCGAACGCGGAGTCGTCGCGGTCCTTGCGGGCGACGATCCGTTCGACGTATGCGCGGCCTGCCCGCTGGCTGGTCTCGGTGGGGGCGAACAGGACCGGCAGCCACATGTCTTCCTGCCGGGGCAGCTTGACGGTGAACAGTGCTGCGGTCTGCGGCGGCGTCTCGCCGATGCCCACGCCGCCGCGCGGGCCGGTGCCCACCAGGACCAGTTTGCGGGCCAGGTCGGGGCGCTGGATGGCGACCTGCTGTGCGACGAGGCCGCCCATGGAGTGGCCGATCAGGTCCACGCTCGCAAGTCCGAGGGCGTCGATGAAGCTGCCCGCGTCGGTGGCCATCCGCTCGATGGTGTCCGGGACGACGCCGCTGGTGGAGGCGACCCCGGTGTTGTTGAACAGGATGACTTCGCGGTCGGCGGCGAGCCCGTCGCTGATCGCCGGGTCGTGGTCGTCGAGGTTGCCGATGAAGTGCTGGAAGAACACGACCGGCGTCCGGCCGGCGGCCGCGTTGCCGAAGCGGCGGTAGGCGAAGCGGATGCCGTCGGCCTCGATGAACCGGGTCGGGGCGGTGTCGTGGGTGTGGTCGGTCACGGTGGCGCTTCTCCTTGAATCAGCGTCTTGAGATAGGTGTGGCAGCCGCACGATGGCTGTCCGGGCGCGCGGGCGAGCTGCGTGCCCGGTGCAGGTCAGTTGGCGCTGTGGCCGCCGTCGGCGTTGAGGATGTGGCCGGTGATGAACGACGCCTGGTCCGATGCGATGAACACGATCGCGTTGGCGACTTCCTCAGAGAGGCCGAGGCGGGCCAGCGGGACCTCGCTCACCAGGGCCGCCTTGTTCTCCGGTGTGCCGGTGAAGCGGGTCAGCATGCCGGTGTCCGTGGGGCCGGGGGCCACGCCGTTCACGCGGATTCCCGAGGCGGCGACCTCCAGGGCCACCGACTTGGTGATGCCTTCGACGGCGTGCTTGCTGCCGACGTAGACGGAGGCTCCGGCGGCGCCCTCGTGGCCGTAGGTCGAGGAGATGTTGACGATGCTGCCGCTGCCCTGTTCCTGCATGACGCGGACCTGGTGCTTCATGCTCAGGAGCACACCGAGGACGTTCGTGTCGAAGGTCGCGTTGTAGGTCTGCGCACTCTGGTCGGTGATCGGGCTGGGACGGCCCTCGGTGCCGGCGTTGTTCACCGCGACATCGAGACGGCCGAAACGGGTGACTGTCTCGTCGACCATGGCACGCACCTCGTCCTCGTTACGGACGTCGGCGTTGATGAACTCGGCCCACGAGCCGAGTTCACGCAGTTCCTCGACCAGGGCCTTGCCGGCCTCGTCACGGCGTCCGGTGACGACCACGTTCGCGCCCTGCCTGGCGAAGGCGACGGCGGCGGCGCGGCCGATGCCGGTCAGCGCACCGGTGATCAGTACGACGGGGGTATCCATTGCTCTGCTCGGTTTCTGTAGGTGTGGTGGCGGTCAGACGGCGGTGCGTCCGCCGTCGGCGGGGATGACGGCGCCGGTGATGTACCGGGCGGCGCGTGAGGCGAGGAACGCGACGACGTCGGCGATCTCCTCGGCCTCCGCCGCGCGGGCCAGGAGCGTGGTCTTGCCCAGGGCCGTGAGGCGCTCCCGGGAGGAGCCGCCGGTGTAGACCGGTCCGGGGGCGATGGTGTTGACCCGCACGCCCCGTGGGCTGTACTCGGCGGCCCAGGACCGGGTCAGCGAGGTGAGCGCGGCCTTGGTGGCGCTGTAGGCGGCGCCGCCCGCAAGACCGATCTGCCCGGCCATGCTGCCCAGGTTGATGACGACGCCCTCGCCTCGCTCGGCCATCGCCGGCGCGATGACGGCCGTGAGGTAGTAGGCGCTGCGCACGTTGGCGTCGAACAGTGCGTCGTAGGTGTCGGGCTCCAGGTCGGCGGTGGGGCCGAACCAGGAGAACCCGGCGTTGTTGACGAGGACGTCGACGTTCTTGGCCGCCTCTGCCAACCGCTTGACGGAGGTGATGTCGGTGAGGTCGGCGGCGATGAACTCGGCCCGGCCGCCGAGGCCCTCGATCCCCTTGACCACTGCGGCTCCGCGGCCGGCGTCGCGTCCGTGCACCAGGACCTTGAACCCGTCCCGGGCGAGCTTCTCCGCAGTCGCCCGGCCGATGCCGGACGTCGCACCTGTCACCAGCGCTGTGTGCACCTCGGACATGGCACGCCTCCTTTCGATTGACCAGACTGGTCTGTCTGGTCTTGCAATCCAGCTAAACACTACGACCTGGTCTCGTCAAACGGTGGCCGACATCAGGCGCTCTACCTGTTGTTTGACAGCCCTGGGCATGGAATCTACGGTTGAAGGACCGATTAGACAGACTGGTCTGGCCAGTAGGTCACGACAGGAGACAACGCATGAGCACCACCTTCTTCGGCGCCTCGTTCGACGCCACCGACGCCGCACGTGCCGCGGCGTTCTGGGCCGCCGTCCTTGGCCGCCGGGTCGCCGACGGGGCCGACGAGCACGACGCCGTGGTGGAGGCCGGCGATCCCGGCAGCGGGCCCCGACTGGCCTTCCACCGGGTCCCCGAGGCCAAAACCGCCAAGAACCGCTTCCACCCGGACCTGATCACCAGCGACTACGAGGGCGAGAGAGGACGTCTGCTCGCGCTCGGGGCGACCAAGCTCCACGAAGTCGTGCGCGACGGCGCCCGGTGGACCACGTTCGCCGACGTCGAGGGCAACGAGTTCGACCTCATCGCCGGCTAGAGCACCCGCCACCAGGAATCGAGGAGAACACCATGACGACGACACGGCAGCCCAGGATCCCCGGCCCCGACCACCCGATCACCGTCGAGCCCACCGGCGCCCGCGTCGTGGCCCGTATCGGCGGACAGATCATCGCCGACACCACCCGGGCCCTGACCCTGCGCGAGGCCGGCTACCCGCCCGTCCAGTACATCCCGCTCGACAACGTCGACCAGTCGCTGCTCACCCCCAGCACCACCCAGACGTACTGCCCGTACAAGGGCGACGCGTCCTACTACGGCCTCGCCCTCGCCGACGGCGCGCGGACCGACGCCGTGTGGTTCTACCCCGCGCCGTACGACGCCGTCGCGGACATCGCCGGCCACGTCGCCTTCTACACCGACCAGGTCGACGTCGTCGTCGGGACCTGACCGCCTGGTAGCGCTTCGTTACGTCGGGTGACCTCGCCTGGTAGTGGGCATCGTCCTGGTATGAGGCTGGGGGAAGTGGAACGGCTCCGGGGTGAGTTATCGGGGTTCGTGGCCGATGTGTTCGGGTCGTTGCCGCGGCGGGATCAGCGGCGGTGGGGCGAGTGCTATCTGCGGGGCCTGATGCTGGACGGTCGGCGTAAGTCGATCCAGCCGATGGCCGAGCGGCTGCCGGACGGCAACTGCAGGCCCTGCAGCAGTTCGTGGACCAGTCACCGTGCGAGCTTTGGCCGGTACGGCGGAGAATCGCCCACCGGCTGTGCGAGGCGATCACGCCTGAGGTGTGGGTGATCGACGACGTGTCGTTCCCCAAGTGCGGCATGGCGTCGGTCGGGGTCGCCCGCCAGTACTGTGGAGCGATGGGGATACGGGCGAACTGCCGGGTCGCAGTCAGCGTCCATGCCGCGACCGACAAAGCGTCATGTCCGCTGGACTGGCAATAGTCTTCAAGCTGGTGGAGTCCGCCCAGCAGCGGTGGCCGCCGTGAACGCACCCCTCCCCGTCGCCCTCGTCCGCGCCGGAGCCTGCTTCGAACGCGGTCGCCTCGTCGAACGTGATGAGGTGACCGCCGCGTGAGCCGATCGACGCGCATTGAGGCACCCTGGATGGTTCTGGTCGGTCCGTCCGGCACTGGGAAAACCACGCTCGGCCGAGAGCTCGCAGCGAGGACGCGCAGACCGTTCGTCGATCTGGACGCCACCGCGGACGGGTACTGCGCGGAGGCGGGATGGATCATCGCCAGACTCCGCGAGCGCATCGCCGTGGTCGGACGCGTGGCGGCCGAAGCGGAATGGGAACCGGCCCGAGCACATGCCGTGGCCCGTGCTGTCGCCGGTCATCCCGACGCCGTCATTGCACTGGGCGCAGGCCACACCAGCTATACCGATCACCGGCACCTGGTCACGGTTCGCACCGCACTGAAAGGGCGTTTTGTCCCGGCAGGGGTGTTTGAGAAGTTGACGGGGTGGTCGCCGTTCGGGACTGCTCTAACCCGAGGAGGGGCACTTCTGACAGGATGACGTCATGTTCGATTTCGGCATCGCGGGCTACCGGCCAGCATGGTTGGACGGCCGTAGTGACGTCGTGCAGGAGCATGGAAATCGTCTGCGTGGTCTTGCTGGCCGGACGCTCACGAGAGTCTGGATGGTGTGGGACCTCAGGGATGACGAGTGGTTCTGCGACTGCCCGGTGCTGTTCGACTTCGATGGCGAGCAGGTCGAGATCAACCATCAAAAGCTCGGCGATCTCTCCCTCACGTGGAACATGATCGACCCCACCCGTCCAGTCCGGTGGCCTGGCTTCGACCTGCAGTGGCGCCCCGAACCTTTCCCCGGACTGCACGCTCTGCTGGGGCTGCCCCTCAAGGGGGCCGAACTGCTCGAATGGACAGGCAGGGATGTCGCTCAGGGAAACGTCGACATCAGCTTCGCCTTCGATTCGGGTCGCGTGACCGTCTTCAACGCACTCGACGAGAACGGGGTGAGCTTCGACCCTCCCGGTCCGAGCCAGCGGTCCCACCCGTTCCATTGACGCGGTCGGTGTTCAGGCATCACGCCAGTTCAGGGTGGATTCCCTCGTGAGGCGGCGGCTTATGAGGTCGACCATTGCCAGCTTGATCATCGCTTCGGACCGGTGTGGGTGGGTCTCGTAGTCGCGGGTGAGGCGTCGGTGGTGCATGAGCCAGCCGAAGGTCCGCTCGACGACCCAGCGCCGTGGGATCACCTTGAAGCCCTTCGCGGCCGGGTCGCGATGGACGACTTCGACGTCGATGCCCAGGCGGGCTCCGTGCTCGATGGCTTTGATTCGGTAGCCGCTGTCGGCCCAGGCCTTGGCCACGCGCGGGTGGGCCTTCGAGATCTGTGAGAGCACCTGGATGCCGCCGGCGTTGTCGGAGACACTCGTGGCGGTGACCAGCACGGCCAGGAGAAGACCGAGGGTGTCGACGCCGATATGGCGCTTGCCGCCCGCGATCTTCTTGCCTGCGTCGATGCCCTGGCCGGCCGCGGGGACGTTCGCGGAAGTCTTGATGCTCTGCGCGTCCAGCACGCACGCACTCGGCTCGCCGTCGCGACCCTCCGCCGCCCTGACCAGACGGCGGAGGAGCCCGTTGAGCTGGTCGAAGACTCCGTCCTTCTGCCAGGCGGCGAAGTAGCCGTACACCGTTTCCCATGGCGGGAAGTCGTGCGGCAGGTATCGCCAGGGGATGCCGGTGCGGTCGACGTAGATGACCGCTTCCATGATCCGCCGCAGGTCGTGCTCGGGCGGTCGGCCTATGCCCAGGCCCTTCCTCCTCCGCTCGGCCCGCCAGGCCGACAGAATGGGCTCCATCAACTCCCACCGGGCATCGGACAGGTCACTCGGATACGGCCGCTGTCGAGGCATGTTTCGGTAGTACCGCCGACGGCCCTTCGCCTACAGGGCGCAAACGGGGGTGAGCGGGAGCGCCTTGGGATCAGACAGGAGTGAAGGAGCCCAAACGGACCCCCAACCGTTGTCGCCAGCCACAGACATCACGGCAGTCGACAGAAGCCCCAATCGCCCCAGCATGCCGACTACCCAGGTCGCCATCAAACGTATCTGTCAGGACAAAACACTCTTTGAGAGGGCGTTTGAGATCTTCCGTGCCGTGGGGTCTGGGCGATCGTTGGGCCTGGCGTGACTGGTGGGGGCTATCCGTCGGATCTGTCGGATGAACAGTGGGCGTTGGTTGAGCCGTTGCTGCCACCCGCTCGGGTGGGATCGAAGGGTGGGCGGCGGGAGAAGCATCCACGGAGGCGGATCGTGGACGCGATCTTCTACGTGGTTCGTACCTGGTGCGCCTGGCGGCAGTTGCCCAGAGACTTCGCCCCTTGGCAGACCGTGTACTGGTACTTCACCTGGTGGCGCGACGACGGCACGGTCGGGCGAATCCACGATGCCCTGCGGAGCCAAGTCCGTGAGGCCGATGGCCGCGATGCCGAGCCGAGTGCCGGATTGATCGACTCGCAGTCGGTCCGCACTGCCGACACCGTCCCGGTCGCCACCAGGGGCTTCGACGCGGGCAAGAAGGTCAAGGGCCGCAAGAGGTTCATCGTCACAGACACCCTCGGCCTGGTACTTGCCGTCCATGTCGTGGCAGCAAGTGTTCAGGACCGCGATGGAGCCCGACACCCGCTGCTGTGGACTCGCCTCGACCACTCAGGCGTCCAGAAGGTTTGGGCCGACCAGGGCTTCGCCGGCCGCCTGGTCGACTGGACGACCCAGACTCTTGGCCGCGATCTGGAGATCGTCCGCAAGGATCCCGACCAGCGTGGCTTCCAAGTCCAGTCGAAGCGGTGGGCGGTGGAACGCACCTTCTCGTGGCTGACCGCCCACCGACGCCTGGCCAGGGACTACGAAGCCAGTCCGGCCCGGTCGGAGACGATGATTCGCTGGGCGAAGATCGGCATCATGGTCCGCCGCCTGGCCCAGGCGAGGCCTTCTTGTCGGCCAGGTCCACGCCCGGTGACCCGAACTTCGTCCTGATAGCGACGCACGGGCAGCAATTTCATTCCGGTTCGTCTTCGTCTCCGATGAGCAGCGCCACCATCGCTTCGAGGTGTTCGTCGCTAACCTCCGGAACGGTCCAGCCGTTGCAGCGCGCGTGCTCGACGAACGCGGGGTCCAGCTGTACGTGGTAACGCCCCACGTAGTGAGCCAAGTCGGAGTACCACAGCCAGTGTCCATCGGTGAGCAGGTGCAGCCCTCCGATGAACGAGCCAGTCTCGCTCAGCACGTCGGGCACAGCCGAAGGCGTGGCGACCAAAACCGTGCCAGCACGCAGGTACCTGACCAGGTGGCCTTCGTGCTCTGACGCGGTCGCCCGCACGGCAGCCCGGATCGATAGCCCGTCTCGCCTGCCGTACTCCAGCTCCTTGAAGTCGCCAACGAACGGGAACTTGTCGAAGATCACCTGGCCGAGCCTAGAGCACCCTCCCAGAGCTGCTGGCGCAGATCTCAAACGCGGTCCCAGGCGCATTTGCGCTGTTTCTCCGGCCAGTTGGCCAAGCGCGTACGCCAGATGGATTTGTTCCACAACGCGCTCGACTTCGTTGAAGCGACGCGTTGCCTCGGCACTCCCCGTCACGGCACCTCGCGCACCGGGCCGAGCGAGATCCATGGGATTGAGTCGCAGATTCGTGTACGGCCGCGCCTGCTGCACCTTCCGAGACCGCGATTTCCCCGTCAGTCACCGCTGCTCTGCGTGCGCCTCGACAGGCGAGTCCGAATAGAGCGCAACTCGTTACTCCCGTGCCAAAGTGCATGCTCCTGGCGCAGGGCGTACCGGAACGCTTGCCAGGGCACGACGACGGCGACAGCGCCAGCGACAACTGCGGATGCGAGGGCGACGATCGAGGAAACGTCCATGAGCTGATGCTAGAGAGATGGTGCGACAAGTCAGGACGTCGACCATGCGGAGTCTGGCTGGAGCCTGTCCGATGGGTCGACAGAGGTCCCCTTGCCTGCCTTGCGTTCCGGACGAGCACAGACCAGTGGCTGGCTCGCGACCCGTCTGCGGAACATCGGCCTCCCGTCCGGAGCCGGATGATGCGCTGCCCTGCTCGACCTCTACACACAGATGCCACCGGCCGTGCTGCAACGGGCGCTCGGTAGCAGCCCTATGGCGGCCGAACGATGGTCTGCCGGTGCGGTCAGAATGGCCTACGCAGCCGAGGTGGCCCGTCGATCATGAGGCTGCACGCCCTCGGCTGCTATCAGGCTTCGATACGAAGCCACGTGTCGCCAGCGCGAAGCCACAGAAGACCGTCACGACCCTGACCACAATGCATGACCACCCGTCCGGGCACTCGAATCTTGCACCGCTCGGTCACACTCCAGGCATCACCATCCAACTCAGCTCGCACCACTTCGGTTGACCGCTGGTTGTGAACGCGCTTGGTCAGGACTGCTCGACGGTCGCGCACAGCGAACCCGTCCGGGTCACGTACGGGGCTGCGCCAACTGGTCACCTCACCGGTCGACGGGGTGATCCGCGTCAAGAACGTGCCTCCCCGCCCACTGCCGGAATACCAGATCAGCCAGACCTGGTCCCCCTCGGTGGCAGCGGTGCATCCCTCCAAAGGCACGTCAGGAAGGCGACCTCCCGGGGCCCAGAATGGCTGGCCTTCGGCACTCCAGCCGGCCAGACCGGCTGCAGACTGCGGATGCCCTCCGTAGATGCCTTCGTCTCCGTAAGCCGTCCAGATCGATCCCCCGCGATCGGTCACCAGCGCAGGGATGTCGTCGCCGATGCAGAAGGTGGCCTCTTGGTCACCACTTTCCAGAGTGAACACCACGGCGTTCGGGCTCCACGCTCCCGATTCCTCCTTGCCCGCTCGACCGCTTGCTATGAGGAGTCGGGACTTCGGGAGAAGAGCGATGTGACTCGGCCTGACCGGGATGTCCTTGATCGATCGACGTCGAAGCGACCCGTCAGCCTGGCGAATCACGAGTACCGCATCGAATGGGACCTGCGGGCCCCAGCCCACCCAGCCCTTTACGGAGCGGCTTCGGCGTAGGCACTGCCGATGGACGAGCAGAACAGCCAGTTCCCCCGTCGGGCCGACGGTCCACCACAAAGGGCGTCGTCCCGCCCAGAGTTCCGAAACAGACGGTTTCCAGACCCTCTGCACGTCGACCGTCGACACCACATCCCCCTGCTCTCGGCCCAGCACTCGAACGTAAGCGCTGATGAGAGGAGTCTATTGATGCCTGGCACCGGACTTGTGTGACCCTTTCGCGGCAGGCGTCACAACAAGTCAGGTGCACTCTCCTGGGCGGGACCCTGGGATGCCGGGTGATCCGGTCCGCCGGCCGGGGCGGCGGCACGCAGCGCCGCTTCGACCCGGCGGTTGGTGGTCATGGATGCCGTGACGGCCGTCATCGCCAGGAGGAGGCCGGCGGCGGCGTAGAGCGGGGTGCAGATGTCGTACGTGGTGGCCAGCCAGCCGCCGAGGAAGGCGCCGATGGGGGCGGCGCACATGGCGAGCATGCGGGAGGTGGAGGCGACCCGGCCCATCAGGTGGGCGGGGACGATCGCCTGCCGGAGGGAGGGGCCGAGCACCATCGTGGCGCCCATGCCGGCCCCGCAGACGGCGAGTGCCAGCCCGGCGGCGTACGGGTTCGGGGCAGCGGCCAGGCCCAGGATGGCAAGCCCTTCGACGGTGGCTGTGCAGGTCAGTGCGGTGCCGGTGCCGAGTTGTCGGCCAAGGTAGGAGGCGATGCCTGCGCCTAGCAGGCCGCCGGTGGCCTCCGCTGTGAGGAGCAGGCCGAAGCCGTAGGTGTCGATGCCGAGGCGGTCGTGCGCGAAGAGGGCGAGGACGGTCTCCACAGCGAGGAAGGCGACGTTCCCGACCGCCGGGCGGAGCGCGAGGCCGAGCAGCACCCGGTCCCGGAAGACGTACGAGGCCCCGGCCCGTGCCTGCCGAAGCAGCGACTCGCGGACCTCCGGCACGGGCCGGGGCATGGCGGGCAGCGTACGGACGAGCAGCGCGGAGAGCAGGAACGACACCGCGTCGGCGAGCAGCGGGACCGCCCGCCCGAGCGCGAGCAGGGCACTGCCCGCAGGCGGCCCCGCGAAGCCGGAAGCGGCGGTCTGGGCGCCGCGCAGGCGGGAGTTGGCGCGCTCCAGGAGCGCGGGGTCGCGGCGGAGCAGATCCGGCAGGTAGGCCGTGGCGGCCGTGTCGAAGAAGAGTCCGCCGAGGCCGAGCAGGAAGGCGACGGCCGCGAGCAGCGGAATGCTCAGCACATCGAGCGCGGCCGCCGCCGCGGGTATCGCGAGCAGCACCGCACGTGCCGTGTCCGTGACCCACATCGTGCGCCGGCGGTCCCAGCGATCCACCAGCGCTCCGCCGAGCACCCCGAAGAGCAGCCATGGCAGCGTCCCTGCGGCCGTGACGACGGCGAGCGCCATCGGATCCCGCGTCAACGTCAACGCGAGCAGCGGCAGTGCGGCATGCGTCACCCCGTCACCGAGCGAGGACACCGTCTGCGCCGTCCACAGCCGTCCGAATCCGGCCGGCAGCTTCCCGACATCCGAGGTCACTGGGCGTCCCCTTCGGTCTGCCGGCGCGGTGCCGGGTGGAACAGTGCGAAGACGAGTGACGCGTCCGGCAGCGACGGATCGGACAGCTCCCGGTACTCGTCCGCCAGCGCCTGCAGCCGCGCCCCCAGTTCCGCGAACTGCTCCTCGGTGAGCCGCAGATGCGCCATTCGCACATGCCGCTCGCCGTCCGCCGGCGACGCCTCCAGGTCCGCCACCGCATGCCGCATCAGCACATCCGGCCCTCCCTCGCCCGGGTCCGGCAGCTCGATCGACCGTGCGGCCATCGCGTAGTACCGCTCGGTGACCCCCCGTACCTTCCGTGTCCGCACCACCTTCACCAGGCCGGCCCGCTCCAGCAGCCGCACGTGATAGCTGGAACTCCCCTTCGCAAGGCCCACTCGCTCGGCGATCTGCGTAATCGTCGCCGGCTCGAAGCGGAGCACGGCCATGATCCGGTGGCGCGTGAGATTGGAGACGGCGCGCAGTTGCTCGTCCGTGGTGACGTGAAACGTCTCGGGAAGATCATCGGTTGGCATAAGAGCAATGGTCAATGATTCTTGACCATTGCGCAAGGGGGTTCCAGACCTGACCGTCAGGTCACAACTGCCTCTACACCTCGCGGAAGTTGACCCGGTCAGGAAGCTCCCGAGGGCTGTCAGAGTCAGCCGTCCGCAGCCGCCACAGCCCTGGTGGGCATGCCCCAGGACGGACGAACAGTTGTGGGCCACGCCGAAGTTCGTTGCTGTGTGTCCGGCGGTTGCCAGTACAGGTACTTCACGCGGCGGTGGTGGGAGCAGGTGCCGCGGGCATGAGCGCTGTGCGAGTAGCTGCCGTCCTGGCGCTTCTGTGATGCGTCGCGCGGGTGCGGGCTGTTGGCTTCGCAGACGCCTGTTGTGTGCCGCTGTTGTGTGCCGCGCGCACGAGGCTGCTGCCGCGTCTGTTT
Source organism: Streptomyces sp. NPDC007157 (assembly GCF_040634235.1). NCBI lineage: Bacteria > Bacillati > Actinomycetota > Actinomycetes > Kitasatosporales > Streptomycetaceae > Streptomyces > Streptomyces sp. NPDC007157. The sequence continues at coordinate 255,035 of NZ_JBEYFE010000007.1, forward strand.
CCCCGCCGACCGGCACCAGGAGTGCTCCAGCCATCGCCACGTCTGTGCGCGGTGCTGATCTTGGTCAACGCCCCTGAAGTACCCTCGGGCGCCGAGTGATACAAGAATTCCGACGGAGGGTACTGCAGATGCCTGAGAAGAGTTCCTTGGCCGAAGTGGTCTCGATTCCCGTGGGCCGAGTGGTCGGCGGTCGGCAGGAGGTCAAGGACGACGACTGGGGCACGGTCGAGGCCGTCATCCGCCTGGACGCCGAGCAGTTCGGCGCGGACGCGCTGGCCGGGCTGGACACCTTCTCCCACCTGGAGATCGTCTACCACTTCGACCGCGTCCCCGTCGTGAAGATCGAGACCGGTGCCCGTCACCCGCGCGGCAATACCGACTGGCCTCAGATCGGCATCTTCGCCCAGCGCGGCAAGAACCGCCCCAACCGCATCGGGGTCTCCCGTTGCCGTCTGCTGCGCACCGACGGACTCGACCTGTACGTCCAGGGTCTGGACGCCGTCGACGGCACCCCCGTCCTCGACATCAAGCCCTACATGAGCGAGTTCGGCCCTCAGGGCGGCACCACCACACAGCCCGCCTGGGCCACCGAGATCATGCGCCACTACTACTGACGCGCCACGACCGGTGAGGTGCTTCCACTCCTGAGACGCCCTTACCCCGGGGAGACCTGTGGCCGCCGCCTGTCCACTTCGGAGCCAGTGAGCGAGAACCCGCGTCGGGTCCTGCTGCTGGGTCCGGACGCCCGGACACGGGCGGCTGCGGCGGACGCGGGGCTCGACATCTGGTCGGTCGAGGCTCCGGCGGACATCCGGCAAACCAGGGGCCAACGGCGGTCACGCCCTGAAGCGGTCGACCAGCGGCACGGGGCAGCCCGTGGAGTCGACGAGACCGGGGAGCCGGCATGGGGCGGTTCCGTCACCGTTGCGCGCTCCGCCGCCGCATCCCGGCGAGCTGTTTGGCCCGTTCGGAAGGGGCCGACAGCGGCGGCAGGGCTCTCCTGTCGGGTTTCCGGTGTCGCACGGTCCCGGCCTCGTGTGCCTCAGCCGGTGGGCGCCCTCTAGTCTCGTGGTCATGGGTGGACGGCAGATCCAGGCGGAAAAGCGTGGGCCGGGGCGGCCGCGTGAGGAGCGGGTCACGAGGGTGGTGCTCGGCGCGGTGCTCTCCCTGGTCACGGAGCAGGGTATGGACGCGGTCACGATGGACGCGGTGGCGGCCCGGGCCGAGGTGAGCAAACCGGCCATCTACCGGCGCTGGCCGACCAAGCAGGATCTGATCCTCGCCGCAGCGGAGAGCCGGGTCGGCCCGGTTTCCGTCGCCGACCTCGGGGATTTCCGCGCCGAACTGCACGCTCTGCTGACGGCGCGTCTTGAGGTCTACCGCCTGCCCGGCACGGACCGTCTGCTGGCCGAGCTCATGGGCGCGGCGGCCAAGGCGGGTACCGCTCGGAGCGCGTACGCGACGTACAGCGCCCGCGTGACGGCGCAGACGCGTGAGATTCTGCAGCGCGGAATCGAGCGGGGGGACGTGCGGGCCGACGTCGATGTCGCGGCCGCGTCGACCCTGGTGGCGGCGCCACTGGTGTTCCGCCTGCTGGGAGAGCAGGAGCCGCTCGACGGACGTTTTGTCGACGAGGTGGTCGACCTGGTCGCACGTGCCGTGGCGGCGCGGCCCTGACGGTGGCACCGGACCGCTCTCTGCGGCCCCGACGGTGGCACCGGACCGCCCTGCGCGGCCCCCTGCCGGTGACGCCGGGCCGCCCCGCGCGGCCCTGACGGTGGCACCAGGCCGCCCCGATCCGTGAAATTCGTTGCTCTGAGCCCTTGCGGCTCCACATCCCAATATCGATACTGCCGGTAACGAAATCAGCCGTTCCCACCGTGGAGGACTGCAATGGCCGGCACCGCCGCCTCGACGCCCCACCCCGTTTTCGACAAGCCACTGATCCGGTTCGGCAAGCGCATCCTGGAGCGCACTGCACCCGGCACGGCTCCGGGGGAGTACCGGATCCTGGGCATTCACCCGCTCACCCCGCACATCGGCGCCGAGATAACGGGCGTCGACCTCTCCCAGCCGATCGGCGCGGACCTGGCCGACGAGCTCCGCCAGGCGCTGTTGGAGTGGAAGGTGATCTTCTTCCGCGACCAGCGGGACTTCGGCCCGGAGGACCACACCGCGCTCGCCGGGCTCTGGGGCGAGCCGGAGGCCAACCCCTTCTTCCCCAAGGGCGACCGAGCCGGCGTCTCCCGGTTGGCCAAGGACGCCATGGCCGTGGGCAACGAGAACATCTGGCACAGCGACCACTCGTTCATGGCGGCCCCGGCCCTTGGTTCGGTACTGCGCGCCGTCGAGATCCCGGCCTCGGGCGGGGACACCCTGTGGGCCGACATGGGCGCCGTCTACGACAACCTCCCCGACGCGACGAAGGAGCGGATCGAGGGGCTCACGGCCGAACACGACTGGGTGCCCACCTGGGGCGCGACGATGACCCAGGACCAGATCGCCGCGCTGCGACAGACCCTGCCGGCGGTCGAGCACCCCGTGGTGGTCCGGCATCCTGCGACCGGGCGCCGACTGCTGTACGTCAACGAACCGTTCACCACGCGCATCGTCGGACTCGGCGAGGAAGAGAGCCGCGAGTTGCTCCACGAGCTCGTGCTGCAGGCCCGGATCCCCGAGTACCAGGTGCGCTTCCGCTGGCAGCCGGACTCCGTCGCGATCTGGGACAACATCGCGGTCCAGCACTACGCGATCAACGACTACTACCCGCAACGCCGCGTCATGGAACGCATCGCGATCGCCGGGGTCCCGCTCTCCTGAGCACCGCCCGGACCCGCACCCGGGTCCGGGCCGCACTCCGCCTCTTCCCCTTTGCCCCCTCCTCCTTTCGCTCGTCTCCCGCGGAGCCCTTGTGACCGACACCGATGTCGTACCCGCTGTGCCCGCTCACCGCCCGAGGGCCGTGAGGAGCCCCCGACACCGCGCATGGGTCGTCACCGCGCTGCTGGTCGTCTTCATGATGATCAACTTCGCCGACAAGTCCGTGCTCGGCCTCGCGGCCGATCCGATCCGTAAGGACCTCGGCCTGTCCTCGTCCGCCTTCGGACTCGCCAGCAGCGCCTTCTTCCTGCTGTTCTCCATCTGCGGCGCCGCGGTGGGGCTGCTCGCGGACCGAGTACGGCCCAAGTGGCTGCTGCTCGCGATGGCCGCTCTGTGGTCCGTCGCCCAGGCTCCTCTGGCCATGGGCGGAGGGCTCGCGGTGCTCATCACCTCACGTGTTCTCCTCGGTGCCGCCGAGGGGCCCGCTTTCCCCGTCGCCCAGCAGACCACCCTGTCCTGGTTCCCCAACCATCGACGCAACCTGCCCGGGGCTCTGATCGTGCTGGGGATCACCCTGGGAGTCCTGGTCGCCGCTCCCGCCCTCACCTGGGTGATCCACCACCACGGCTGGCGCTCGGCCGTCACCGTGGTGGCGCTCGCCGGTGCAGCGTGGGCGCTGCTGTGGATCCCCCTGGGCGGAGAGGGACCGTACGCGGCCACGTCGGACAACGACTTCCCGGCCTCGGCCGGCTCTGGTGAGGGGACAGGGACGGTCGAGGGGGCAGGGGCAGGGGCAGGGGCCGGACCCGGGACGGGGACGGTCGCGCGCAGGACGCCGTACCGCCGGATCCTCGCGACCCGTACCTGGATCGGTGCCACGATCGCCTATTTCGGCACCTACTGGGTCATCGCCTTCGGCCTGGTCTGGCTCCCGTCCTACCTCCACGACGGCCTGGGCTATTCCTCGGCCGCATCCGCCCGGCTGCTGATGCTGGTCTGGGGTCTGAGCGGCGTCGTGGTGCTCGGACAGGCAGGCGTGGCCGGGTGGCTGCTGCGCCGTGGCATCGCGAGCCGGTGGGCCCGCGGCGGGGTCGGCGGCACCCTTCTGCTCATAGGTGCCGCGGCGTGCCTGGCCCTGCCGTCGGCTCGGGCCGGTGCGGCGACGGTCGCGCTCCTGGTCATCGGTTTCGGGCTCACCGGAGCGATGGGCAGCGTCGCCGTCACCACCGTCGCAGAAGTGGCCCCGGCCCACCGCCGCGGCGGGGCCCTTGGCCTCATGAACGCCGTGGTGACCACCGCCGGCCTGATCGCCCCGACACTGATCGGGCGCCTTGTGGACAGCCAGGGGTCGGCGGGCTACCAGCACGCTGTCCTGATCACCGGTGCCCTGCTCCTGATCGGCGGAACCGCCGCCATCACGCTCATCGACCCGTCTCGCGACGCGCGCCTGCTGTCCGAGTGACGAGGCGACGTCCATCGAGCCCCGGCGGGGTGCGCCGCCCGTCCCCCACCGCACGGAGCACGGCCCCCGCCCGCCCAAACCCCCTTCAGCGAGGAATGACGTGACCTCCAGCGCCCTCGACACCGCTTCCCTCGACCGGGCCGTCATGGAACTGCGCAACAGCGCCGGGTCCTGGTCGGCCACCCCCCTCACCAGACGCATCGCCCTCCTGGAACGACTGCTGCCCCGCGTGGCGTCCGGCGCCGCCGAGCTGGCCGCGGTGGGCGCCCACGCCAAGGGGTACGGCCCCGACACCCCGTGGGCCGCCGAGGACTGGAGCGGCGGACCGTGGGCCCTGGCGCAGAACGCCGCGGCCTATCTCCACGTACTGCGACGCATTGCGAACGGCGAGGAACCCGTCGGCCCCGGAGGCGTGCGCGAGGAGCACGGCCGCACCAAGGTCGGTGTCTTCCCTGCCACCGGCTGGGACCGGCTGCTCCTCAACGGCTTCACGGCCCAGGTATGGATGCGCCCCGGTACTACCGCCGAGCAGGTACGGGACAGCGCCGCGGGCGAGTACCGGGGCCGGCCCGGGCGCCCCGCCGTCGCCCTGGTGCTCGGCGCCGGAAACGTCGCCGCCATCACCGCGCTCGACGTGCTGCACAAGCTCTACGCCGAGGGCCAGGTCGTCATCGCCAAACTGAACCCCGTCAACGCCTACCTACGCCCCCACTTCGAGCGCGTCTTCGCCGATTTCGTCGCACGCGACTGGGTGCGGTTCGTCGACGGCGGCGCGGCCGAAGGCAGTTACCTCACCCGCCACGAAGGCATCGACGCCATCCATGTCACCGGCAGTGACCGAACCCACGACGCCATCGTCTGGGGCACCGACGAGGACGCCGAGCAGCGCCGACGCGACGACCGGCCCCTGGTCACCAAGCCTTTCAGCAGTGAACTGGGCGGTGTCAGCCCGTGCATCGTGGCGCCCGGGCCGTGGAGCGACGCCGACTTCCGCTTCCAGGCCGAGCACATCGTCACCAGCAAGATGAACAACTCCGGCCACAACTGCATCGCCAGCCAGGTCCTGGTCGTGCCGCGTGACTGGGACGGCACCGAGCGGCTCCTGGACGAGATCCGGCGGGTACTGCGCGAGCTGCCCGCACGCGCCGACTACTACCCCGGCACCGACATCCGCCTGGCCGCCGTTCTCGCCGCCCACCCACAGGCGGAGACCCACGGCGCCGACTGCCGGCTCCTCGTCCCCGACATCACCGACCACGACGACGTCCTGATCACCGAGGAGGTCTTCGGCAGTGCCCTGGGCGTCGTACGACTGCCAGGCGCGACCACGGCCGAATACCTGCATCACGCCGTCGACTTCGCCAACAACACCCTCCCCGGAACCCTCGGCGCCACCCTGATCGTCCACCCCAGGACCGAGAAGACCGACAGGCCGACGGTGCAGAGAGCCATCGCCGGCCTGCGCTACGGCACTCTGGGCATCAACTGCTGGTCCGGTGTGGGCTTCCTGCTCGGCTTCACCCCCTGGGGCGCCTTTCCCGGCCACACCCGCCAGGACATCGGCAGCGGCACCGGCTTCGTGCACAACGCTTTCATGCTCGAGAACATCGAAAAGACCGTACTGCGCGCCCCCTTCACACCCGCGCCACGCGGTCTGCTCACGGGCGATCCCTCCCTTTCCCCGCGCCCGCCGTACTTCGTCACCAACCGCACCGCACTGACCACCATCGAACGCGTCACGCGCTTCACCGCCGCACCAAGCGTGTGGAAACTGCCCGGCATCCTCGCCTCCGCGCTGCGCGGCTGACCGCGTCCAGCCCCGCCACCGCCCCGCACACCTAACGGAGACCCCGTGCTGAACCTCGCCGTCATGCTCGAAAGCAGCGCCCGTGCCGTGCCGGACCGCGCCGCGGTCGTACTCGGCGACCAGAGGCTGACCTACGCGGAGCTGGACACCGCGGCGCGCCGGGTGGCCAACCTGCTGCGTTCACGCGGTGTCGGGCCTGGCGACAAGGTAGCTCTGTCCTGCCCGAACCTGCCGTGGTTCCCGGTGGTCTACTACGGCATCCTCAAGGCCGGCGCAGTGGTCGTCCCGCTCAATGTGCTGCTCAAGGGGAGGGAGATCGCGTACCACCTGGCTGACTCGGAGGCCAAAGCCTACTTCTGCTTCGAAGGCAGCGCCGAACTCCCGCTCGGGCAGGAGGGGTGGACCGGGTTCGGCGAGGCCCCGGGCTGCGAGCAGTTCTTCCTGATGACCGCCGCTCCCGCCGAGGACTCCCCGATCGCGGGCGCCCAGACGCTGACGGCTGCACTGGCCGGCCAGAGCGCCGACTTCGAGACGGTCGCCACCGACGCGGACGACACCGCGGTCATCCTCTACACCTCCGGCACCACCGGCCTGCCCAAGGGCGCCGAACTCAGCCACTCCAACGTGATGCTCAACGCGCTCACCTGCCACAAGCTGTTCGGCGAGGTCGAGCACGAGGTGCATCTCATCGGCCTGCCGTTGTTCCACTCCTTCGGCCAGACCGTCCAGATGAACGCCGGCCTCGCCGCGCGGGCGACGCTGGTGCTGATGCCCCGCTTCGACTCCGCCTCGGCGCTCGCCCTGATGTAGCGTCATGCCGTCACGTTCTTCGCGGGCGTGCCCACCATGTACTGGGCACTGCTCGGCGAGGACGCCCCCGACGTGGACCTGGCGCGGATCGCCGGGAATCTGCGCATCGCCGGCTCAGGAGGCTCCGCGTTGCCGGTCGAGATCCACCGCCGGTTCCACGAGCGGTTCGGGGTCACCATCCTGGAGGGGTACGGCCTGTCGGAGACCAGCCCGGCGGCCACGTTCTCGCCGCGCGGCGAGAAGGCGCGTCCGGGCTCCGTCGGACGCCCCGTCTGGGGCGTGGAGGTGAACCTGGTCGCCGAGGACGGATCCACGGTGGAAGGCCCTGACGCGATCGGCGAGATCGTCGTCCGCGGGCACAACGTGATGAAGGGCTACTACAACCGGCCCGAGGCGACAGCCGAGGTGATGCGCGACGGCTGGTTCCGTACCGGCGACCTGGCACGCCGGGACACCGACGGATGGCTCTACGTCGTCGACCGCACCAAGGACCTGATCATCCGCGGCGGCTTCAACGTGTACCCACGGGAGATCGAGGAGGTACTGCTCACCCATCCCGCCGTGAGCATGGCGGCCGTCATCGGAGTGCCTCACGACGGCCACGGCGAGGAGATCAAGGCATGCGTTGTCCTCACCCCGGGAGCCGAACTCTCCGAGCAGGACCTCACCGCGTGGTGCAAGGAACAGATGGCGGGCTACAAGTACCCGCGCCTGATCGAATTCGTCGACGTCCTCCCCACCAACGCCACCGGCAAGATCCTCAAGCGCGAGCTTCGGACAGGTCTCCGCGCGTGAGCGATGCGTGAGCGCACGGACCAGCCGTGTCCGGCCGATCTTGTAGTGGGGTCGTGGAGGTGGCGCCGGTGACCAGGACGCCAGGGCCTGTCCGGCGGGTCAGCTCAGAGCCGCGTGGCAACCCGGGCGTGCACCCCGACGGCCCGCAGCAGCCGGACGGCCGCGATCCGCTGGTGGCGCGGACGGTCCTCGGCCAGGAGCCCGCGCAGCAGTTCCTGCGGTACGCGGTCGGCCCACGGCAACAGAGCGGCGGTCGCCTGCCGGACCACCGCTGCCGAGGGGTCGTCCAGGAGCGGTCGTATGTCATCGACGCGTACCGCGTCCAGCGCCCGCAGCCCCGCCAATGCGCAGGCGCGCACGCCGGGGGCCGGGTGTGCGAGGAGTGCCCGGACCAGGTCCGCGTCCTCATGCACCCCGCACTCGCCGAGGCCCACTGCGGCGGCGGGCCGGGCCGCGGGGTCGGCACACAGCGCGCGGTACAGCGACGCGGGGTCGGTGCCGCCCTGCCGCAGCACCCATCGGGCGCATGCCCGTACCACGGCGGATCGGTCGGTGAGGTACGGCTCGGCGTCGGCGTGCCGCCCGGCCCGGCGCAGCGCGGTCACCCCCGCCGACCTGACCCGTGGGTGCCGGGACCCGAGCAACGGCGCCACGACCTCGCTGAACTCGTCGAAGGTGCCCTTCCCGAGGGCGGCCACGGCCGCTTCGGCGCACAGGTCCTGCACTACGACGTCGCGGTGGCGTGCGGCGGTCTGAGCGAGCCGCGCTGCGGGGAGCAGCCGCCGCTCGACGGCGATGCGGTACGCGAGGCGGGCCGTGGCCCGGTCGCCGCTGTCGAGCAGCGCCTCGGCTTGCGCGGCAGGGCCCGCGCGCAGCGCCCCGGTCAGCAGCTCTTGGGCGAAGCTGCCCCGCGGGCGGCGGCCGATCCGCAGGGTCAGCGCGGCGTGCGCGGCCAACTGTTGCGGGGGCGTCTCGGACAGGAGCCCGCGGGCCCGTTCGCGTACCGGCTCCGCCCAGTCCGCGCAGCGGATGACGACCAGCGCAAGCAGCGCGGGTCGCTCCCCGGTATGGTCCAGTGCGGCCTCACGGATCCGGCCGTCGGGGTGGCAGAGGGCGAGGGCGAGTTCGGCGTCACCGGGCGTACGGTGCCAAGTGACGGTGGGCAGCGACGTATCCGGATCCCAGCTCAGCCGCCGCCCGGACGGCGACGCGTTCGAGTGGAACAGCTCCGGCCGCTGCCAGGCCAGTTCGCGTACCCCGAAGTCAAGGCCGATCCAGGACTCCGGATCCGTCACATCGAGCGCCTGGTCCGGAGCAACTCCGGCGGCCAGTCGCCTGACGGCCTCGTACGACTCGTCTTCGCTGGTCAGCATGGGTGAAGCCTAATCACCGCCCGGCAGATCCTCTTGTGTGGGGTGCAGGCGGCGATAGTTGCGCCGAGTGGGCGACGGCTTCGCGGGGGCTTCCATCGCGCCCTTTTATCGGAGCAGGTCACTACCGGAGCCAGAGCCGGATGGTGGCGAGGGTGAGGGCGCCGGGGAAGACGTAGGCCCTCTTGTCGTGCCTCGCCGTCTGACGGAGGTGCTCACCCCGGCAGCTGCGCATCAGCGCGCTCTTGGGCGACGCACTGCCCTGTCCGGGGCTCTCCACCACGCGTTGAGTCACGGATGGAACCGATACCGGCCTTCAGAAATGACATCCACCTTGCCGTCCCTGACGCGAACGGCCGTCTCGTCGTCGATGAAGTAGATCGGGAAGTCCGCTCGCGCAGCGATGCGATCGGCCCAGGCGCCGTCGCGCTCGGGGAAATCCGACGAGTACAGGTGGGGCTTGAGATACCAGTCGAAGAGGCCGAACGGCGGCTCCACGGTCGTCGCGCCGAGCACGTGGAGGTCCGCGGCGTCCCCGATGACATCGGCGGAGTGTGCGGTGAGATTCCGGCTGAAGATCATTGATCCGGCGCTGACCCCCACATAGACCCGGCTTTCCAGAGCCTTCAGGAAGCCGTCGGCCAGGCCGTTGCCGGTGATGCTGCGCGCGAGGTGGTAGTGGCTGCCGCCCTCGACATAGATGACGTCGGCGTGGAGCAGCCGGTCGAGCACCATCTGCCGGGGCAGGCCGTTGAGCTCCAGGACGTCGAACTCCCGCCAGCCGAGGCTGTGCAGCCGGTTCAGGTCAGCGACGAACCACCCGTGGTCCCCGGGCTCGGCGACCGATGCGGTGGGAACGTACACGACGTTCGCCGATCCGAACGGTTTTCCCAGCATGTCCCGCAGTGCGTCCCGGAGTGTCTCGTTGCGCAGGCCACTCGCCGTCAACAGAAAGTTCATCGGGCGAGCCAAGCACGGCTGACGGGCGCGCGCAACGAACCCGGGATCCACCATCATCGGCAGGGCATTACCGCATCAGGAACAGGCAGGTGGAGCCGGGCGGTCCATCGAGGCCTGGCCGTGTGGGTTTCGGCGCATGGACAGGCAACTCAACGTGGGGCGGAGGTTTCTGAGCCCAGCCCAGCGTCTGCTTGGCCATCCGGACCGTGTGCTCCAGATCGAACCGGCGCAGGAATGCCTGCCGGCGCAGATCGACGTTCTCACCGGTCGTCCCGGTCCTGGTGGACCACAGCCGGACCGGCAACGGGTCTCCGCCGCCGGGCAGGTGGTCGACCTGTGGTCGGATCAAACTTGGCGCGGTAGAGGCCCCGGCCGGCCCTGCGGATTCGGGACGTGCCGACAAGCCGGTCCAGTGTGCTGCGTACAGCATTGATGCTTCCGCTGTCGGTGTCACGGCCGAGCGCTGCAGCCACGTCGCGGGCCCGGACCCTGGTGTCAGGGACCCGCGCGAAGTATTCGAGGATCTGCTCGGTGAGCTCTCCGTACCGTTGTGGCCGAGGCTCCTCCGCTCGGAACGGGTGCCTCCGCTGCCCCGCAGCCATTCCCGAGGGGGCAGCAGCATGTGCAGAGGGTTCCTCCAGGAGGGAGGACCCGTGCGCCTGCGCTGTCTCCCCAGTGCCGAGCCGATCGGCGGAGTCCGCCATCAGGACCGACAGGGCGCTCAGAGCCCGTTGCACCGAGTCGAGGTGCGCGACGATGGCGGCCAGTTCCCTCTCCAACGCCCGCTTCTGCAGCTCCAGGCGCGCCAGATCCTCCTGGAGGCTCTCAGCGGTGGCCTCGATGTTGTGCGCCGCCTGAGCTGCCGGGACCATGGACGCCTCTCATCCTCGACTTCCCCACGCTGACCCGCCAGGCTGGGCTTGCGGACGGTCGGCGCGGGCGTCCGGCTACGTTCCGTACCGTTTGACATTGTATGGTTGAGAATACTCTCATCACGGACACACTGGTGAGTCGTGCTCGGAAGATGCAGAGAATGGTCCCACTGTCTTGTGCGAGCCGCAGCGGACAGGTGGCGGAGCGTCGTGCGGTCAAGCCCGGCACGGAGTGGAACGCTCAAGCTGCTCATGGCATCGCCCGTTGTGCGGGTGCCGGACGGTGTCCGAGGCGGAGATTCCGTGCGGCTTCTCGTGCTCCTCGTTGACTGCTGTGGAAGGCGAGGTCTGTAGTCCGCGCAGTTTCTCGGTCGTTTCCTGTATGCGTGCACCGGCCTCGGCGAGCTGCCGGCGAAGCACACGGGCTCGCTCCGCGAGCACCGCCGCTTCTGCCGCGAGGAACACGGTGGTGGCGGCGGGATCGTCGTTGCGATCGAGGCTGTGATCGAAGTCGAGATTCATATGGCGGACACGTGGATCTCCAATTGACGGCACGCTGCTGCTGAGCCTCACCGATTCCGGCGGCGCGACGGTCCGTCGGCAATCCGGGCAGGAGGACGTGCAATTCCTTCGAGCGTGTCACATCGAACCTACCGGCCCGGTCCTATGGGATGAAAAACCCCCAGAAGCCTCGCTACCGTCGAAGGAGCATGCCGTGAGCGATATTGTCCTCGAACCCGCAGCCCGGGATTTCGCCGACGCGACCGCCAAGCCGCCGCTGTTGTACGAACTCGGAGTCGAGGGAGCGCGCAAGCTCCTCGACGACGTACAGGCGCAGCCCATCGAGAAGCCGGACGTGGACGAGAAGTGGATCACGGTTCCCGCCGGCGTTGGTGACGTGCGCGTGCGCATCGTGAAGCCTGCCGGCAGCACCGGTGTCCTGCCGGTGATCCTGTACATCCACGGCGGCGGCTGGATCCTCGGAAACGCCGGCACCCACGACCGCTTGGTGCGCGAGCTGTCCGTCGGGGCCGCCGCCGCTCTGGTCTTCGTGGAGTACGACCGTTCGCCCGAGGCCAAGTACCCTGTCGCCATCGAGCAGGCCTACGCCACCGCCCGGTGGATCACCAGCGTGGGCACCGAGGAGGGCCTGGACGCATCCCGTCTGGTCGTCGCGGGAGACTCCGTCGGCGGCAACATGGCCGCTGCCCTCACCCACCTGGCCAAGCGGCGTGGTGACGTCACCTTTCTGCACCAGTCGCTTTACTACCCCGTGACCGACGCGGCTCAGGACACCGAGAGCTACCGAGCCTTCGCGTACGGTCCCCACCTGACCGCCAGGGCCATGGAGTGGTTCTGGGACGCCTACACGACGGACCCCGCCGAGCGCGCGGAGATCACCGCGTCTCCGCTGCGGGCCACGCTCGAAGACCTCCGGGGGCTGCCGCCGGCGTTCGTCATCGTGGACGAGAACGACGTGCTGCGCGACGAGGGCGAGGCGTACGCCCGCAAGCTGGTCCAAGCGGGCGTGGCGACCACCTGTATCCGCTACAACGCGACCCTGCACGACTTCATGATGCTCAACCCCGTCCGTGGCACGCAGGCGTCGACCGCGGCCGTCGAGCAGGCCGTGCACGTTGTGCGCAAGGTGCTGGGCACCGACTGACTCCGCGAAGCGCCGGGCCCGTGTGAGAACCAAACAAGATCAGGCAAACGTCTGCTTTGCGCGGTCCGGCCACGTCCGATGCATCCCTTCAGACGCTCGAATGCGGGCGTCTTTCCGGCACGTCGAAAGGCCGAATCCATGACTGAACACAAACCGACCATTGTCCTCGTCCACGGCGCATTCGCGGACTCATCCAGCTGGAACGGGGTCGTCGAAAAACTCCAGTCGCACGAATACCCGGTGGTGGCCGCCAGTAATCCGCTGCGGACACTCACCGGCGACGCCGAGTACGTCCGGCAGCTCGTCGCCTCCATCAAAGGCCCGGTGGTACTGGTCGGTCACTCCTACGGCGGCTCCGTCATCAGCAACGCGGCGAAGAACCTGAGCAACGTCAGGGCGCTCGTGTTCATCGCGGCGTTCCTGCCTGACGAGGGCGAGAGCGCCATCACACTGTCGGGGAAGTTCCCCGGCAGCACCCTCGGTGAGGCACTGCGAGCGGTGCCCGTCACACTCCCCGGCAACGGCCAGGTCAACGATCTGTACATCGAACAGGGCAAGTTCCACCGGCAGTTCGCCGCTGACGCCGCCGTAGAGATCACCTCTGTCATGGCGGCCACACAGCGCCCCGTGACCGATGCCGCCCTGAGTGAGGGCGCCACAGCACCGGCTTGGAAGGACATCCCCTCGTGGGTGCTGGTGGCCACGGAGGACAACAACATCCCGCCGCAGGCGCAGACCTTCATGGCCGAGAGGGCGAACGCCACCGCGGTCAGCGTCTCCGCCTCCCACGCCGTCTCCGTCTCGCGTCCCGGTGACGTCGCCCGCCTGATCAATGAGGCGGCGCAGGCCACCCTCTGAACCGCGCAATCCCGGGCTGGACCGCGAGGGGTGAGTCGGCGACCCCTCGCGGCCCAGCCCGGGAGCGCCTCCGCCATTTCCGGCTGCCGGTGTCGGGGCCCGCGGACGGTGGCCGCCACCACCGGGATCCGAATGGCCGTACAACACCACTTCGGAGCACACGATGGACACGGACAAGCAGGCAGCGGCCCGCGGCCTGATCGACATTGAGGCCTACCTGTACCAGGAGGCCCACCTCAGCGCGGCTCGCCGACGGCCGGCCGAATTCACCGCACGGGTCGATGACTCAGCCCTGAACAGAAACGCGAACTCGAGAGGTGGTACCTCGACGAGCAGAGGTATGTGGCACGTATGGTCACCGATCACGTCGCCGGCAGCATCAGCGCGGTGGAGGAGAAGCATCGTGTCCGACTCGGACGGTGGCTACGCGGAACACTGATTGCCATGACAATGACCGTCATCGTGGTGATCGCCCGCACGGCTCTGACGGTCGGCATATCGGCCTGATCAGGTGGCGCGCGTGAGAACCTGTCTGGCCCTGGCCTTGGCCCTCGACGGACTGTGCGACATGCTCCGGCGTTGGGACTGCGTCACTGAACGTCCGCCAGGAGAACACGCTCCAGGTGAGCCAGTTCGCCGCTGCGCGCAGCCCCGAGGAACGCCTGCACGAGGCGCCGGTGGGCGACGGAGTCGACCTCCTGGCGGTGACGACGGCTGCCGAGCCGCTGCTGCGCACGGGCCACCTGCTGCCGTGCGTTGACGACGCTGAGGTGGAGGAGCGCCGCGATACCGTCGTAGGAGTAACCGAAACCCTCTCGCAGCACGTACGCCGCACGCTGCCTGGGGGTCATCGTGGCCAGCAGCAGGGCGACGGCGCGTGCCACGGCGTCCTGCCGCTCGGCGACCGACTCCGGTGTCACGTCGGGGCCCGGCGAGTCGGGAATCCACGGACTGGCGCTGAACTCGCGGCGTCTGCGGGCCGACTGCGCCACGTTCATCGCCAACCGCGCGGTGATCGTCCGCAGCAGAGCGGACGGATTGTGCACGACCGAGCGGTCCGTGCCCTGCAGCCGCAGCCAGACCTCCTGCACGACGTCTTCGGCCTCCGTCGGGCTGCCGACGATGCGATGCGCTATGTGCAGCAGTGAGTGGCGGGTCCGCGTGAACACGGCGACCGCGTCGTCCAGATCCGCGATGTCCGGCATCGCGGGGGTGTCCTGCACGGTGGGCGGGCGCCTTGCTTCGGTGAGGGTGGTGTCCACGGTCATCTCCTCCGTCGGAAGGGGGGTGAGCGGTCCAGAACGGCCGTGGAACCAACCTCGCTTCCAGAGGTGGTGGGTCGCGCCATTGACAGTCCGTGGCAAGTACGTGGTGAGCACGTGGTGGATGCGTGGCCACGGACCACGGGGGAGGAGGACACCGTGGCCCTGCCAGGAGGAAGAACCGGTCACGGGGCCGAGCGCAGGGAGAGCGTCAGTCCGGCCGCTCACCGGCGGCTCCTGGAGGTCTTCCTCTCCGCCGCGCGAACAGGTGACATGGCCGTGCTGGGGGACATCCTCGCGGCCGACGTCGTCAGCTACGCGGACGGTGGCGGCATCCGCGGAGCTTCCAGGATCCCGGTCGTCGGACGCACACATGTCTCCCGCTACCTCGTCGCTTTCGCGCCGCGCTTCTGGCCGCAGGCCGAGGTCCGCTGGGTCGAGGCCAACGGGCTGCCCGCCGTGCTGGTCGAGGCCGGCGGGAACGAGATCGCTCTGCTGTCCGTGGACGTCTCCGCCCGGGGCGTCGAGCGGCTCATGTGGGTGATGAACCCGGCCAAGCTCTCGTCCTACGTCGCCTCGCCGGGCGCATGACCGGTCGCCGCACGGGCGCACGGCACGGCCGATCGCCGTACTGACGTGTGAGGACGCTGTGACACGTTTTTGTGCCATGCGTCACCGATCGACTCACATGTTTGACTGAGTGGGAAACGCTTGCACATCATGTTTGATGTACGACGACCTTCGAACAATGAGAGTCTCATGATCACGAAATCAACCGACCAGATCTTCTCCGGGCACGTCGTGATCGTGACCGGGGCCGGGTCGGGCATCGGACGGGCCACGGCCGTCGCTTTCGCGCAGGCCGGTGCGCACGTGCTCGGAGTGGGCCGACGGGAGAAGCCCCTGAAGGACACGGCGGCGATCGACAGCAACATCGAGATCCTCGCCATCGACGTGTGCGAGGACGGAGCACCTGCCGAGATCATCGGTGCTGCCGTCCGGAGATGGGGACGTCTCGACCACCTGGTCAACAACGCCGGAGCGACAGCCGTCATGCCGCTGGCCGAGACGGACAAGCAGGTCGTGCTCGACTTGTTCGCCCTCAATGTCGTGGCACCGAGCCTGCTCGCGCACGAGGCACTGCCCCACCTGCGCGAAACCTCCGGCACGATCATCAACCTGTCCAGCACCTACGGGCACCGCCCCATGGCCGGAGGCGCCCACTACGCGGCCACGAAAGCCGCCGTGGAGCAGCTGACGCGCAGCTGGGCGCTGGAGCTCGCCGCCGAAGGCGTCCGCGTCAACTCGATCGCTCCCGGGCCGACTCGGACCGACGTGATGCTGCACGCCGACCTCAGCCCCGAAGCGGCCGACGACATGTACGCCTACGAGCGTGAGCGCATCCCGACCCACCGTATCGCCGACGCCGAAGAGGTGGCCCATTGGGTTCTGCGGCTCGCGGAGCCCGCCGGACGTCATGCGACCGGACAGGTGATCACCGTCGACGGCGGTCTCGAACTCATCTGACGCCACGCCGGGCCACAGACAGGGGCGGCCTTACCGGGTCCCCGCCGAGTGTCACGTGGAGAGCTTCTGCCTTGTCTGATCAGAGAAAGGCGCGCCGAGGCCCCGGCAGCCAGGACGGCGGCCGTCCTACGACGTGACAGACGGGCCACGACAGGGAAAGAGCAGTCTCTGGTGAGCGACGATCTGGTGATGGTCAAGCGATGGACCTCGATGAACCGTGTCCACAGGAGGATCGAGGCCCGGATCGAACGAGATCTTCGTCGGCTCGTGGGGCTGGGTTCCCGGGAGTTCTCCGCGTTGAGTGCTCTGCGGCCCGGGACATGGGCGGGCGAGGGATCGCTCTACCTAGGTGACCTGGCCACCGTCGTCGGGTTGAGCCAGTCCGCGACCAGCCGCCTCGTCGCCCGCCTCCAGGACCGCGGCCTGATCACGATCCGCACGTCCAGCGACGACCGTCGCAGCATCGAGATCGAACTCACCGCCGTCGCCCACGACACTCTGCGGATCGGCACGCCGGTCCTGCACCAGGCTGTCACAGGCGCCGTGGGACAGATGGGCGCCGAGGACACCGACGCAGAGCTGCTGCGGTACCTGCGGGGAGAGCCGAGCGAAACGGGCACGTCGGAGGAGCGGTGTGTCTAGGACTTGTCCGGCGGATCACTGCGTGGGCCGTTACGCACCCAGCGGTGGTGGGGAAGTGCGGTGCCCTGAGGGACGAACCGGAGTCCTCCCTTCCCTACGATGACGGCGCTGCGCATGGTCTCCTCGAACCAGGCAGCGGCGATCCTGCCGAGATGTTGCGGAGGTCCGGCCGAAGTCAGCGGCCGCACGTTCCTCGTCGGTTCCGGAGTCTGCCAGTTCTGAGTGTGGCGCTCGCTGCAGAAGACCCGGTCGCCGAGGATCGTCGCGCCCACGCACATGAAGACCGAACCCCTTCCGCTCTCGTGCCGGTCGACCAGATCCACGATGAGCGTGACTATCTCGTCTCCTTGGGATATCGCCTCGTCCAGCGCGGCGTAGTAGGCCGCGTGCTCGGCGGGGGGCTCCCACTGTGGGTCCTGGGCGGCGGCGCGTCCGTCCCGTTCCTCAGGCTCGAAGACGAGCGCAAGAGGGTGAATGGGCTCGCATTCAGGTCAGGATCGGGCGGACTGGCGTCGGGCGTTGAAACGCTCGCTGTCAGCGGCGGCGGACGGCCGCGATCTGCTTGTCACAAATCATGCCGCTTCCCGGTCAGTCGGGTGAACGGGCCTGTGCGCGCACATGCACAGTCCTTTCGAGGTCCCCGCAGTCCGATAGGAGTCGCGTCCCATGACCACCAGTACGCTTCCCGATCTGGTCGGCCGGCATCCTGAACGGGCGGCGCTCGACGAGTTGCTGGTCGGTCTGCGTGCCGGTGAGTCCCGCGTACGGGTGTTCCGGGGCGAGGCGGGCATCGGGAAGTCGGTGCTGCTGGAGTACGCCGTCGCCCGGGCGTCACAGGTGACGGTCACCCGGGCGCAAGGCGTCGAGGCGGACATGGAACTGCCGTACGCGAGTCTGCACCAACTGTGTGCACCGTTCCTGGGGCAGGTTGATGCGCTGCCGGGCCCCCAACGGGACGCACTCCGCGTGGCCTTCGGGATGGCGGCAGGAGATCCGCCCGACCGCTTCCTGGTCGGGCTCGCCGTGCTGTCCCTGCTCACCCGGGCCTCGGAGACCCGACCGGTGCTCGTCGCGGTCGACGACGCCCAGTGGCTTGACCAGGTGTCCCTGCAGACCCTGGAGTTCGTGGCCCGACGGCTGCTCGCCGAGGCCGTCGCGATGGTCTTCGCCGTACGCGATCCCGAGGGGAAGGCCGCGCTCGCCGATCTGCCGGAGACCCGGATCGGCGGACTCGACGCCGTCGCGGCCGCGGAGCTCCTGGAGTCCACTGTGGGCGGACGGCTGGACAAGCGGGTCCGGGACCGTTTCGTGGCCGAGATGCACGGCAATCCACTCGCCCTACTGGAGTTCTCCCGGGGCCGTACCGCCGCCGAGCTGGCGTATGGCCTGGACTCGTCCGCCTATCCGGGTGTCGAGGGGACGGTGTCGAGCCGTCTCGAACGGGACTTCGCCGATCGGCTCGGCTCGCTGCCGGGACCGACCCGTACCCTGCTGCTCATCGCCGCCGCAGAACCGGTCGGGGACGCCGGCCTGCTGACGCGCGCCACAGCCTCGCTCAAGATCGCTCCCGACGCCGCTCCGGCCACGACGGCAGGCCTGATCGACCTCCACGGGTTCCTCCGCTTCCGGCACCCACTGGTCCGGTCCGCGGTCTATCACCAAGCCGACCCCGAGGAGCGCCGCGCGGTCCACCGGGCGCTGGCCGCGGCCACGGACCCCGCCCTGGATCCCGACCGGCGCGCCTGGCACGCGGCCCAGGCTGCCTCAGGACCGGAGGAGGAGGTCGCCGCGGATCTGGAACGGGCGGCCGACCGGGCGCGGCAGCGCGGCGGGATCGCCGCCGAAGCGGTACTCCTGGAGCGCGCGGCCCAGTTGACGCCGGACGCCTGGCGCCGGGGACGCCGGGCCGTCGCCGCCGCCGAGGCCCATTTCTCGGCCGCCTCGCCCGATCGCGCCACCGAACAGGCGACGCTCGCCGAACTGTGCCCCCTCAGCTCCCTGGACCGCGCGCGCCTGGCGCGCCTGCGTGCCCGAATCCTCTTCGCCCGCAGCCGCAGCGACGAGGCGGCACCACTCCTCCTTGAAGCCGCCGCACAGTTCACCGCCGCCAAGTCGCCACTGGCGCGGGAGACTTACCTCGAAGCGATCAGCGCGACCATCTTCGCGGGCAGGGTGCACGGTCCGACAGGTGCTCGTGCCGCCGCCGTCGCAGCCCGCGCATCCGGGGCGCCACCCTCGGGGTCCAAGGCAGCCGACCTCCTTCTGGAGGGTGTGGCGGCGATCCTCACCGACGGCTACGAGACCGGAGTCCCGGCCCTGCGTAGCGCGTTGGACCTCCTCGCACAAGAGGAACTCCGAACCCGCGAGGCCACCATGCGCTGGCTCCTCCTGGCTCCGGTCGCCCTGGAGGCGTTCATCCACTACGCCTGGGACCTGCACGCGTGGGACGTGCTGGCGACGCGAGCGGTGCGGCTGGCCCGCGACATCGGTGCGCTCGGCGCGCTGCCACCGGCGCTGATCTACGCCGGCGGAGTCCACATCCATTACGGCAACTTCGCCGAGGCCGCCCGGATGATCGACGAAGCCGATGCGATCGCCGCCGCGACCGGTCACGCACCGCACAAGTACGCGGCGCTCGTCCTGGCCGCGTGGCGGGGCGACGCGGACGCGGCCGCCCGCATCATCGACGATGCCCGGGCCAGTGCTGTGGAACGCGGCGAGGTGTCTCTCCTGGGCGTCACGGGATACATCCAGGGCGTGCTGTGCAACGGGCTGGCCCGCTACGAGGAAGCCCTGGCGGCCGCTCGCTCGGGCATCGAGCACGACGGGTTCAACTTCACCGGCCTGTCGCTGGTCGAACACATCGAGGCCGCGACCCGGTGCGGCAAGCTCGACCAAGCCCACGCCTCGCTCGCCCGGCTGCTCGAACTCACCCGTGCCGCCGATTCCGGATGGGCCGTCGGCGCAGGCGCGCGCAGCCAGGCCCTGCTCGCAGACGGCGACGAGGCCGACGCTCTCTACCGGACCGCGATCGAGGAGTTCGGCCGCGGCGGCGTGACCGTGGAAGTCGCACGCACCCACCTGCTGTACGGCGAGTGGCTCCGCCGTCACCGTCGTCCGTCAGAGGCCCGCGACCACCTTCGCGCGGCCTACGAGATGTTCGACGGAATGCGGGCCGACGCATTCGCCGAGCGGGCCCGCCGCGAGTTGATCGCCACCGGCGAGCACGTCAAGGCCCGCGTGACCAAGGCGACGAACACCCTGACCGCACAGGAGACGCAGATCGCGACCCTCGCCGCCGACGGCATGACGAACGCGAAGATCGGTGCCGAGCTGTTCATCAGCCCGCACACAGTGGAGTGGCACCTGCGGAAGGTGTACGCGAAGCTCGGGATCAACTCGCGACGCGCGCTGCCGGACGCTCTCGCCGGTGCCGTGGCCCTCAACGGCGGGCACCGCCGCGAGGCCGCGACCCGACCGGACCGGGCCAAACCACCGACGCGCCCCTCCGGAACCTCCAGACCGCGGTGAACACCGTTTGGGCCCGCCACGAGCGCAAGTTGACGGAGGCTCAGTGCGGATCAGTGGGGCATGAGCAGCATGACGCTCGTGCCCAGCGCCATGGATCCGTCCCAGAAAGGTGCGTACGGCTCGTGCCGATCGATCGAGCCCGCGGTCCGGTCGGGCCGGGTACACCGGCCGGGCAGGACGCGGACCAGTGACGACAGGGCGTACGCCAGGAGACACAGGGCCAGTGCGCTGGTGACCGTCTGGCCGGTTGTCGAGAGGTGTGCCGCATGACCGGGCATGTCGACGTGGTGCGCGGTGGCCGGCGGACCGGCGAGGTTCTCGTGTGGCGGGCCGGGCTCGGCGTGCGACGGCCACTCCATTCAGGCCATGGCGGCCATGGCGGCCATACCGGTCGTGGAAGGCAGTCTTCGGGCAAGGGCGGCGAACCGGGACTCGTAGTGCCGGCGGACGGCGGTCACGGGGAACCAGACGGCTGCGGCCGCGAAGAACGCTGCTCCAGCGGGGCGGGGCGGTAGTGCATCGTGGCTCCACGGCATGACCGCCATGGTGGAAGCCATGGCGGCATGCAGCAGTTGGTCTCCACGTCCGCGCCATCCCGCCCGGTGGGACGCCATACCCCGGTGCACTGCGTGCACGGCGACGGCCGTGAACAGCACGGTCAGCATCACGTGAACGAGGTCGGAGGCATCCATGGCCGCTCGTCCCCTCCTGCGTGGCGGTGTCCGGTGGGCGGGACCGTCTGACGGCCGCGGATCAGGCTGTGGGCCGCGGAGCGCGCAGATGTGCGCGCTGCTTGAGCTCCTCCTCGTCGACGAGTTCGAGCATGGGCTTGCCCGGGGCGCACATCATGGTGACCACGAACTCGGTCCTGGCGTCCTCCAGTGCATTGCCGTCCTGGTAGTGGATGGCGTCGCCGCCGGGCTCCCAGAACGTGCCGCCTGCCTCGACGACGCGCTCGGGCTCGCCCTCGAGTTCGAAGCGGACCGCGCCCTTGACGACGTATCCGAACGCCGGTCCGGAGTGGCGATGCGGCGGAGTTCCGGGGTCGCCGGGCTCCCACGCCACGTGGATGGTCATCGCCGAGGCGCCCTCGGGAACCGTGATCGGCGCCGCGTCCTGGAGGAGCGTGGCCGCCCTGGTCCAGCTCGGCCCGTCCTCACCGCCGGTCCCGTGACCATGGTCGCCGTGACCGTGACTGTGCTGCGCATTCTCTGACACTGTGACGCACCTTCCGTGACTCGACAGCGCCCCGGACGGTACATCGGCCGTCCCGACGCGTGGTGGTGGCCGGTCTTCGCAACCACCTGCTTGCACCTCCACTGACCGGACACGGGACAGATTTGTGACGGCGTGACGCGCAGCATCACCGTTGTGCCGACGCCGTTCGATGCGCGTGTCACACCGACGTCCTGTGCGTTGTCCTACTTGGCAGAGCCGTAGCAGTCTGCGGGTGTCCTCGCCCGCACGTGCTCTCCGGCCGCTCCCTCTTCTGACTCCCGGAAAGGCCGACCGATGTCCGCAACCACACGTATCGTCTCCGTCCGCGAGGGCAGTCGGCTGGCCCGCACCGTCGCGATCGGCACGCACCTGGTCAGGTCCGACGAGCCCGAGCCCGTCAGCTCCGACTGCGGGCCCACTCCTGGTGAACTCCTCCTGGCAGCGCTGGGATCGTGCACGTCGATGACCGTGCGCGCGTTCGCCGACCGGCACGAGTGGCCGTTGCGCCAGGTCGACGTGGACCTCGAATTCGACGCCGACGGTGGGATCGTCAAGAATGTTCACCTGTCGGGCGATCTGGAGCCCGCCCAGGCCGAGCGGCTCCTGGCAGTGGCTGGGCGGTGCCCGGTGCAGCGGCTGCTGACGGGCGGTGTCCCGGTGAGGACCGTGCCCACGGTGTGGCAACGGCCGACCGAGAAGCCGGGGCAGTCGGCGTGATGACCGGCTGCTCGTCGGTTGGCCTGCAAATCGATCGTGGCGGCGAGGTTTCAGGGCGTTCCGTTGGTGAGGACGCGACCTGCTCAGCGGCGACCTGGACCGCATCGAACGCCTGCCACCGACCCCGGTGAAAGAGCGGGGCGCCCATTCTGGCCTGTGCGAGGATCTCGGCGTGAAACGATCTGCGCTTCCGTCTCGCCGAAGAGACCGACCTTGCTGCTCTCGTGCGACTGCGTGACGACGCTGCCCGCCGGCTGCTTGCCCGAGGCATCACCGGTCAGTGGCAGCCCGGTCAGCTCGGTGTGGACCACTTCCGCAGGGATGGTCAGTGGTGAGGTCTGGCTCGCCGCGAGCTGGAGCGCCGCGGCGCGCACGTCCACCTCGACACGCAGATCAGTTCCCTCGCCGACGGCCGGGTGGTGCTCTCCGACGGGGAGGAGTTCGACTCCGCGCTGGTCGTGTGGACCGCCGGCAACGCCTCCAATCCCGTCGTGCACAACCACACGGATCTCCCGGTCGATGAACGAGGCCTGCTCGTGGTCCGAGCCGACCTGCGCGTGGGCACCGACGGGCAGGCTGTGCCGGACGCATGGGCGGTCGGCGACGACGCGGCCGTGCCCGACCTGGCGTCCACGGTGCCGGGCGCGCACACGGTGCCGAACGCCCAGCACGCCGTGCGACAGGGCGGGCGCCTGGGAAAAAAATCGTGGCCGACCTGCGCGGCACACGCGTCGCGAACTACCGGCACAGCAGTCTGGGTGTGGTGGCCACACTGGGGCTGGGACGAGGGATCTTCCAGTACAGAGGGATCATCATCAAGGGGTTCCCGGCCTGGCTGATGCACCGGGGCTACCACGTGCCGGCCGTGCCCTCCTGGGAACGCAAGATCCGTGTCCTCACGGTCTGGCTCACGGCCGCGGTCTTCGAACGGGACCTCGTTTCCCTCGCCTCCGTGCAGCATCCACGGGACGCGTTCGTCACCAGTGGCGACCCGCGGCGGCCCGACGAGCGCCCCAGGAGTTAGCGCGCGGCCGTATGAGACGTCTGCCCTAGGAACGACGGGCGCGGTAGAGGCCCCGCCCGGTGCGCTGGATGCGCGAGGCGCCGACCAGACGGTCGAGTGTGCTGCGGACCCCGTTGATGGTTCCGCTGTCCGTGTCACGGCCCAGGGCGGCAGCCACGTCACGGGCCCGTACGTCGGTGTCGCCGGCCGAGGCGAAGAACTTCATGATCTGCTCGGTCAGGCGGCCGTACTTCTGCTGCTCGTCCGTGTCGTCCTCGGCCGGAGCGGGACGGTCCGTGTCCTCGGTCTCGGCCGGGGACGTCCAGGCGCCGGGCGCCGGTGGTGCCGGGACGGTCGCGGACTCGGCGACGGCGACTTCCGCCTCGCCGGCGGCGGGCCGAGGAACCGTCACCTGCTCCGTGGCGGCCGGGGTACGCAGCAGGGTCTCGAAGGCGCCGAGAGCCTGGCGCACCGAGCCGAGATGCGCCACGACCGCGGCCAGTTCCCTCTCCAGCGCCTGCTTCTGGAGCTGCAGACGGGCCAGGTCCCCCTGGAGGCGTTCGGCGGTGGCCTCGACGTCGCGCATCGAGTGGGTTGCAGAGCCCATGCGTTCCTCTCATCCTCTATCCGCTGCGGCCACATCCCGCCAGCGGCGTGTCAACCAGTCCGGAGGCGAAAGTGGGTACCGCGCTCACATGATAGGCACCGGTCCCGTGTCCCGGGATCCGTGTCACACCTTTTGGTCCTCGCCGCTCGATGGGGAGACGGCCGCCGTGGAGCGACCGCTCACGATGGCCGCGCGGTTCAGGGCGTCGCAGGCGGTGCCGTCGGCAGCGCGGGTAGCTGCGCAGGACGAGCGAAGTGGTGACCGGACCGTAGTGGGCGGGGGAGTCCACGATCTGTTCCCGACGTTCGGCGTGGGCACAGTGCATGTCGAGCAGCAGGCAGTCCTCGCCGGTCACACGGAGGGCCGAGACGACCTCGGGCGTCCGGACCGGCCTGCGACGCTTCCTCGACCGGACGGCGCCAACCGGCTGACCTGACGGAGACCCCGGGCCGCAGCCGACCGCACGATCCGGACGGGGCCGCGGAGGCACCGGCGCGACCCTCCGGCGTACCGCGGCTCGATGGCTGGACGTCGGGCTTGCCCCAGACCTCCTCACCCATGGCGAGCATGTGGAGACGTCGTCGTACGTGCGCCGTCGCGCAGCGGGGAGATCATCGGGCGGGAGGGGGCGGGCTCGAAGGGCGGCAGAGGTGTGGCATCACTCTTGCGGCCCGCGTTGGCGACGACGACAGCCGCGCAGGGCAGCAGGATGCCGAGCACCAGGGCGACGAGCGCGACGTACCGTTCGACGTTCCACAGGGTGGCCGCCAGGATCACCGAGAGCGTGCGCACGGACATGGACGCGACGTAGCGGCGCTGACGGCCGCGGACGTCCTCGTGAAGTCCCTGTCTCGCTGTGGTGATGCGGAAGACCTGGATGCCGCCGCGTTTCGTGATCACGTTCCACCGCCCGTCCGGGCCCGGGCACCTTGCCGTGCCGGGCGCCCTCGGAAGTCGTCGTACTGACATCCGTATGGACAGCGTTGACCCAGCATGTGTGACAGGGGGGTCAGCCACGCCTTCTTCCTCTGTCTCCACCGCACGTCCGTACGGCCGTGACCGGGCCCGCCCGGGTGGCCGTCGAGGCCGCCGCGAGGTCGGTACGGCGTTCAGCCGCTCAGGGATGCCGCGTACGGCAGGAGCTTGGCCGGGTTCATCACCCACATCAGCCGGTCGATGCCGTCCACGGAGACGTCGACGGACAGCAGGGCCACGGCCTCCCCGTCGGACGACACCAACACCGCCGGGCGGCCGTTCGCCTCGACCCAGCGGATCTCCTTCCCCGGCCAGAAGCGCGGCGCGAAGGCGGCGAGATACCGCGAGACGTGCACCCGTCCGACGACCGGGATCCTGGACGCCCCGCGGATGCCGCCGCCGTCCGAGTAGCTGACCACGTCCGCGGTGAGCACGTCCTCCAGCACCGTCAGATCCCCGGTCCGCGCGGCGGACAGGAGCACCTCGAGGAGGCGCCGATGGGCTTCCGGGCTGACCTGCTCCCTGCGTTCGGCGGCCAGGTGCCTGCGCCCGCGGCTCACCAGCTGGCGGGCGTTCGCCTCGCTGGTCTCCAGCATGTCGGCGATCCGCGCGTACGGATAATCGAACGCCTCTCGCAGCACGTAGGCGGCGCGCTCCACCGGGTTCAGCTTCTCCATCAGCAGCAGAACGGCCATTTCCACGGCCTCGCCCCGTTCGGCCCCGAGCTGGGGGTCGTTCTGGGTGTCGACGGGCTCGGGGAGCCACGGCCCGATGTAGGACTCCCGCCGCACCCTGGCCGACTGGGCCACGTTGATCGCCAGGCGGGCCGCGGCCGTGGCCAGGAAGGCGGCGGGATCGTTCACCTTCGAGCGGTCGGTGTGCTGCCACCGCAGCCAGGTCTCCTGGACCACGTCCTCGGCTTCCGCCGCGCTGCCCAGCACACGGTAGGCGATGCCGAAGAGCCGCGACCGGACCGCGAGGAAGTCCCTCGTCGCTTGATCGAGGGCCTCGGATCCGGCGCCGCCGTGCATGAAAAGTCCCCTCCGACCTGGTCACCGCCCATGCTAACAGCGTGTTCCCAGCACGCTGCTCGAAGGGTGTGACTGCTCGGAGGTGCGCGCTCATGTCGTGACACACGCTGTCACTCGACGTCATCTGAGGTGTCCGCGCGTTTCTGACGGCCCCGGGCCCGGTCGTCGCGGCGGCATTCACCGACCGCCCGACGTCAAGGAAGCCGGCCGCGTGGGTTCGACGGGGAGGCGGTGTCGTCCGGGCCGCGCAGCCGCGCCAGGCGCTCGGTCGCCGCCCGGATGTCGGCATCGAGCATCTCGATCGCTTCCCCGAGCATCACGGCGTGGGCCTCGAGAGCGGCGGCCTCGGCTGCCAGGGAAAGCCTGATATCGGAGTCCAGGTGCATGGCGGGCGTCCTTTCGGCGTCGGATGGTCTCTACGGCCGTCGTCGGCCGTCACCCACCATGACCGGGCTGCCGACGCGCCTGTGACAGCAGGAGGAGGAAGTCACCGCGGGTCCCGGAGCGTGACTGCCAGGACGGCCGGATGGTCATGGCCGGGGAGCGGCGCGAATCCGTACGTGCGAAGGTCGGCCAGGGTCCGTGCGCGGGAAGCCGGCCACATCCAGAACGTCTCGGTACCCGTGCGGAGGACACCTTCCGCCGAGCGGACCCAGTAGTCGACACGGGTTCGGATGCGGCCCCGTCCGCCGACATCACCATGCGTCCGCCGTAGACGTGCTCCCCGACCCGCTGCTCGGGCAGAGCCCGCAGGACGCGGCGTACCGGAAGACGGTCGGGCGGCAGCTCGACGAACAGGCGCCCACCGGGCACCAGGGCCGAGCCGACCTGCCACGAGCATGAAGCTGATCTCGCCGGCACTCAGAACCATGTCTGCGCCGGCACAGGCGACGTGTTCGCTTCGCCGCGGCGCCAGCCGCAGCACACCGTCCACACCGACCACGAAGGTGGACGGTTCGGCCAGCTCCGCCGCCGGTTGTTCCGCGATCCAGCCATCGAAGTCAGCTGCCGAGCCGATCCGACGCCTACCGTCACCAGGCCGGACCGCGGCCTTCAGCTCGGCCGGTCCGACATGTCGATGACTCCGCCCCCGCCCACTCACGTCAGCCGACCCAGAGCACTTCCGACACACGCCCTACTTCTCGGGACGTGCTGGGGCGGCCTTGATGCCCCTGATCAGGCCGGTGGACTGACCCACCTCGATCAGGTAGCCGTCGGGATCGCGCAGATAGCAGCGCAGCTCGGAGGCGCGGTCGACGGGTTCGGTGAGGAACCGGGCGCCCTTGGCGATGGCGTGGGCGTAGAACGCGGCCATGTCGGCGACGCGCACGTTGAGGAAGCCGGACACCCGCTCACCGTCCTGCGGCACTTCCAGGGTGACGCCGGGTTTGTCGGGGGTCGGTCCGCCTCCGGGATTCATGATGATCCAGCTGTTGGCGATCTGCACGATCGCCGGATTCTCGTCCATCACCACCTCGCCGCCGAAGACGTCGGCGTAGAACCGCCGCGAGACGGCGACGTCACGTACGGTGAGGAATTGTGACAGGAGAAGGCCGTGTGCAGGCGCCGGGAGCTCGCCGTGAGATGCCATGGTGCGTCGTCCCTTCGTTGCCGGGAGGCGGGGGAGTGCGGATGGCGGTGGCGCACCTGCCGCATCGCATGCGGTGACCTCGGAGCGCTCGCCACTGTGCAGCGACACTGATCGCGTACGAGAACACTGACCGCGTACGGGTTTGCTCTGTGACAGGGCGGTCCGGCAGGCGGGCGGAGCACCTGAGTCCGTCACAGATCTGTCGCCCGTTCGGTCAGTGGAAGAGGAAGCCGGTGGTTCGCGCGGCCACGGTCGGCGCGCATACCTGCGTGCGCCTCCTGCGAGATGGCCGGCCGCCGCACGCCACCGAAGCCCATGATCCCGTTCTGACTCCTGCGAGGTACCACCATGGCAACCGAAAGCGTTCTGCACCCGAGCCTGATCGTCCCGGTCGGCCACGTCGAGCCCGTCCCGCGCCGCGTTCGGGGTGTCATCGGAGGCCGGGTCGTCTTCGACAGCCGCCGCGCGCTCTACGTGTGGGAATGGCGTGCCTACCCGCAGTTCAGCATCCCTGTCGAGGACCTGGTCGACGGGACGCTCGTCGACGACCATCACACCGAGCACCACGGTGCGGGACCCGCCCGCCGCCACACGCTGCGGGTCGGCTCCGAAGTCCGCGAGGGCGCGGCATGGGTGTGGGACGTGGACGCCCCGAGCTCACTGCACGGGACCGTCCGGTTCGAATGGACCGCGCTGGACTCCTGGTTCGAGGAGGACGAGCCGGTCTTCGTGCACCCCAGGAGTCCCTACTCCCGTGTGGACGCCCTGCGTTCGTCGAGCAGCGTCCGCGTGGAACTGGACGGAGTCGTGCTGGCGGACGCGCCCAACTGCGTGAAGCTGTTCGAAACGGGGCTGTCGACGCGCTACTACGTCGAGCGTATGTACGTCGACTGGACCAAGCTGCGGCACTCGGCCACGGTCACCCAGTGCCCGTACAAGGGAACGACGAGCGGGTACTGGTCCTTCGACGGCGCGAGCGGTGCCCACGAGGACATCGCCTGGGGCTACGACTTCCCGACCATCCACGCCAACCGCGTGGCCGGCCTCGTCGCCTTCTACAACGAACACGTCGACCTGTACGTGGACGGAGTCCTGCTGCCGCGGCCCGCCGATCCCTCCCGCGAAGCGGTTCCCCGGTAGCACGCCGCCGGACCGCGCACCCGATCCCTTCCATCGATGTGTATGCTGAACATAACGTCCACAACATCGTGTTCGACACGGTCACCGTGACGATGTGACGACGTTCGCGCCAGCCCGGCAGCCGAGCGGGTGCGGTGCGCCGGGTGCCGTCTTTTCCCCCGGAGACGGCGCCCGGCGCCACTTCGACAGGCCGCCGGATCCGTGAGGTCCCGACCGGTCGGTCGAAGCGATGCGCAGACCGAAACACAGTGCGGGATTCTCTGGCGCGCGACGTGAATACCGTGCACACTTTGTGATGGGGCAGGCCGCAGGCGCGCGGGGCGCACGACCCGGAGGCCACCGGATGAACGCCCGGCTCGACGCTGTGGGTGTGGAGGCGCGCGCATGGATTCCGTCGACGATGTGATGTCGATCGCGGAGATGGTGGAGGAGCGGCGGCATTTGATGGATGTCGCGTACCGGATGCTCGGCAGCAGGGCCGGGGCGGGCAGCGTGGTCGACGAGGTGTATCGGCGCTGGTACGGCCTGCCCGCACGGGAGCGGGCGCGGATCATACAGCCGCGCTCCTGGCTCGTCACGAGTACGGGCCACATCTGCCGGGCACGGCTCGCCGGACCGTCGAACCCGCCGGGCGCCCCCGCTCCGGGCCGAGCGGACGACGCCCGCATCCGGTACCGGGTCGTCGGGGCGACACCGGGCGCGTACTCCGCCGCCGTCGGACGGTCGGAGGCCGGAGGGCGGTGAGCCCAGCGACCGCGCACGGCACAGCCTGCGTGCCCGACGCGCGCGACCCACGGCGCCGCAGGAGCACAACGCGGTGAGCGGCGCGCTGCGGGACGCCTGTGTGGCACAGACTCCCGGAGCTCTGATGGCGCTGCTCGCGCCGGACGTGAGCGTCTCCTTCGACGGGGGAGGCAAGGTACGGACCCGGGTGGGTAGCGTCCACGGCAGCCGGCAGCCGGCAGGTCGCCCGGAGCCTGTTGACGCTGCTGGCCCCGCAGCCCCGCTCCACCCTGAACACCCGTTCCGTCAACGGTCGTACCGGTCTCGTCTCCCATTACGAGCGCGAGATAGCCGCGGTCCTCACCCTGGACGTCGCCGCTCCCTACGTCGTCCAGGTCTGGGTCACCTCGAATCCCGACAAGCTCCGCTCATGGACCTGACGGCCCGGCTGTCACACATCCACGGTCCACTCGGTCTCAATGGCAGTGCTCGGCCGGGGTAACTGGGCGCGCGCCAGGCCGAGTTCCCGGCACGGGGCATTCATTCACCAAGAACTAACACGGTGTGACACTAATCCGTTGAGCGGGGGAGATCACGACCGGAGCGCGGATGCCGGCGAGCCACGGCCGCCCGCCCCACCCCTCGTGACCCAGCACGCCCCGCCCGTTGCCGACGAAAGGCACAGTCCATGCCTGCCATCCTGATCCACGGCGTCCCCGACACCCACCACGTGTGGGACGACGTTCGCCGAAGCCTCTCCCGGACCGACGTGGAAGCCTGGGACCTCCCCGGGTTTGCCGCGGCGCGGCCGGACGGATTCGCGTCCACGAAGGAGGAGTACGTCGCCTGGCTCATCGACCGGCTGGAGCGGATCGGCGAGCCGGTCGACCTGGTCGGTCACGACTGGGGCTGCATCTTCACCGCCCGTGTCGCGTCTCTGCGTCCCGATCTCGTCCGCACCTGGGCCGGCGGCAACGGCCCGATCAGCTCGGAGTACGCCTGGCATCCGCTGGCCCTGACATGGCAGGACCAGGTCGCGGGCGACCGCTTCATGGAACGGCTGGAAGCGGACTCCTTCGCCGCGGACCTGGTACGCGGTTTCGACGTTCCCGTCGGAGCCGCCAAGGAGATGGCCAGCCGCGTCGACGACGTGATGAAGGACAGCGTTCTCAAGCTGTACCGCTCCGCCGTGATGACGGGGTCGGAGTGGGAAACGGGACTGGCCGACGTCGCCGCCCCGTGTCTCGTGTTCTGGGGAGCGCGCGACCCCGCCTGCCAGATCGAGTTCGGCGAGCGGCTCGGTGCGTCCCTGCGCGCGACCCAGGTCGCCAGGCTCGACTGCAACCACTGGACGGTGCTCGAGCGGCCTGCGGAGGTCGCCGCGCTTCTGGAAGCGCACTGGGCGGCGCACGCCAACGCCTGAGGCCCCCCAACGGCACACGCCCCCAACGGCACACGCCCCCAACGGCACACGCCCCCTACGGCACACGCCCCCTACGGCTGAGGCCCACGGCCTCCTCGGACTCTCCGCGAAAGCGATGGCGACAATGGATTTCAAACTGGAAGTCATGGTCCTCCCCGTCTCCGACGTCGACCGGGCCAAGGCGTTCTACGAGACGCTGGGGTTCCGCCTCGACGCGGACCATGTCACCGACGACACCTACCGCGTGGTGCACATGACACCTCCCGGTTCACCGTGCTCGATCATCTTCGGCGTCGGAGTCTCCCCGGCCCCTCCCGGGTCGGCACAGGGGCTGCACCTCGTCGTCTCCGACATCGAAAGAGCACACCAGGAACTCACCGCCAGAGGCGTGGCGATGGGCGGGATCTTCCACGACACGAGCGAGATCTTCCACCGCTGCACGGACGAACGGCAGATCAGCGGCCTGGACCCGCAGCGCCGCCGCTATCGCTCGTACGCGGCGTTCGAAGATCCGGACGGCAACGGATGGGTGCTTCAGGAAGTCCCGGCCTGAGGCGGCCTGCTCACCGCAGGGACAGCAAGGAGGCGCCGGCCCGATGACTCGGCCGGCGCCTCCCTGCTGATCCGGTTACTCCACGAAGTAGGAGTCGTGCTTGTCGAAGAACGCGGCGCGCTCCTCCTCCGAGGCGTGCGCCAGCTGCGACACCTGCTCGAAGTACTCCTCGCGCGGTGCGCCCGGCGTGAACAGCAGCAGCATGTCCGCCGGGGCGTCGGAGTCGTTGCGGAAGGCATGCAGGCCGCCCTGGGGCACATGCAGGAAGTCACCCTTGCGTGCGTCGACCCATTGCACGCCGTCGAACACACGCACCGTGCCCTCCAGGATGTAGAACGACTCCGAGATGCGCCGGTGGAAGTGTGTCTTGGGGCCGCCGGCCCTCGGCCTCATCTCCACCCGGTACAGCCCGAACTCGCCCCGGGTGACGTCCGTGGTCGCCAGGTAGTGGAGAGCGTCCTTTCCGGTGCCGCTCTCCCCGATGTCCGGCGGGGTGCTCGCAGGGCGGAAAACGGCGCTGACCTCCCCGTCCTCGCCCCAGTATTTCTGTTCCGGGTAGGGATACGACATGGCTCGGGTCCTCTCCTGCGACGTGCCCGGGTGACGCAACGGTGGGGCCCGCCGAAGAGCGGCCCTCTCCCATCAGACCGCCCAGCACCAGCCGATGTGACACCTGACTCCGCGCAGGGCCGGGCGTGGCGGTCCGCGGATTCCGGCCGGACCGCACACGACGGCGACCAGGGTCAGCGGGTGATCGCCTTGGTCTCCAGGAACTCCTCGATGCCGGCGTGACGCATTTCCCTGCCGTTCCCGGACTGCTTGTAACCGCCGAACGGTGCCTGGAAGTTGTGCTCTCCCCCGGATTCCCGGCCAACGCGCTGTTGTCTTAAGACAACAGCGGATAGGTGCCCTCGAGGGCCGACTTCGGGATCTTGGTGCACTTCGGGCAGAACCGGGAGATGCCCCCCTCGAACACCATCTCCCCGTTGTGCTTCACCAGCTCCTTCGTCGCCAGCCACTGCGCCGGCGAATTCCCTTCCACCTCCTGCTCGCCCAACAGCCCGCAGTACCGCTTCATCGCGCCCGCGGCCGTCGCCGTGCCCTGCCCGTCGAAGTGAACGACGTGCCCAACACCATCGCGTCGAAGTCCTCCTCCGGCGTCGACCTGACAAAGCGACGTGGTATCAGGGCGGCGACGCCGGCTACATCGAGTACCCCAGCCACCAGTA
The DNA here is from genome assembly GCF_040634235.1 of Streptomyces sp. NPDC007157. Lineage (NCBI taxonomy): Bacteria > Bacillati > Actinomycetota > Actinomycetes > Kitasatosporales > Streptomycetaceae > Streptomyces > Streptomyces sp. NPDC007157. The sequence continues at coordinate 287,627 of NZ_JBEYFE010000007.1, forward strand.
CTGAGCGCGGAACCGGCCTGCCTACCCCTCATCGACCTCCTGGTCGGCGGCTTCGTTGGCGCGGTCGATCTCGGCCATGTGCTCCTCCGCCCAGGTCCGCAGCCCCGCAAGCGCCACTTCCAGAGACAGCCCGAGTCCGGTGAGACGGTAGAAGACCCGCGGCGGCGCGGTCGGTTCGACCCGGCGCGACACCAGCCCGTCGCGGGTCAGGCTTCGCAGCGTCACGGACAGCATCTTCTGTGAGACGCCGGGCATCCGACGTCTCAGCTCCGCGAAGCGCACCTCGTCCGGTGCGGCATCGGCGAGCGTCTTGACGGCCATGGACGTCCACTTCGTACCGATGCGGTCCAGCAACTGTCGCGTCGGGCAACGGGGATCGAACAGATCGCCGCGTACCCCGCGACCGGCGGCCCGGGCTCCTCGGGTGGTCACCTGTGGCTCACCACCTTCCCTGAAAGTGCCGTCTAGGAAGCGGTCGGACAGTTACCTATCGTTCTGTGGTCACCAATGGTAACCAGTCGGAGGAGCCGTCATGCCCGTCACCACCGCACACCACCTGCGCCGCATCGCGACGAACGGCGTCCAACTCAATGTCGCGATCGCCGGGGACGGACCTGCGGTTCTCCTGCTGCACGGCTTCCCGCACACCTGGCAACTCTGGAGCGGCATCATGGGCCGACTGGCCGGGCAGTACCGGGTCATCGCCCCGGACCTGCGAGGCTTCGGTGACAGTGCACGTGCCATCGAGGGTTACGACGCAGGCACCCTCGCCGCCGACGCCGAAGGGCTGCTCGGCGCACTCGGCGAGCCCTCGGCAGCGGTGGTGGGCATCGACGCGGGCGCCGCCCCCGCCGTCCTGCTCGCGCTGCGCCGCCCCGGCCTCGTCCGGCGCCTGGTCGTGATGGAGGCACTGCTCGGCCGCCTGCCCGGAGCAGAGCACGTCGTGGCGGGGGATGCCCCGTGGTGGTTCGGCTTCCACGCCGTCCCCGGCCTCGCCGAGACCGTCCTGGTCGGCAACGAGGCCCCGTACATCGACTGGTTCCTCGACTCGGGGACGCTCGGGCGAGGAGTACCCGACGACATCCGTGCGGCCTTCGTCCACGCGTACACCGGGAGCGAAGCCCTGCGCTGCGCGTTCTCCTGTTACCGGGCCCTGCCCACCAGCGCGCAGCAGATCCAGGACGCCGTCGCGACGGCTCGGCTGACCATGCCCACCATGGCCGTCGGCTCTCACCCCGTCGGCACCGGGCTCGAACGCCAACTCCGTCCCATCGCCGATGACCTGGTCGGACACCATCTCCAGGACTGCGGCCACATCATCCCCCTCGACCGCCCCGACGCGTTGTTCGCGCTCCTTGCTCCCTTCCTCTCCGCCGATCTGCCGAAGTGACCGAAGCGGGGCCGAAGGATCACGGCCGGCGCTTCGGGCGTTCGTCCCAGCGGTGAGTTGTCCAGGACCGCCGGATCAGGCTGCGCACGGTGATGATTGCGTCGGCGAGTCGAAGAAGGCATCAATGACAGTGACGCGACGCTCGTAGCCCCGGGCGAGACCTTCTTCCCCTTGTGTGCGATGCATCCGTGCAGGCCGCGTTCGCTGAGCAGAGCGCGGGTGGTGTCCGAGTCGTAGCCGGCGTCCAAGTGCACGGTGATGATGTCGGGCAACGGGCCGTGGCCCTCCAGACGGTCCAGAGTCGGGGCGAGCTGCGGCGAGTCGAGGCGGTTGGCACCGGCCAGGACACGGCCCAGCGGCATGCCGTATCCATCCGTCATGCCCGAGCGCTCCAGTCCCTGTTTGCCGCGGTCGACCGGTGAACGTCCGGTGGCCTCCCCGCCTCCAGGTGTCTTGGTGATCGCTCCGTCGACGGCGATCTGGTCGAGGACGAGACCGACGATCCGGTCGTAGGACTCCAGCGCGAGCTGCATGAGCCGGGCGAAAGCGCCCAGTCGTGTCCATTCGTCGCGGCGGCTGCGGATCGTGGTGGCCGAGCAGGTTGTGTCGGCGATCGCCTCGTAAGAACAGCCGAAGCGCAGCAGTTGCAGCACCTTGTCGAAGATGATCCGGTTGCTGATGCGTCGGCGGTGGCAGCCGAGTGGATGGTCCGGGTGGTACTCCGGCCGCTCGGGCAGCAGGGCTGCGAATTGGTCCCAGAGCGGTTCGGTCAGCCATGATGGAAGGGCGGGCACAGGTCTCCCCAGTGACCACAGAGCATGGTCGCGTTGCGGCGGGTGAGCGGCCCGAGGCGAGACCAGTCGATCTTTCCCAGCGATTCCTGGGCCCGCCAGGGTGGCCGCTTGGTCTCGTGCCAGGACCTCGCTGGCTGTCGGAAGGCTGCCAGGGCCCTGGTGTCGTATGGCATGGCCCGTCCCCTTCTTCCCCGGGGGCGGATGCCACGGTTTCCTGCTGGACCCGCGCGCCCGGCCGGCCGCTCGGACAGGCAGGCTTCTGACGGTCTTGCGGACCTTCTCGCCTCCCTGCTCCGTCGCATCGACGGAACGTGGAACTCGAGGCGGAATCGGCCTCCCACGGCTGGGCGCTGTGACTGGCTGAGTTCGGTTACGGGTGTGCCTCCGTTGCCGCGACGGCCTTGCGCCCAGAAACTGGTTTCGGAAGCGTCGTCGGCATCACCCACGCGTACGTGATCGCTGTCATCGGTCTGCTCGCGGACCGCGCTTCCAGACCGCCGCGTGCCCGATTTTGAGGCCGATTCCGACGACGTGCCGATGGCACGCTCGCTCATACTGCGGCGACCGCAGGCGCGGGGCGGCGCTGAGGGCACGTGTTCTGGGGGGTGCCGAGCGGCAGGGCTGGATCGACGTTTTGGAGGGTATCCGAAGCAGGTGCAGGCACGGTGTCTTGAGAAGGGGGTGCCATTCCAGGCACGACGGAACGCATCGAGCAACTCGCCGCGAGCCGTCAGGGACGACGGCTGGCCGAGCAGGCACGTCGGGCCGCTGCCGACCCGCGCGTCGGGCCCAAGTCCGGCGCCTCTGGGGAAGCTTTGATGCCATCGCTGACCGCACTCGCCTCAACTAGGAAGGATCGCCGTGGAAAGTTCGTCGCTCCGGGCAGTGGGCTGGGCGCGCACGCTGCCCTTGAACAGTGAAGTGAAGACCGCCCGTGACTGGGCACGTGAGCATTTGGACGCGCGGGGCTGGACCACCGCTGCTCCGCAGACGGTGGACGCGATACTGCTCACCGTTTCCGAGCTGGTGACCAATGCACACCGGCACGCCCACAGCAGCGCCCAGTTGGTGATGATCTGTGACGACCATTGTCTGCATGTCTCCGTGCACGACAACTCCCGTGACCTGCCGGTTCCTCGGGAGGCCGGCACCGAAAGCCTCGGCGGGCGCGGCATGCTCCTGGTGGACGCCGTGGCCGACGCATGGGAGTCGCACCCCTGTCCCCACGGGAAGTCGGTCAGCGCATGCTTCCGCGTGCCCGACGCCTCGACGCACGACGTGGACGCGCCGACGCCGCCACGACGCCAGTAGATCTTTGCTGCTGCTCGGGGTACCCGGCGGCGGACGCTGTTCGCCCGTCCGGGAGAGGCCATGACGGAGAAGACCGAAGACCTGCAGGTCCAGCGGTTCTGCAAGGTGTGCGGGACACCAGCCGGAGACGGGAAACTGTGCGAGCACTGCGCGACCGTCCTGGATGTTCCGGAAGACCCAGGGCTGGTTGAGGATCAAGGCGCGGCCGTACGACGGGACTTCGAGGGACGCGGCGGGCAGCGCTGACCAGTTCTTGTACCTTTGGGCGGTGAGGCGATCAAGGCTGCCGGGCCTCCGCCGTGGCTGACCTGCAGTAGTTGTCAGTCGAAGGAAGACTGCGTGGGGTAGGGCGGCGCAGCACTCCAGGGCGAGATCATCGAGGCGGGTGGCCGGGCGACGGCCGGATCCACCAGCGGTGCATCACCGCAGGGAGAGAGGGCCTGCAGCGAGGGCGGGGGCCCGGTGGATAGCGGCACCGGAACACCGTCAGTGCGACGGTCGTCCCGAGGGTACGGAAGAGCGGGTCGGCGTCGGCGAAGTCGCCCGCGTCGCCGCCGACCATGACGGACAGCACGGCGTCGACGGCGCCGGCCTCGCCACCGGACCCGGGGGCGTCCAGGACGCGGACGTCCTTGTCGCGCCGGGCCTCGGTGATCCTGAGGGCTGACGCTGCTCATGTCGATGAGAGGGTGCCCGTGCGGGCGTGCGCCAGCACGCCGTCCGGACGAGCGCGACCGAGGCGACCTGCGGGTCCGCGGGGGTCGCGTCGTGATGACCACGTCCGCGTCGGTCACTGCCGCCGCGACACTCTGCGCCCCCTAACCTCCCGCCCGGACGAGACGGTCCACCGCCGGACGGCTCCGGTTGTGAAACCCGCCTTGAGCCTTCGGCCGGGGGTGCGCTCTGCAGCAATCCACGGTGCCGGCGCGCCTCAGGGCGGCGCTGTCGTCCTTATCGAAGTCGACGAGCGGCGGGCCGACCCTGCGGTCACAGGTACCCCACCTGGCATGAGGCGCCTCCCCAGTTCGTCGGGTGACCCGTTGCGCCTCCGGTCGTCGCTGGTGACCCAGCGGTCGGGACCCTCGCGCTGGGAACGTCGGCGACTCATCCGATCGGGTGCCGAGGCCCGGTCGCGCGAGTGTTTCGCGGCGGCGGGGCAGTCGTGCCGCGGCTCCCGGGCAAGGGATGGCGAGAGTGCGAGGCACACGGTCCTGAGGAGGGCGTCACGTGAGGTCAGTGCGATGCGCGCGAAGCGCCGCGGGCGCCGAATGAGGGGGACGGGACCGGACGGGGGCGAGGAACGCCACCGCGGGGAACGGTTCGCGGACGCGGTGGACGCCCGGCTGCCCGTCCACGACGGGGCCGGTCGGCTGCTGCGCAAGTCCTTTCCCGACCACTGGTCGTTCCTGCTCGGCGAGATCGCCCTCTACAGCCTGATCGTGCTGGTGCTGACCGGCGTGTGGCTGACGTTCTTCTTCACCCCCGAGATGGCGGACGTGGTCTACGAGGGCACGTACGAACCCCTGCGCGGGACGCTGATGTCGGGCGCGTTCGACTCGACCCTCCACATCAGCTTCGACGTCCGCGGCGGTCTGCTGATGCGGCAGACCCATCACTGGGCCGCGCTGGTCTTCGTCGCCGCGATCGGCATGCACCTGCTGCGGGTCTTCTTCACCGGCGCCTTCCGCAGGCCGCGCGAGCTGAACTGGGCCATCGGTGTCACCCTCTTCACGCTCGCCCTCTCCGAGGGCTTCGCCGGCTACTCGCTCCCCGACGACCTGCTCTCCGGCACCGGCCTGCGGATCGCCCAGGGCATCATGCTGTCGATCCCGGTGGTCGGGACGTACTTCGGCATGTTCGTCTTCGGCTCCGAGTTTCCCGGTCACGACATCATTCCGCGGCTGTACACCCTGCACATCCTGCTGCTGCCCGGTGCGCTGCTCGCCCTGGTCACCCTCCATCTGATGCTGGTGTTCTACCTGAAGCACACCCAGTGGCACGGCCCGGGACACATGAACAAGAACGTGACCGGCAAGCCGCTCTACCCCCAGTTCGCGGCCTCCTCCATCGGCCTGTCCCTCGCCGTCTCCGGGCTACTGGTGGTGCTCGCCGGTGTCGCGCAGATCAACCCGGTGTGGACGTACGGCCCCTACCGACCGGACCAGGTGTCGACCGGCTCCCAGCCGGACTGGTACGTCGGCTTCCTCGAAGGCTCGCTGCGCCTCGTCCCGCCCTGGGAGACGAACCTCGCCGGGCACACGCTCATGTGGAACGTCCTGCTGCCGGCCGTCGTGCTGCCCGCGCTGCTCTTCCTCGTCCTGTACGCCTACCCCTTCGTCGAGCAACGGCTCACCGGCGAGGACAGCCACGAGCAGCACTTCAGCGACCGGCCACGCGAGCGGCCTGTGCGTACTGGCCTCGGCGTCGCCGGCGTCACCTTCTACGCCGTGCTGCTGCTGGCCGGCGGCAACGACGTCATCGCCCAGAGCTTCCGGATCTCGGTGAACGCCCTGACCTGGATCTTCCGGATCGCCCTGATCGTGGCCCCGGTCGCCGCCTTCTTCGTGACCCGCACGCTGTGCCGCACCCTGCTGCACACCGAGCAGGAACTGCTGACCGTGGGCGAGGAGACGGGGGAGGTACGGCAGACCCTCGCCGGTGGCTACGAGAGCGACCACCGCCCGGTGACGTCGTTCCGGCCGGGCGCCCCCCGCAGGCCGCTCAGTCCCCCTGACCAACCCCCCGGTTCAGGTACTGGAACACCAGCCCGGCAACACCCCGAGCCAGAACGCCGAAGCCGATGAGGAACAGCCACAGCCCGAACACCACCCCCACCGCCGCGACGGCGAACCCGAACGCGGTGACGATCGGCCAGGGGCTGTGCGGCGGGAAGAACTCCAGCGGCCCGGCGGAGTCCGCCACCTCCGCGTCCGTACGGTCCTGCGGGCGCGGACCGTGCCGGACGTACTGGGTGGCGCAGAAGAACGACACCATCGCGGCCATCCCGAACGCCACGATCAGCGCCGCCGTACCGGCCGGATCGGCGTCGGACCACACGCCGTAGAGCGTGGCGGCCGCACCGAAGAAGACGGCCACCCCACCGAAGAGCAGTGCCTCGACCTTCACCGCAGCCCCTCCCGCTCCGCCTGTCGCACGATCCCCGGATGGTGCAGGTCGAACGCCGGGGACTCCGACCGCACCCGGGGCAGCGCCACGAAGTTGTGCCGGGGCGGTGGGCAGGAGGTGGCCCACTCCAGGCTGCGTCCGTATCCCCAGGGGTCGTCCTCCTCGACCTGCCGCCCGCGATGGGCCGTACGCCAGACGTTGTAGAGGAACGGCAGTGTGGAGATCCCGAGCAGGAACGCGCCCGCCGAGGAAAGGGTGTTGAGCAGCGTGAACCCGTCCGCCGGCAGATAGTCGGCGACCCGTCGCGGCATCCCCTGCTCACCGAGCCAGTGCTGCACCAGGAACGTCAACTGGAATCCGGGGAAGAGCAGCCAGAAGTGCACCTTGCCGAGCCGTTCGTCGAGCATCTTCCCGGTGAACTTGGGCCACCAGAAGTAGAACCCGGCGAACATCGCGAACACGACCGTGCCGAACAGCACATAGTGCAGATGCGCCACCACGAAGTACGAGTCGGTGACATGGAAGTCGAGCGGGGGCGATGCGAGGAGCACCCCGCTCAACCCGCCCAGCAGGAACGACACCAGAAACCCCACCGACCACAGCATCGGCGTCTCGAACGAGAGCGAACCCCGGTGCATCGTCCCGATCCACGCGAAGAACTTGATCCCGGTCGGCACCGCGATCAGGAACGACATCACGGAGAAGAACGGCAGCAACACCGCCCCGGTCACGAACATGTGATGCGCCCACACCACCGCGGACAGCATGGTGATGGAGGTCGTGGCCCCGATCATCGGCAGAAAGCCGAAGAGCGGCTTGCGCGAGAACACCGGGATGATCTCCGAGACGATCCCGAAGAACGGCAGCGCCACGATGTACACCTCGGGATGCCCGAAGAACCAGAACAGGTGCTGCCACAGCAACGCCCCGCCGTTGTGCGCGTCGAAGACGTGCGAGCCGAACTTCCGGTCGCACTCCAGAGCCAGCAGCGCGGCCGTGAGCACCGGGAACGCCGGCAGCACCAGGACCGACGTGAACAGCACGTTCCAGGTGAACATCGGCATCCGGAACATGGTCAGGCCCGGGCCCCGCAGGCACAGGATCGTCGTGACGAAGTTGACCGCGCCCAGCGTGGTGGACACGCCGGTGACCACCAGCCCCATCACCCACAGGTCGGCGCCCGCGCCGGGGGAGTAGTACGCGCTGTTGAGCGGCGCGTACGCGAACCACCCGAACGACGCGGCGCCCCCCGGCAGAAGAAACCCGGAGACCACCATCAGCCCGCCGAACAGGTACATCCAGTACGACAGCGCGTTCAGCCGGGGGAACGCCACGTCCGGGGCGCCGATCTGCAGGGGCATCACCGCGTTCGCGAACCCCGCGAACATCGGGGTCGCGAACAGCAGCATCATGATCGTGCCGTGGATGGTGAAGAGCTCGTTGTAGAAGTCCTGGCTCATCAGCTGAAGCCCGGGGCGGGCCAGTTCCGCACGCATGCCGAGGGCGAGCAGGCCGGCGAGGAGGAAGAAACAGAACGCTGTCACCATGTACAGCCGACCGATCACCTTGTGGTCGGTGGTGGTGGCCCAGCCCAGCAGTCTGCGCCCGAGCGGCGCCGGAGCGGCGGAGGACCCGGTCGTCTCGCCGACCGGCTGCGACAGTTCGGTCATGGTCCTCCTCAGCCGAGTCCAGCGCGGGAAGCGCCTCGTGGGTGCCCTGCCCGCCACCCCGGGAGACCGCCGGCTCCCGCGGAGGGGCGACACTCGCCGGCATGGCCGATGCGCGGTGTCTGTCCGCTCCGCCGCGACGCTACCGGCGAGCAGCCGCGGGCCACGTCAGCCACGCCCCTTCGGCCTGGGATTCGCTGCCGTGTGGCGGGTACTCGGCGCCCATGCTCAGTCCCGCCGGCAGCCCGGCTCCAGCGGCTCCTTCGGCCGGGGGAGGCAGCGGTACCAAGTGACCCGACCACCGGGCCTTCCGTATCGCCCGGCATACGCACGGTGATGGACCGGCCGGTTCGTTGCTCCCGGAACGACACAGGCACCCGACCGGGTGGACCTCGCCCGAGGTGGCGCCGCGCCCATCCCGGTGGGGAACCACTGACAGCTGGGCGGGATCGACCCGGCCCAGGCACCACCAGCGAGACGAGAGGCGGATGGACGATGGGACATGGCGGAGACGCGCTTGCGGAACTGATGACCGACCACCGGGAGGTCGAGGAGATGTTCGCCCGGATCCAGGGGATGCCGGGCGGCGGGCAGGAACTCCGTGATCTCGTGGACGACGTCACCATCGAACTGGTACGGCACTCGGTCGCCGAGGAGGAGTACCTGTATCCGGCGGTGCGTGAGCACATCGAGGGCGGCGACCGGATCGCGGACAAGGAGATCGCGGACCACACCCGGGTCGAGAAGCTCCTGAAGGAGCTGGAGAGGACGGACACCGAGGACGCCCGGATGAGTCCGCTGCTGCAGCAGCTCATGGACGAGGTCTCCGCGCACGTCCAGGACGAGGAGGAGAACCTGTTCCCGATGCTGCGGCAGGCTTGCTCTCCGGAGGCGCTCAACGACCTCGGGGACAAGATCCGCCGTGCCAAGTCCCTCGCCCCGACCCGCCCGCACCCCTCCGCGCCGAACACCCCGCCCGCGAACAAGCTCCTCGCTCCGGGCGCCGGCCTGGTGGACCGGGCCCGCGACCTCATCACCGGCCGCGGCAAGTCCTGACCCACACTCGCAGGAGTTGGTTCCGGGCCATGCGGCACACATCCGGACTCCTGACCAGGAGCTCCAGCGGGACAGCTGCGGGAAATTCGCCGGCGCACAGCTGGCGGTGCCGGGCAACCGCGGCACTGTCGGGTGGGTGCGATCGCCATGGTGACCGGCTCCCATGGTGCGTCGTGTCCCTGCGAGGTACTCGGCCAGTCCGGCCGACAAGGCCGGCGGGTCGACACCCGCTTCAACACAACGGACAGAGTGACGACGATGGCCGGCGCCACAGAGTCCGGAAGGATCACCGCGGCTGGACACTTTCATCAAGGACGCCGAGCGGGAGAAGGACGCACAACTGGTCGAGTTGTTCACCAAGGCACAGGCTGACAGCCGCAAGGGCGCGGACCTGGGCAAGGCACTGCTGCGCAACCGCTTGAGCGGCTGATTCCCGGCAGCGGCGGGACTCCCAGGCTCATTCGGCACAACCCGCCGACGGTCCGGCAGCAAAGGCCCCCGAAGTCGAGGCCCCGGGCCTCGGAAGCTCCCCACAGAGTTCGCCGAGACCGACGAACTGGCAGACGACCTGCAACACCAGCTCCCGCTGGTTGACATCCATAGGGGCATCAAACGCGACTACACCTTCAACGGCCGTTGGTCGTCACCCCGATGGTCATCTGGCTCCGAGACACAGTCGAAGAGCTATCAGAAACGGCTTGGCGCCGACGGCATCCTCGAACAGGACACCTGTCTGGACGAATTGCCGCTTGGGCAGCTCGATGACGTCGAGTTAGACACACGGCGGCGCACTTCCTCGCTGCGGATGCCCGACCGCGGACGCGGCGGTACCAGCGGAGCGTCTGGGTACCCGGCGCCGGTGCCGCCGGCCCGTCCTGGACGACCTGCTCGTGGGTGACGGCACAGGGCGAACAGGGCTGCCCGCGCCCGGCACCGCGAACGGGCGGCCGACGGTGTCCCGCAGTGGTACCCACGCCCGTCCGAGGCAGTCGAGGAGAGGTGTTGCGATGTCTGCGCAGTCCGAGCCCGGGGCCGTTGGTGAGGAGCGCGGCCCCGGGGCCGTTGGTGAGGAGCACGGCGCTGTCGAGGGGACGCGCGCGCACGACCCTGGCGCGGGCTCCGCGGATGGCGTGCCGGCGCCCCGGTCCGAGTTCCAGGAGTCTCCGCACCGGGATGCGCGTGAGCGTCGTCGGCGGTCGTGGGTGACCGTGGGGTTCGCTCTGGGGCTGGGGGCGAGCCTGGCGTGGCTGGCCGTCCAGACGGTACTGCGGGTCAGCTCGATGCTGACCTTGCTGTTGCTGGCGGTGTTCATCGCGATCAGCCTGGAACCGCTCGTCGTCTGGTTCACTCGCCGGGGTCTGCGGCGCGGCTGGGCCGTCGCGATCGTGCTGACGGGGTTCGTCATGGTGCTCGGCGGGTTCCTGGCACTGGTCATCCCGCCGGTGACCAAGGAGGTCTCGGCACTGGTCGACGCCGTACCGGGCTGGTTACAGCAGCTCCACGACCACCAGTCGGCGATCGGGCGCCTGGAGGACCGCTACCACGTGGTCGAGAAGGCCAAGCAGCAGATCGGGTCGGGAGGCGGAGCCACCGGCCTGGCCGGAGGGGTTCTGGGCGCCGGCCAGATGGTCCTGAGCACCCTCACCTCCACGGCGATCGTGATCACGGTGACCCTGTACTGCATGGCGGCGCTGCCGGCCATCAAACAGTTCTGCTTCCGCTTCGTGGCGGTCAGCCACCGCGAGCGCGTCGAGGGCGTGGCCGAAGAGATCATGAACCGGATAGGCAAGTTCATGCTCGGCAACCTCGTCACCTCCGGGATCGCCGGCGTGGCGACTTTCGGCTGGTGCGCGGCGACCGGTGTTCCGTACGCCGCCGCGCTGGGGATCTTCACAGCGCTGATGGACATGATCCCGATCGTCGGCTCCACCCTGGCCGGCATCGTCGTCAGCCTGGTCGCCCTGTCCGTGTCCGTCCCCGTCGCGATCGCGACGGCCGTTTTCTACATCGTCTTCCGGGTCGCCGAGGACTACCTCATCGTGCCGAGGGCCATGAAGTTCGCCGTCGACGTCCACCCGCTCGTCACCGTCCTCGCCGTGCTGGTCGGCGGCGCGCTCCTGGGCATCATCGGCGCCCTTGTCGCCATCCCGGCGGCCGTCGCCGTCGGCCTGGTCCTCGACGAGTACGTTTTTCCCAAGAAGGAACGGACATGACGCCCCGTGGACGGACGCCCCTCCCGGACCGGCGCCCGGAGGGACACCCCGCGACCGTTGTCGAGGTCCGTCCCAACGACCGTCAGCCGAGAGGTGTGGGACGGCTGGTGCTCCTTGGCGAATCTGTTCGCGTCGACAATGAGGTCCGCGCCTGGAGGCTGCCAACACCATCGAGAACCCGTTTTCCGCTACCCCTGGCGGCCGCGGCCGCGCCGAACAGGCACGTGCATCAGGTCCGTGCCCAGGAGCGTGCGGCCGCCGTACCCGGACCGGTGAGCGCTGTCACGGAGCAGTCCTCGCCAGGTCGCGTCGGAGACGGCGGCCGGGTCTCCCGGGCCGAGGTGCGTGGCGACCAGAGTGCCGGCACCGGCTTCGGCCGCGATACGGCCGAGTTCCGCGACGTTGGTGTGGGTGGTCAGGATGTGGTCGATGACGGACTGCGGTAGGCCGAGGCTCGCCAGCCCGGCGGGGTAGATGGCCTCGTGGACCAGGACGTCCGCGTCTTTGGCGAGCGTGATGATGTTGGAGGTGGGGGCGGTGTCGCCGGAGAAGACGACGCTGCCGCGGTCGGTGTCGAACCGGTAGGCATAGGCGGGGTAGACCGCGCCGTGCGGTACGAGGACGGCGCTGACCTTGACGTCGTCGTTCTCCATGACGGTGAAGGGCCGCATGGCGGGTGCGGTGTTCGTCGTGGAGGCGCCGGTCGCGGCCGGCGGCAGTATGTCGTGGACGTTCAGCAGGGTCGCCGGGTCGGTACCGGCGTGTTCGGTCATGAAGAAGGTGGGAGAGGCGGCGTATGCCTGCCCGGCCAGATTGCTCATCTCGACGGTGCCCGGCACGGGACCGGGTGCACCGACGACCGTTGAGGCGATACCGGCGGAGCCGGGGCCGTACACGTCGATCGCCTTCTGGAAGCCCTGTGCGCCCGAGGCACCCGCCGACAGCAGCGGGAACGAGTAGTAGTCGACGATGTGGTCGGCGTGGAGGTGGGTGAGGAAGATACCGGCGAGGGAGGGCATCGACAGCCCTGCGCGCAGGTACTGGGTCACCGCTCCGCGGCCGCAGTCGACGACGTATGTCCGGCCATTGACGACCAGGGCGGACGCGATGCCGTAGCGGTTCGCCAGTGGCGGCGGTCCGCCATTGGTTCCGAGCAGGACGAGCGACAGGGTCGGGCCGGGGGCGCTCGCGGATGTCGCGGCCGCGGCCTGGGCCGCTCCGAGCAGCGGTGCGGCGACGGCGGTGGCCGCCACGGCGCCCAGTACCGCTCTGCGGGACGCGTGCCGCCCCCCTTCCCGTGGCGGACTCGTCTCCGGGCCATGGCCATGGATCGACTGTTCGTTTTCGGCGGCTTGGCACATGACGGGGCGGCTCCTCTGCTGTGCGCAGGACATGATGAGCACGGGCAGGGCGCGATCCAGCGGGGTCCGACCCGCTCTTCGTCCTCGCATCGCATACCGCAACCGCGATCATTCGGCCGAATGCTGCCCGCCGCTGTGCACGGGAGGGGAGGGCGCGGCACGCAACATAAGATGCCGTTCCGTCGCGTTGAGTGTGTTCCGGCGCTATCTGCCCGAGTCAACTCCTCCGCGTGGCAGTCTGGTTCGTCGACGACTCCGCCGTCGCGGTCGCCTCGGTGGACCTGCTCGCCGCGTCGACCGGCCATCGGATCGAGCGCGGTGGCGGTGGTGGAGGCAGGACCACCTCGGCAGCGGCCGCGTTCTCATGCAGACGGGCGGCGCACGGGGTACCGGAAAGTCAGCATGATGGCCGGCCGGCGCTGCACCCGCCGGCCAGGGGTAAGTGGTACGGCGGAGGAGTGGCGCCGGGCGATCCGGTTGCAGAGGTTCTTGGACGACTTCCAACTACCGATCGGAGGTTCCCCCGCTGGGCGAGTGGTGCTTGCCAGGGATGGTGGCCCGTATGCGGAAGGTGCCGTCGGGGGTGGTTTCGGAGCGCGCCTGGATGGTATCGGCGATCGTGCGGGGCCACTTGGTACTGCTGGACCAGACCGCCTCCGCGAAGTCGGCGCCGTCGGTGTGGGCTCCGGTCAGGTCGGCCCCGATCAGGTCCGCGCCGCGCAGCCGGGCTCCGACCAGCCTGGCCCCGTCGAGGCGTGCTTCGGTCAGGTGGGCTCCGGCCAGGTCCGCGTGGGTGAGGTCGGCCCCCGTCAGCCTCGCCTTGTACAGAAAGGCCAGGGTGAGCCTGGCCCTGATCATCCGGGCCTGGGAGAAGTCCGCGGCGAAGAGATGGGCGCAGGTCAGGTCGGCTTCCGTGAGGATGGCCTTGGTCAGGTCCGCCTCGCTCAGGTGGGCAGAGGTCAGCTGGGCCCGCAGGAGCTTCGCGCCGCGCAGACCCGCCTTGTCCAGTGCGACATCGGTCAGGTCGGCTTCGGTCAGGTCCGCTCCGGTGAGCTTCGTCCCCGAGAGCAGGGCGCCGGTCAGGTTCGTTCGGGTCAGGCGGGCTCCGGACAGGTCCACGCCCACCAGATAGACGTCGCGCAGGTTCGCGCCGGTCAGGATCGCCCCGGTCACGTCAGCGCTGACGGTGTTGGCTCCGGCCAGGTCCGCGCCTTTCAGGTCGGCTCCCGACAGATTCGCGTGCGTCAGACGCGTCCGGGTCAGGTCGGCCCGGCTCAGGTCGGCGCCCGTCAGGGTCGCTTTCGTGAGGTCGGCCCGGCTGAGGTCCGTTCCGGTGAGGTTCACTCCCGTGAGGTCGATGCGGTACAGCTCCGCGCCTGACAGGGAGGCCCCGGAAACGGTCGTCCCGGACTTCAGCGCGTCCCTGAGACCGTCCCGCCCGACGAGCCTGTTGCGCCCGGCGGTCTGCGGCTCCTTGCCGTGGCCGACGTCACCGGCCCGCAGTGGCCGGAACGCCGGGGCGGCATCGCAGAAGGCGATCAACAGCCGCTGAAAGAAAGGAGGTTGGCTCTTCCGGTCGGGCTTGTAGGGTTCGGGCGACCAGCCGTGCAGGCGGTACACGTCCTCGAAGAGCTGCTCCGAATCGTCCTGCATCCGGTCGGCCGACCCGACGGGCCAGACGGTCTCCGACGTCCACCGTGCCCCGGCGAGGTTCGCGCCCGTCAGGTCCGCGCCGCTCAGGTCCGCGCCCGTCAGGTCGGCCCGCTCAAGCCGGGCCCCGGTCAGGTCGGCGCCGGTGAGGTTCGCCCGGACGAGCACCGCCCCGCCCAGGTCCGCTCCTGGAAGCTGTGCTCCCGCCAGGTCCGCGTCCAGCAGGTTCGCCCCTGTCAGGTCCGCCCCGGTCAGGTCGGCCCCTGTCAGCTGTGCCCGGACCAGCCTCGCGGAGCCCAGTTCCGCGCCCTCCAAGCGGGCCCGGGTCAGGTCGGCGCCGATCAGGTTCGCCACATAGAAGAAGCCCCTGGACAGGTTCGCCTCCCGAAGGCACACCCCTGGCAGCGTGCCCAGTCGCGCGTAGACCCAGGGAAGATCCACCCCGGTCAAGTCCGCCCCTCTGAGGTGGGCGTCTTTCAGGTTGACCGGCCGGGCCACCTCCTGCGCGCGGATACGCCGGGCCAGTTCGTCGGCCCAGGGATACGGGCCGGCGGAGGCTACGGGAGGGTGACCGGGCGGCGTGTTCCAGTACCGGCGGTCGGTCACCCATACCTCGGTTCCCCCGTCCAGGGCATCGGGTACCAGGAGCTTGAGGGCGAGCCGGCCGACCGGCTTGAACACGATCGGGGTGACGACCCCCAGGACCAGCGCGACCAGGGGCTTGACCGTACCTGCCAAGGCCGCCGCACAACCGACCGCCGCACCGAGGACGGCGTGCACGCACAGACCCGCGACGAAGGCGCCGGTACCGGGCCCGTCGGGGTAGTCCCACCGCCCGTTCCGGTGCTGGAACGGGTCACGGTCGCGCAGGACGGCAGCCCGGACGATGAGACATCTGTACAGGGCGGCACCGACCAGCCCCCATACCGCATATGGCCACATGCGGTAACGATACGAGCCGATCACCGATCACCAACAGCGCGATTCCACAGGCTGGTTGACGCTGCACCGACGCGACTGACCGGGGCTGCTCCACGGCGCCCCAACGGCCCGCGACCAGTCAGCCCCCTCGTATGCCGACCGCTGGGGGAGCAGGGCGATGCCGCGGCCCTGGACGGCGCCCTTCTGCAGGGCGATGTAAGAGTTCGACGAGGTCGACCTCGCGGAGGCGTTCTTCGACGCGGCGCGGGTGGTCGCGGGTGTGGGCCCGGCGGCGGCTCCGGCTCAGGCCCACGGGTACCAGGTGCTGGCGGCCCTCGCCATGCCGGGCACGATGGCGTTCACCGCCGGTGTGGTGGAGCTGATACTCGGCCCCGGACTGATGCCGCATACGTCGTCGCCCGCCTTCTTTCGCAGGGTGGTTTGCCCGGGTGGAACCGCGGCGCCGTGCACGGGAGTTCGTGCTCGGCCCTCGCGGAGGGCGGTGCCGGCGAGGTGCCGCCCGCGGCGCGTGACGTGGCGACGGTCGCCGTCTCCGCGCTCGCGGCGGTCGGGGGCGCGTTCTGTGTGCGTGTGCACGACGTCCGCGCGAGCCTCGACGCGGTACACATGGCGGCCGCCTACGTCGAGTGCGTCGATCGCACGTAATGAATGCGAAACGGGCGTCTCTCCTGAGCGGGACCGCTCTGCTAGCTTTCGCTAGATCGTTTTAGCGCCCCGGTCCGCCGGCAGGTCGGTCGTGTTGGCCTGTCGCTGGCGGCTACTAGATCGATCTAGCTCTCACGGGACAGACAGTGAAGAAAGAGGAGCCGTTATGGCAACCCCCTCCCTCCAGGACGGCATCGACAAGGCCGGCTCGCCGATGAAGCTGCTGTGGCAGCCGAACGCCGAGCCGTGGACCCCCGAGGTCGTCGAGCGCGAGTACACCGGCTGGCGTCAGGAGCAGGCCGCGTGGCACGAGGGCGTGGCCCTGCTCAACCTCTCGCACCACATGTACGACATGTGGATCGAGGGCCCGGACGCGACGCGGGTACTCGCCGACCACGGCGCCAACAACTTCGAGAAGTTCGCCATCGGGCAGGCCAAGCAGTACGTACCGGTCACCCGCAACGGCCACATCGTCACCGACGGGATCCTCGCCCGCGAGTGCGAGAACAAGTACCTGCTCAGCGGTATCCCCGCGGCTCAGCACTGGGTGCAGTACCACGCGGAGAAGGGCGGCTACGACGTCGGCTTCGTCACCGACCCCTCGTCCGCCTTCCGGCCCGGCGGCGGTGCCCCGAAGCTGTTCCGCTACCAGATCCAGGGCCCGCTGGCCGCGGAACTCGTCGAGCGCGCCTTCGGCGGGCCGCTGCCGGAGACCAAGTTCTTCCACTCCAGCGCGGTCACCCTGGACGGCCGCCCCATCCGCGCCCTGCGGCACGGCATGGCCGGCCAGGCCGGCTTCGAGTTCATCGGCCCCTGGGAGCACGCCGCGTACGTCCACGAGACGTTCCTGAAGGTCGGCGAGCCGCTCGGTCTGATCCAGGTCGGCGCCCTGGCCTACGCCACGCCCAGCGTGGAGAGCGGCTGGATCCCCTCGCCGGTGCCCGGCATCTACACCGACCCCGAACTGCTCGACTACCGGCGGCACCTGGCCCTGTTCGGCATCGAGGGCAAGCGCCCGCTGAACGGCAGCTACTTCTCCGAGGACATCGAGGACTACTACGTCTCCCCGTACGAACTCGGTTACGGGAAGATGATCTCCTTCAACCACGACTTCCTGGGCCGGGACGCTCTGGAGAAGGCCAAGGGCGAGGTCCGCCGTACCAAGGTCACCCTCGTCCTCGACCCCGACGACGTGCGCACGGTCATCGGGGAGGGCCAGGACCCCGGCTTCGTGCTCAGCTACGCCCGCCATCGGGTGGAGAGCGCCGCCGGTCCGGTCGGCGTCACGATGCAGAGCGCGTCGATCGACCCGGTGGGCACCGTGCTGGCGCAGACCCTGATCGACGCCGAGTACGCCGCCGCCGGCACCGAGGTGACGGTGCTCTGGGGTGAGCACCCCGGTTCCGGTACCGACCCCGAGGCCGACCTCGGCTTCCCCCGCATCCGGGCCACCGTCCAGCCCTCCCCGTTCAACGAGCACGCGCGCACCTTCTACCGCCGCGACCGCTGACGCGACCACCTGCCCGGCACCGCTCCGGCCCCACGCGTCGTGCGACGCGACCCCGCGTCGCCGCCCGCCCTACCCGCCCCAGCGGTGCCTCGGGGCCCGGAGGACTCGGCCCCCGCAGACGAGAAAGCGAGACGAAAGACGATGAATCCCGCGAGCACGGCACGAACAGCGGTCGGCACAGCGCTCCTCGAGGACTTCTCCCTGGAGATGACCGGCAAGGACATTCCCAAACTGGAAGAAGCCTGCGACACCATCCCCCAGGGCACCCGCATCAACGTCACCTTCCTCGGCAACGAGGATCTGGAGATGCGCCTGGCGGCGGCCCGCGCGGTCAAACGGCTCGGCTTCGTGCCCGTGCCGCACATATCCGCCCGGCGTCTCGGATCACGCGCCGACTTCGAGCAGTTCCTGGCCGGACTGCACGCCGACGGCACGTCCGACAACGTGTTCCTGGTCGGCGGAGACCCGGCACACCCCGAGGGCCCGTTCGCGGACTCCCTGTCCCTCATCGACACGGGTCTGCTGCAGGAGTACGGCGTCCGGCACGTCGGCATCACCGGATACCCCGAAGGCCACCCGGCGATCGACGGCGACACGCTCTGGTCCGCGCTGCGGGACAAGCACACCGCGCTCGCCGCCCAGCCCCTGGAGGGCGGTGTCATCACACAGTTCGGGTTCGACGTCGACCCGGTGCTCGCCTGGGTGGAAGGGGCCCGCGGCCGGGGCATCGGCCTCCCGATCCGGATCGGCGTGCCCGGGCCCGCCGGAGTGCGCCGGCTCATGTCGTACGCGTCCCGCTTCGGCGTCGGGACCAGCGCGTCCGTCGTCAGGAAATACGGGTTCTCGATCACGAACCTGATGGGTACCGCGGGTCCCGACCGTTTCCTGCGCGACCTCGCCACGGCCTACGACCCCGCCCGCCACGGCGAGTTGAAGATCCACTTCTACACGTTCGGCGGGCTCAAGACCACCTCCGACTGGGCCGCCCGCTTCCGGAAGGACAGCCTCGCATGACCCTCACGCAAGACGCCCCGGCCCGCACCGCCACGGGCAAGCCCCCCGCCCAGCAGGCGTCGCTGATCGTGCAGGGCGCCGACGCGACGGGCATCGTCGCGGCCGTGACGTCGGTCCTCAGCGACCACGGCGCCAACATCGTCTCCCTCGACCAGTACTCCGACAATCCGCAGGGCGGTGCCTTCTTCCAGCGCACCGTCTTCGGCCTGGAGAGTCTCCGCGCAGCACTGCCCGCACTGCGAGACGACCTCGACAGGCGCCTGGTGGACGCGTTCGGGCTGACCTACACGCTGCGGGACATGTCGGTGCCCAAGCGGGTCGCGATCTTCGCCTCCAAGTCCGACCACTGCCTGCTCGAACTGCTGTGGCGCCACCGGCAGGGTCAACTCCCCGTCGCCGTCTCCATGGTGATCTCCAATCACCCCGACGTGGCCGAGGAGGTACGCGGCTTCGGCATCCCCTTCTTCCACGTGCCTTGCCAGGGCGCGGACAAGTCCGCCGCCGAGGCCGAACACCTGCGGCTACTGAAGGGCAACATCGACTTCGTCGTCCTCGCCCGCTACATGCAGATCCTGTCCGGCGACTTCATCGAGCAGGTCGATGTACCGATCATCAACATCCACCACTCCTTTCTGCCCGCGTTCATCGGCGCCGGCCCCTACGCCAAGGCCAAGGAGCGGGGCGTCAAGCTGGTCGGCGCCACCGCTCACTACGTCACCCAGGACCTCGACGAGGGCCCGATCATCGAGCAGGACGTCGTCCGCGTCACCCACGCGCACACCGCGACCGACCTCACCCGCCGCGGCGCCGACGTGGAACGCGCGGTGCTCTCCCGCGCCGTGCTGTGGCACGCCGAGGACCGGGTCATCCGCGACGGCAACCACACCATCGTCTTCGCCTGACGGAGGACCGTTCTCCGGCACGCAACACCGCCCGGTGCAGGGACAGACGGCCTTGTCGTGCGCCACCTCTGTCGACCGAGCCGTCCGGCCGCGAAGACCGGCGGCCGGCCCGGTCACGGCGCCGTACAGCCGCGGTCACGCCGACCGCACGCAGCACACCCCTCTCACCCGGGCGAATCGTTCCTCACGACCAGAAAGCGGTTCGCCACCATGACCATCACCATCGAGGGCACCAGGATCGCCCGGCGCATCCGCGCACAGGTCGCCGAGCAGGTCGCCGCGGCCACGGCCACGGGTTCGGGTCGCATCCCCGGCCTCGCGACCATCCTCGTCGGCGACGACCCGGCCAGCGCCGTGTACGTCGCAGCCAAACGACGCGCCATCCGGGAAGCCGGCATGCGCGACTTCCACCGCCACCTGCCTCCGAACGCGGCCCACGACGACGTGGCCGCGGTGATCGACGAACTCGCCGCCGACCCGCACGTCTCCGGCATCCTGCTCCAACTCCCGCTGCCCGCACAGCTGGACGCGCCCGCGCTGATCGACCGCATCCCCGTCACCAAGGACGTCGACGGCCTCACCACCGCCAGCGCCGGCCTCCTCGCCCGCGGGGAACGCGGGCTGCGCCCCTGCACACCCAGCGGCGTCATCGAACTCCTGGACGTCGAGGGGATACCACTCAAGGGCGCCCTGGTCGCCGTGGTCGGCTGGGGCGAACTGGTCGGACGGCCGCTGGCCCAGCTCCTGCTGCGGCGCGGCGCCACCGTGTCCGTCGCGCACGAGTTCACCATCGACCTCGCGGCGGTCACCCGGCCCGCCGACATCGTCGTGGTCGCCACCGGAGTCCGCGGGCTCATCGGACCCGAACACATCAGCCCTGGTGCCGTCGTCATCGACGTCGGCATCCACCGCACACCGTCCGGTCTGACCGGCGACGTCCGCTCCGCCGAACTCGACGGCATCGCCGACCGCATCACCCCCGTCCCCGGCGGCGTGGGTCCCATGACCATCGCCATGCTGATGGTCAACACGCTGCGTGCCGCCCAGTGGGGCGTCGAACGCGAGGCCGTCGCGGCATAGACGCCACGCGTGTTGCCCAACGGCCCGGTTTCGCACCGCACTTCAGTGATCCCGCGTCCCTGGACGGGCTGAACACCCCAAGGGGCGCGGCAACGCACCACACAGGAGGCGCGGAATGGACCAGCTTCCTCCCATGACCCTGCTCGGCGGACGCCTCGCCACCGGACTCGTCGACGTTACCGGCGATCCCTCGGCGCTGGACTCCAAGGGCTTCTGGGTTGTAGCGGCCTCGTTCGAGGGCCGGCTGACGTGCGCCCGCTTCCGAGACGTATGGCAGATCGACCGCCATGTCCCCACGGCGCCATGGCGGGGACCGTGCGCCGACACCTGGACCACCTCACTCGACCGTCTCGCCCACACGAACGGCGTGACACGCATCCGTGAGCACATCGCCGCCGGTGAGGTCTACCAGGCGAACCTGTGCCGGGTCCTGTCCGCTCCCGTCGGCGCGGACGCCGACGTCGAGGCGCTGGCCGGACAGCTGGCACGACACGACCCGGCGCCGTACGCAGGCGTCATCCGCATTCCGCGGCACGGCGTCCAGGTGGCCACCGCCTCCCCGGAGGTCTTTCTCGGCCGCTACGGCCGGGACGTCGCCTCGGGCCCCGTCAAGGGAACCGGCCGTACCGAGGCGGACCTGCTGGAGAAGGACCACGCGGAGAACGTGATGATCGTCGACCTGGTCCGCAACGACCTCGGCCGTGTCTGTGTGCCCGGTTCCGTGACCGTGCCGGACCTGTGCGTCGTGGAGAAGCACCCGGGGCTCGTCTGCCTCGTGTCCACGGTGCGGGGGCGACTGCGCGACGGCACGGGCTGGCCCGAGCTGCTGGCGGCGACCTTCCCGCGGGGTCCGTCACGGGGGCTCCGAAGGAGAGCGCCCTGCGGATCATCGACGCACTGGAGACGTCACCGCGTGGCCCCTACTGCGGAAGGATCGGCTGGGTCGACGCCGACCGCGCACGCGGCGAACTGGCGGTCGGCATCCGCACCTTCTGGATCGACCGGGGCGAGTGCCTTCTGAAGTTCGGCACCGGAGCCGGCATCACCTGGGGCTCGGAGCCGGAGCGCGAGTGGCAGGAGACCGAACTGAAAGCGCGCCGGCTGCTGGCATCGCGTCGACAGAGGTCTCCGGAGCCCGCTGCTGAGCGCTCCGCTGGCTGTGTCGATGTGCGGCTCCGCCGCGTGGCCGCGGCGTGCCGTCGATCGGCTGCGGCACCGTCATGGCTGGTCGCCCGGTTCCCCGCGCCCCTTCAGGGCGTTGTCGAACCGCGGCGGACTTCGCGTGACCCGCTTGGCGGATGGGGACATCCGGTGGCGCGGCCCGCGCGCTGAGGGGAGGCAGCTGCTTGGCCTGGCCGATCTCGAAGCGCGTGCAGTCGTCGGCGCTCACCGAGTCGAGCAGGCGGACGGCGGCGGGACCTTCGATGAAGGAGTGCGACATGTGATGGGAGAGATCGAGGAAGGCCACGCCCGAGCGCCAGGCGGCCTGCTCCCGGCGCCACTCCGCGTACTCGGCGTCGACGCCCTCCGGCAGCCACGGCTCGGCATCTGGCTTCCGCAGCAGTTCCACGGCGGATCCCGCCCGGGCGATGCCGTCCTCCACCGTCTGGCAGACACGGCACCGAATCGATCTTGTAGCGGCACCGAAACGGGCGGGGAACAACTTGAACGATCTAGTCGCGTAGGCTGGCTCGAGCGCTTAATCGTTCTAGGTGCCGCACACCACTTTTGGTGACATCGCTCGTGGTCGGGCGCACCCGGTCCGCCGCGGAGGGAGCATATCGATATGGGCCGTTCTGGCCGGGTGACGTTGAGCGATGTGGCCAAGGCGTCCGGTGTGTCGCGGGCGACGGTGAGCTTCGTGCTGAACGACGACCCGCGGCAGACGATTTCCGTGGCGACACGGGAGCGGGTCCTGGAGGCCGCCAACGATCTGGGATACGTCCCGCACGGAATCGCCCGTGCGCTGCGCGAGGGGTCTTCGCGCATCGTCGTGCTCAACGTGGACTGGGGGATGGAGGGCAACTTCTCCCGGAGCTACGTCCGGGGCCTGGACGAGGAACTGGCCGAGCACGACCACGTTCTCCTCGTCCGGCACGGGCACACGGCGCCCGAGGCCACGCAGAAGATCCTCGACGCCATCGTGCCGCGGGCGGTGTTCCGGCTGGGCGAGGTCTACATGCAGGGACGTGCGCCGAGTGAAGAGGACTGGGAGAACGGGTTCGCCGCCAACGCCGCCCTCCAGATCGGCTACCTCGCCCAACGGGGGCACACCTGCCTTGCGATGGCCATGCCCGACCACGACTTCCCGCTCACCGAGGCGCGACTCGGATTCGCCCGGGAGGCCGCTCGGCGCCTGGAACTTCCACCCCTGGAGCACCTCGTCGTGCCCCGGCCGCGGGAGGCCGGCGCGGCCGCCGTCGAGACGTTCCTGGCGGCGCACCCGGACGTGACCGCCCTGGCCGCCTTCGATGACGACATCGCTCTGCGCAGCCTGACCGCCCTGCGCGACCTCGGGGTACGCGTGCCCGAGGACGTGGCGGTGATGGGCTTCGACGAGACCGAGCACGGTTCCCTGTCCACGCCCGCGCTCACCACCGTCCACATCGACGCCGAGATCCTTGGACGGCTGGCCGCCCGAAACGCCCTGGGTGTCGACAGCGGGGGACTGGCGCCGGTGCCCGGCCGGGTCGTGGTCCGCGCCTCGGTGTGACCGCGGTGGCCCGTCGCGAACAGGCTGTTCCCGGCGGCGTTCGGGGGTCCCGTGCCGCAATCGATGCTTGCAGGTCAGTGGCGGATGCCGCCGCCCGAAGGAGCTGACCAGCCCGATCATCCGCGAGCGCCTCGGGTGCTTTTCCCGGCCCCCGGAAATGATCTTCATCCTGTCCGTCGCCACCACTGAAGTCGTCTGCTACGGCCGCGCTTAATCGATCTGTCGATCTAGTTGCCGCTTCGTGACCGGACGAACGAAGAAGTGACCGCATGATGCGGACGGTTTCGACTGTTTCGCCCTCCCTCGTGCCTCCTCATGCCTGGCCAGGGCAGAAGCTGAAAGACCCCATGAGCAGGAGGAGCACCCCGTGGACCTGGCCGAGACACAACGCAGCACGGTTGAAGCGGGCGTACCGCTCCAGGACGGTCCGCCCGCACCGTGCCCTCGTGGAGGAGCGGGAAGGCTTTTACCGTGGCCGTGAACTCGCCATCCCCAGCGGTCGCCCCGGGTGAGGACCCTGTATGAGTGGCTCAGCAATTCAGCAGCTGTAACCGGCAAGTACGTCCGCGCGCATGCGCGCAGAGCGGCACCCTCGGTCATGACGCTCGTTTGACGCTCCGGCGCGGCCTGCACAACGGGCCGAGAAAATCTGCCTGACCTGCAGACTTCCCCGGCCGCGCGGTGAGTGGCTTGTTTCCGATGAACCGTCATGTGGGGTGCGTTGCTACCCCGGCCTCCTTTGGGTGGTCGCCGACTACCGAGCCCGGCCTCGATGCCCGCCGGGCCGCGAGCGGAACCGGGGAGCGTGCTGCCGTGCTGTGGCTCAGGCGTCGATGATGACGGGGATGATGAGGGGTTTGCGGCGGTGGGTGCGGAAGGCCCAGTTCGCCACGGCGCGGGCGAGGAGTTGTTCGAGTTGGCGTGCGTCCCCGACACCTTCCTCGGCTGCGGCGGCCAGGGTCTTCTCGATGACGGGGATGACCGGCTCGAAGGTGGTGTCGTCGTGGACGAAACCGCGGGCCAGGAAGTCGGGGGCCTCGGCGAGGGCGCCGGTGTCTGCGTCGACGATCGCCACCACCGTGACCACGCCTTCGGCGGCGAGGGTGAGGCGGTCCTTGAGGGACGCTTCGGTGGCGCCGCCGACTTCCATGCCGTCCACGTAGACGTTGCCGGCGGGGACCTTGCCGGTGATGGACGCGCGCCCGTCGACGAGGTCGACGACCACGCCGTCCTCGGCGATGACGACCCGGTCGGGGTCGACACCGGTACGGATGGCGAGGTCGCCGTTGGCCCGCAGGTGGCGCCATTCGCCGTGCACGGGCATGACGTTGCGGGGTTTGACGATGTTGTAGCAGTAGACGAGTTCGCCGGCGCTGGCGTGCCCGGAGACGTGCACCTTGGCGTTGCCCTTGTGGACCACGTGGGCGCCCCACCGGGTGAGTCCGTTGATCACCCGGTAGATGGCGTTCTCATTGCCGGGGATGAGGGAGCTGGCGAGCAGGACGGTGTCGCCCTTGCCGATGCGGATCATGTGGTCGCGGTTGGCCATCCGTGACAGCGCGGCCATCGGTTCGCCCTGGGAGCCGGTGCACACCAGAGTGATCTTGTGGTCGGGGAGCTTCTCCAGCTCCTTCGTGCTCACGACCAGTCCGGACGGGACCTTCAGATAGCCCAGGTCACGGGCGATGCCCATGTTGCGGACCATCGACCGGCCGACAAAGGCGACCTTGCGGCCGTTTTGGTGGGCGGCGTCCAGGACCTGCTGGATGCGGTGCACATGGCTGGCGAAGCTGGAGACGATGACCCGGCGCGGCGCGGTGCGCATCACCTGCTCGATCGCCGGATTCAGCTCACGCTCGGAGGTGGTGAAGCCGGGCACTTCGGCGTTGGTGGAGTCGGTGAGGAACAGGTCCACGCCCTCCTCGCCGAGGCGGGCGAAGGCGCGTAGATCGGTGATGCGGTCGTCGAGAGGGAACTGGTCCATCTTGAAGTCGCCGGTGTGCAGCACCATCCCGGCGCCGGTGCGGATCGCGACCGCGAGGCTGTCGGGGATGGAGTGGTTGACCGCCACGAACTCGCAGTCGAAGGGCCCGAAGGCGCGCCGGTCGCCCTCCCGTACCCGCACCGTGCGCGGCCGGATGCCGTGTTCCTTGAGCTTGGCCTCCAGGAACGCCAGCGTCAGCTTGGAGCCGACGACGGGAATGTCGGACCGCTCGCGCAGCAGGTACGGCACGCCGCCGATGTGGTCCTCGTGGCCGTGGGTGAGTACCAAGGCCACGATGTCGTCCAGCCGGTCCCGGATCGAGGTGAAGTCCGGCAGGATGACGTCCACGCCGGGCTGGGTCTCCTCGGGGAACAGCACGCCGCAGTCAACGATGAGCAGTTTGCCGGCGTGCTCGAAGACGGTCATGTTGCGGCCGATCTCACCCAGACCGCCCAGGGCGACGACCCGCAACCCTCCTGCGGGAAGGGGTGGGGCGGCTTTGAGGTCGGGGTGCGGATGACTCATACCTTGACGTTACCCGGCGAGCGGGACGGGGTGATCCATTGCCTGCGTGATCTTTTCTTCCTGACGGAGCGGGACAGGCGCAGAGGGCGCCCCGAGACGACCGGATCACGCCGACAGACGCCCGGGCGAAACGTGCACCCCACGCACACCCCTCCCCAAACACAGTGCAGTTGGCAGCTAGGAGGTGTCTCTTGGAGCGGCCTGACTCGGCGATGTCGTTGGGTCCGCGTGAGCGGACCGATGGTCTGCATGACGCGGACTAAGGCTTGTCCCGTAACTGATCTTGAGGGCGGTGCGCGCGGTCAGCGGCGATGAGCTCCGCCTCTCTATCCGCTGACGGCGAGGTTGTGCAGGCGTGCGATGCCGAGCATGGCGTGATGGACGCCTTCGCCCTTGAGGCGGCAGTCTCGGAGGATCTTCCAGGTCTTCATGCGGGCGAAGACATGTTCGACGCGGGCCCGGACGTTTGTGTGAGCGGTTGTGTTCCGCTTTCCAAGCGGGGAGCTCCTCACCGTTGCGTCGGCGGTGCGGCATCACCAGCCCCGCGCCGGGATACCCGGCATCGGCGATGGTGGTCGTCTGGCCCACGGCCGCCTTGGCGCCGGATTCCGCCCACGCCTTGCAGTCGTTGCGGTTGCCCGGCAGTGGTCGGCCGACCATCACGACGAGGCGGGTGTCGGCGTCGACGACGACCTGATGGTTGGTGGAGTACCGATAGTTCTTGGACTGCTCGGCCACCGTGTGGTCGCGGGTGGGCACCAGGATGCCGTCCACGATGAGCACGGTGTCCCTACGGAATCGCTTCCGGGGCTGGAGTGCGAGCAGCGGAACGAGGTGGTCGACTATGCGGTCCGCGGCGGACTGCGAGATGCCGAACAACGGGGCGAGCTGGCGCAGTGTCAAGTTCGTACGCCAGTAGGCCGTGACCAGCAGGACGCGGTCGTCCAACGGCAGGCTCCACGGTCGGCCCGTCCGGCTCCCGTCGGCGCCCTTGCGACGTAGTGCGCTCACCAACTTGGCAAAGCAGCGCGGGTTCAGTTCGGTGAACGGGGAAATCCAGGACGGCTCCGACGCCGTGATCACAGCAGCCACGGCTCGATAATGGCATCGCGCCTGTACGCTCCGTCCGGAGCCTCAACGGCGGACCACGGTGGGAAGGGCGGCCTCGTGACGGACCCGGCAGACCTGGAACTGGCGCACCGCCTCGCCGACCAGGCGGATGCCATCGCTCGACGCTACTTCTCGACCGCCACCATCGAATCCCGCATCAAGAGCGACGGGAGCCCCGTCACTGACGCCGACCGGGAGATCGAACTCACCCTTCGCTCCTTGATCCGCCTGGAGCATCCCGACGACGGGTTCATCGGTGAGGAGTTCGGCGCCCATGGCCACGGCAGACGGCGCTGGATCATCGACGCCATCGACGGTACAGCGAGCTTCCTTGCCGGCGAACCGGAGTGGAGCACCCTGATCGCGGTCGAAGAGGACGGCCGCATCACCCTGGGCATGGTCTCCGCCCCGGCCCTTGGCCACCGGTGGTGGGCCAGCCCGAACTCAGGCTCCTGGGCGGGTCCATGCCCGTCCAACCCAGCCGCACCGACGCACCGGTTGGCCCTCTCCCAAGGCGGAAGTGCCCAGGACGCGGCGGTCGGCATCTGGCCGCCTCCGGCCAGACTGAACCAGCAGGAACGCGCCGTGGCCGCGAGACTGGCCCGGGGCGTCTCGCGGGTCCGACCGTCGCTCGACTGGACTGCAGCGGTTCCCATCGCGCCGGCGCCCCGCAAACCGTCCACCGGGTCAGGCACCTGCCACGGCGCCCTCCTGGTCGCGACCGGTCAACTGGACGCCTTCCTCCTCCTGGGAGCCGGCCCCTGGGACATCGCCCCGCTGATCCCCATCGTGCAAGAAGCCGGCGGCACCTTCAGCGACCTCACCGGCCAGCACCGGACCGACACCGGAGCCGCACTGTTCGCCCGCCCCGGACTCCACCAACAACTCCTGGGCATCGCCGTGGCCGCCAACTGAGAGACCCTCCCTGCGGATACACCATTTCGCCCCGACCAGCGGTTGCGGGACAAGTCTTAGTCGCTGTGCCGCATCCGAGCGAAGTGGCCTGCGGCAGCGGGCCGAAGGCTGGGAGGCGGATATGGCTAGCGGGCGGGTTCTCGCCCGCCGGGCCGCGCCTTAGACTGCGACGGCTCCGAAATCTGGCGATCTTTTGGAGGGTGTGCAGGATGAACCGAGCTCTCATGACCGCATTGGCGGCAGCAGCGTTGGTCGTGTCCGGGGGCAGCACCACCGCCTCCGCTTACGATGCCCCGCCGCGAACCACGCACGGTCCTTGCCAGTACACCCAGACCCCGGACGAGCCGGCGGCGCGGCGGGTTCCCCTGCCGCCCGACCCGTGGCACACCCCCAGTCACGGCACGGTCGGTATGGCTGTCCGGACCAGCCAGGGCCCACTCCCGCTGAGTCTGGACCGGGCGAAGGCGCCGTGCACGGTCCAGAGCTTCGTGCACCTGGCGCGGCACCGGTTCTACGACCGTACGGTGTGCCATCGGCTGACGGCGTATCCGACGCTGAAGGTCCTGCAGTGTGGCGACCCGACCGGCACCGGCGAGGGTGGGCCGGGGTACGAGTACAAGGACGAGCTGCCGGTGGACCTGCCGCCGGCACCGAGCGATCCGACCGGCGTCCGTCGCCTTTACGGGCGCGGTTTGCTGGCGATGGCCAACGCCGGTCCGAACACGAACGGTTCGCAGTTCTTCGTCGTCTACGGCGACTCCGCGCTGCGACCCAATTACACGGTGTTCGGCACCGTCGGTGCCGCCGGCCTGAAGACGCTCGACAAGATCGCTGCTGGTGGTATCGAGCCAACTACGCAGGACCCGGCGCCTGTCGACGGCACGCCCGTGCTGCGGACCGAGCTGCTCAACGTCCGGCCGTCCTGCCGGCCCTGATGAACTGCGGTGCGGTCACCGTGGGTCCAGCGTGCCTGGTCCCACGGTGATGTGAATGAGCCGTTGCCGACGTCCGCGCAAGCGACGTCGCCGATGCAGTCGTAGAAGGTGACCGGGTCAGCCGGGAGGAGGTTCACATATAGGCCAGGCCGCCGCCGTTCGAGCCGATGACCACTTGCCCTTCTAGGATCTTCGTGGAGCGACTTCTGGGAGCGGAGTATGGGTGCGGGCCCTACGCCGCCGAGGACTGGTTCACGTGGCCGGCACGGTGGCGCCCGCTGCGGCGCGAGCGTGGTTCGGCGAAACGCGGCGGACGCCGTACGGCGAGCGCTGAGCAGCGGGCCGCAGGCCGGCCCCGTTCGCGACGTCGTGCAGGACTGGTGGCGCGATCAGGCCCCGGCCACCGGCGTCACGGTCCGCGACGACATGCGTCAGGAGGTCTTCCGCCCGCTTCCCATCCACCTCGGCGCGCTGGACGAGACCCTGAAGTGGGGCGGCGAAGCCGCCGAGGCGGCCGAGCCCCCGCTGGGTCTGGAAGGAAGCGGCTGCCCCTGGGCGCACACCGAAGGCCCGGCCGACGCCGGGACGGCGAAAAACTTGGTATGCGGAGCCGACGGGACCAGGTAACGTCTTGCTCATGTTCTTCCAGACGCCGATTTACGAGTGAGAGCGTGACGGGCCCCTGCTGACGTCCTTCGACGTCGCCGTGCCCGTCCCCCACCGATGAATCCGTAGATCACTTCACAACATTCCGGGAGAACCCGTGAGCAAGAACATCAACAACCCCGTGGGCATGGGCGGCGGCCAGCGCAAGAAGCTGTCCCGCGCCGAACGGCAGAACAACGGTCCGCACCGCAACCTCGACCGCCAGGGTGCCGCCGACCAGAAGGCGGAGTTGGTGCGCAAAATGCGCGAGAAGACAGGCACAGCCGAGGGCGCCGGGCAGACGGGCGACAACACCGCACAGAGCTGACGCATCGCCACCGCAGGGCGGCACCGCACGGGGCAGGGCCCGGACCGCGACACGTGGTCCCGGTCCTGCTGACGTGTTCTGGGAGAAGCCGGGCAGCCAGGCAGCGCATGTGTGGAGCTATCTCCAGGTACTGCGGCATCCTCGATCGGCTCTCCGGCATGGTCGTGGGCGTTCCGTACGCGATCGACGGACTCGACTTGCCCGACACCTCCCCGACCCTGCCCGAGATCGTCCTCGACGTCCTCGGCGACCGTGACATCCCGGTCCTGGGCGACGCCGAGTTCGGACACGTCGGCGCCAAGCTGCCGATGCCGGTCGGTATCCGCGTCGCCCTCGACGCGCAACAGCGGAGCTTGTCGCCGCTCGAACCGGCAGTACGCCCAATCACGGTGACCGGACCGGGCGGATGAGCAGCGTGGATCAGTGAGTTTCTTCATGGGGCCTGCCCAATCGGCTGGTCAGGCGGATGCCGATTGACCATTGGGTGACCATCACCCGATCGGTGGCCACTCTGAACGAGCTCATTGAGTGCCCGGCATTGAGGAACTCCTCAGCAGGTATAGGGGGCTGGGTCGCCGGGCGATGAGGCGGGGACGCGGTTGGCCTGCAACGTACATCCCTCACAGCATCCTGAACATTGATCAGGTGCCCGCCAAGTCCTGGAGGGGCGGGCGGCCTGCGCATCCGTGCCCAGGCCGCCCGACGCCGTCAGCTGAAGAAGGGGTCGTCCACGACGTGAACCCAGCCGCCGTCCGGCTGGCGTCGGAGGATCTCGGTGGTGGTGGAGACCACCGGCTCAGGGCCGACCCCGGTGAGGGTGGCGATGTTCGAGACCAGGGCGACGTCGTCGACCTGTCGGATCTCGCGCGGTTCGAGCTTGAGGCGGGCACCGCTGTCGACCATCTGCCGCATGGCCTCGCGGATGGCGTCCGTGCCGACCAGGTGGGTTCCGGGAGTGGGGACGAAGTGGGCGTTCGGCTCGTAGAGCGACACCAGACCCTCGACGTCGCCGGCCTCCAGGTACTCCATGTACAAGGTCCCCACCTGCTGGGGCGTCTCGGCACGGCGCCGGGCGGTGACGCCGACCGGCTTGTCGCCCCAGCCGGCCGCATCGATCAGGTCGTACCAGGTGGGATAGGCGCCGTAAGGCAGGTGGCGACGCACCAGGTCGCCGATGAAGGTCGTCGGGGACGCCTTCTGGGGCTTGGCCACGCCCTGGGTGATGATGAGGTCGCTGAACCCGTGGGCCAGGTCCTGACGCGGCAGCAGGGCGTGCACTTCGTCGGCGAGGCCGGCCGGAAGGCTCTCACGCTGGATTCCGAGGATGTCGGTGGCGATACCCGCCTGGGCCAGCGCCACCTCCGTGCCCTTCCGCGAGGCGATGCCGTCCGAGGTGTGCAGAGCGATGGCGTCCCAGACGACGGCGACACGCCGTTCCTCGACACCGCGCTCGCTGAGGAATGCCGCTGCGAGGTCGGCGCCGTCGACCTCGAAACGCTGGTCGCCGTTGCTGCCCTCCTCGCTCAGTCCCAAGTCGTGCAGGACGCAAGCGACGAACAGCAGCTCGTCGTCGTAGTCCGTACCGGCGCGCAGACCCTGGTTCTGGGCATGGGCGCGGGCGAAGACGTAGCTGCGGACGCAGTGATCGTGGATGAAGGCAGGCGTGGCCTGTGCCGCAAAGGCGAATGTGTCCCGGGTGAGGCTCGTGTCGGGGAGGTCGAGCTGCTCGAAGACGGCCAGGTGTGCGTCGGTGGTCATGATGTGTCTCCTTCTTTTGGGCCCCGGTCCGGGGCGGATCGGCACGGTGGCCGGGCGGCACGTTCACGCGTGCCGGGTATGGGGGGTGCGGCTGGACGGCAGGTGGCGTGACAGCCGATCGCCACACGGGGGATGTGCGGCTGGAGTGCTGCGCTTACAGCTGGGCGAGGAACGCGCCGATGTGCGCGGCGACCTGGTCGGGCACCTCGAGGGGGGAGAGGTGGCCGGTGTCCTTCAGGACCGTCAGCGTGGCGGTCGGGATCAGTGGCAGCAGGTGGTCGGCGAGTACGATCGGCGGGTCGACCTTGTCGTGGCCGCCCGCGAGAACCAGCACCGGCACCTCGATGGCCGAGACGCCGGCCGACACGTCCTGGACCAGGCCCCGGCGCGGCCACTCGAGTCGGGCCTCGTCGCCGCCGCGCAGACTGTCCTCGACCACCTGTCGGCGCAGCTCGGGAGTCAGCCCGCCGCGGGTCAGCATCAGGTCGATGCTCTGAAGAACCGCCTCCTCGTTGTCGTAGGCGTGGGACACCGTCTCCTGTACCTGCTCGGTCACCCCGATCGGCGCGGGTGGCGCGGGCGCCACGAGGACGACTCCGCTCAGACCGGCGGGCTTGCGTGCGGCCGGCAGCTGGGCCACCTTGCCGCCCATGGAATGCCCGACCAGCACATAGCGGGAGTGTCCGAGCGCGTCGACGACCCGCTGCGCGTCGTCGGCGAGCTGCTCCAGGTCATAAGGTCCCGGCACGCTCGTGGAGTCGCCCCAGCCGCGCTGGTCGTAGGCCACGAAGCCCTGCCCGGGATCCAGCCGCTGCAGCACCGGGATCCAGGTGCGCCGTGAGCCTCCCCAGTAGTGCAGGAAGACCAGCGCCGGGCCGTCACCCTCGCGGACGTGGGCGTACACCTGGCCGCCCCGCACGTCGAAGAAACGGCCCACCACAGGCTGCGAAGTCATCGCCGGCTCCTCGTCCGCGGCCGGGGCTCTCGGACCACTCCACCGGTGTGTGGAGTCGGCTGCCCCGCGCTCGCTCTTCGATCCTGCTCCGGAACATCCCTTCCTGGACACGGCTCATCTGCCAGCATGCGCATCTTTTGGGCCATGTCCCGCAAGTGAGCCCCTGCTTTCCGGTCACACGATCAGCGACTTGATCAGGTGTTTTGTCTCGGGAG
The DNA here is from genome assembly GCF_040634235.1 of Streptomyces sp. NPDC007157. Classification (NCBI taxonomy): domain Bacteria; kingdom Bacillati; phylum Actinomycetota; class Actinomycetes; order Kitasatosporales; family Streptomycetaceae; genus Streptomyces; species Streptomyces sp. NPDC007157. Next base: position 320,371 of record NZ_JBEYFE010000007.1, read on the forward strand.
CATTTCCAGGGTGAGGCACGATGGCTCCTTGGCCTTCCCTGTGACACTGGTGTCGGACGTAATATTGCGGCCATGAACAAGCACCGGGTCATGGTCCTGGCGGTCGACGGGGTGCTGCCCATGGATCTGGGGATCCCCACGCAGATCTTCAACGCCCGTCCGAACACCCCCTATGAGCTGACCGTGTGCGGCGACACCGAGGAGGCCGTGACCACGAGCTCCGGTTTCACCCTCGGGCTGACCGCGGGTCTCGAGGCGCTCGCCGAAGCGGACACGATCATCGTCCCGGGCTTCGAGGACTTCCGGCGCCCTCCGCGTCCACGGGTGCGGGCCGCTCTCAAGCTCGCCGGCCGCGCCGGGATACGCATCGCTTCCATCTGCACCGGCGCCTTCGCCGTCGCCTCGGCCGGACTGCTCGACGGCCGCACCGTCACCACCCACTGGGCCAAGGCGGATGACCTCGAAGAGCTCTACCCTCGGCTGCGCGTCGACCGCAACGTCCTCTACATCGACAACGACACCATCCTGACCTCCGCGGGCTTCACAGCCGGCATCGACCTGTGTCTGCACCTGGTCCGCAAAGACCTCGGCGCGGCCGTCGCGAACGACATCGCCAGGGACATCGTCGCCGCACCGCACCGCGACGGCGGACAGGCCCAGTACATCAACAGGACCCTCCCCACCCCCCAGGCCACCACGCTCGCCGACACCCGTGAATGGGCCCTGCTCCACCTCGAAGAAGACCTCACCATCCCCCACCTCGCCGACCATGCCGGCGTCTCCCCGCGCACCCTGACCCGCCTGTGGCGCCAGGAAACCGGCGTCAGCCCCCACCAATGGCTCCTGACCGCCCGTATCAACCGCGCGCGAGAACTCCTGGAGGCCACCGACCTCCAGGTGGAGCAGATCGCCGTCCGGTGCGGACTCGGCAGCGGCGCCAACATGCGCGCCCGATTCCGTGACACCGTCGGCAATACCCCCACGGCCTACCGCCGCACCTTCCAGCGCCAGGCCGCCTGACGGCGAAGGCCGGACCGCGCGGTCAGAGAGTCCGTCGACCCAGGCGCTCGTCCGCCCCGGCAGTGTCCAGGGCAGGAAGAGCGTTTCACGGTAGGGCGTCGAGAAGACTCGTGGCCTGTACGGCTCGAACGGGCATGATCGCGCACCTCGGCCCTGTGCGGCAGTCCGGGCAAGGCTGGCGGCAACCCTCACCGGCCGCTGTCTACCACCGAAGGCTCCAGCGTGTCTTCTACACCTGCGCGCTGGTCAGCGTCCGCTATGACCCGAGCTCGCGGAAGTTTCTACGACCGCAGACGCGTCGGAGGGAAGAAGCACCTCCAAGCAGAGCTCGCCCTCGCCCGTCGGCGCGTCGACGTCCCGTGGGCCCTGATCCGTGACCGAAGGTGCTCAAAGTGGCGCCCCCGTGGCTGCGACCGCCGGACAACGGCATCAGGATGCGAAGGTGCGGCGGTAACTCGACGGGCTGGTCCTGGTCATCGCGGTGAAGTGGATTCGCAATGACTCCGCGGAGCCGAAGCCGCATCGGTGGGCGATGTCGTCGATGCCGAGGCGAGTGGTCTCGAGGAGTTCGCGCGCGCGGGCTACGCGTTGCATGGCCACCCAGTTCATGACGCTCGTTCCGGTCACGGCCCGGAATCTGCGGCGCAGGGTTCGTGTGCTCATGTGGCTGTGCCGGCTGACCGACTCCAGGGAGAGCGGCTCGTCGAGGTTTTCCAGGATCCAGGCGATCACGTCGGTGATCTCGGAGTCGCCGTCGGGCGGGATGTGCTCGATGAACTGGGCCTGTCCTCCTTCGCGGTGGGGCGGGCTGACCAGGAAGCGGGCCATCGTGTTCGCGGCGGCCTGACCATGGTCGAGCCGCAGGAGATGCAGGCACAGGTCGGTTCCGGCGAGGACACCCGCGGAGGTGAAGACGCCGGCGTCCTCGACGTAGAGCTCCGCTTCGCGGACCTTGACCGACGGGTGGCGGTCTCGCAGCAGGTCGGCCCAGCGCCAGTGGGTGGTGGCGCTGCGGCCGTCCAGGATCCCGGCCGCCGCCAGGGCGAAGGCGCCCGTGCAGATCGACACCATCCGGCTGCCCCGGTCGTATGCGTCACGCAGTCGTTCGACCAGTTCGGCGTCCGGAGACTCGGTGGGGTCCTGCACTCCGGCGACGATCACGGTGTCCGCCGTGTCCAGCCGGTCGAGCGGCTCGACCTCGCGTGGAACCAGCGAGTTTCCCGCGGGAATCGCACTCACCAAGGTCAGCTCGTAGGGGGCGCCGCCGGGCCAGCAGGCGGTCACCCAGTCCGGCCAGCGGCCGAACACCTGCTGGGGAACGGCTACGTCCAGCAGGACGTAGCCCGGCTGCACCACCACTGCGACCTTGGCCGGATCTTTGGGATTACTGTCCATCTGGCCATCGTACGGTGGCCCTCGGTCTTCCTAGGCTGGTCGCATCACGCCGATCGCGATTAGTGAGGAGATGCGCACCATGTACGTAGTCGTCGAGACGTGGACACCGAAGCCCGCGTTCTTCGCCGCCGCCGAGGAGGCGCGGAACGACCTGTTCACGGGGATTCAGGAAGCCATGAAGCAGCTCGCGGACATCGGATTCGTGACGCTCGGCTGGGGCAGGGTGGAACCGGCCGCGCATTCCGCGTCCTATGACTGGTTCGCGGTCTGGCAGGCCCCTTCGAGGGAAGTGGCCGACGTGTTCCTGAACGGTGTCGAGAGCTCCGGCTGGTACACCTACTTCGAGCAGACCAACGTCGTGGGTGAGGTGCGCCCGGCCGAGGTGGTCATGGCCGAGCACCTGGCGCTGGAGGCTGAGGTCAAGTGAGCGTGCTCGAGAATCTGCCGGAGGAGATCGGAGGGTGGCCGCGTACGGCGGCCACGGAGGCCGCTGCTGCCTTCACTGCCGAGCACTCTCCGGAATGGCTGCTCAACCACACTGTCCGCAGCTACTTCTATGCGCGTAGCATCGCCGCCGCCAGGAGCCTGGTTGCGGGGGTGGACTACGACGACGAGACGCTTTTTCTCGCCACGGTGCTGCACGACATCGGTCTGACCGACGCGGGGCAGGGTCCGAACCGGTTCGAGGTGGACGGTGCGTTCCGGGCCGCTCGATTCGCCCGGGAGCACGGGCTGTCCGATGTCGCCGCCGACCAGATCTGGGATGCGGTGGCGCTGCACACCTCACCGGGGATCGCGCCCCACAAGCATCTGGTCGGTGCTCTCGCGCACTTCGGTATCGGTGCCGACATGTTCGCTTTCGGTATCGAGGAGGTGGACCGGGCGGTACTGGACGCGGCGCACGAGGCGTTTCCGTATCTGGATCTGCGGAACAAGATCCATGCGCAGTTGGTCCATCAGATCGACGAGCAGCCGTCGAAGTGGGCGCCGTTGTCGTTCGTCGACATCGTGTACCGCAAGCACCGGCCGGACAACCCGTTCCCCGGGCTGGACGAGCTGGTCGCCGCCCCGGTGCGTCCGGACTGACGACGTCTCGCGACGGCTGCGGCCGGGTTCCGTGGCCGTTTGCCGGCGGGCAGCTGTGACGAAGGAGACGCGGAGCCGGGCATCCCGTGTGCCTGGCTCCGCGCCTGTGTTGACCCGGCACCGCGTCCCGGGCCCTTGAGCGTCGGCATCCCGCCAAGGAAAGCCGGGGCGGTCGCGATGCGGGAACCGATGTCGTCGGGAGCGGCGCCGAGTTCTTCGGCGAGGGCTTTCACGGCTGCGTCGAGAGTGGCGGTCATGTGGGAGGCGCACAGTTCGCGGTTGGCCCCGAACATGCGGTGTTCGAGCCCGTTGGTCTCGTCGTCCCGTCCTGCGTTCCAGGGAGCGAGGTCCACGATGCGGGGGCGGCGCCGACCGCTGCGTGACGCACGCCGCGGAAACCGATACCGGTCAGGTGGCCGGCCTGGCTGCGGGCACGGTGATCTGTGTCAACAGCCTGGGTGGCGCCACCCTCGGACAGATCACCGAGGTGCCGTGCTCGGCCCTGGTGGTTCCCATGATGGTGATCGGCGGCATCTACCCACGCAGAGCGGCGTCTTGGACGGGTGGGCTGTGTTCCCGGTGCGGCACGATGTGGTGTTGAGCGCGCCGTGCCGACGTGGCCGCCGACCGGCAAGCGGAAGGCGGCCGCGCAAAGGCTTGCGCCGGGCCCGTGGTCAGTGGGTCCGGGGCGAAGGAAGCTCGTCGCCGGTGTGGTCAGCCGCAACTGCGATCATTGGTGGATGGCTGGTATGGGAAGCCCGGATGTTGTCGACGTCAGCTATTACAACCCGGATCAGCCCCGGCTGGGGCTGGAGGTTCTGTCCTTCGCGACGCTGCGTGAGCGGCTGCTGCCGTCTGTCGCGGTGGCTCCCAGTCGTCCGGACTTCCATCAGTTGACCCTGGTCACCCGCGGTGAGGGTACCGCGTTGATCGACTTTGTGGCTTACCCGTGCGCTCCGGGGACCCTGCTGCATTTGCGTCCTGGCCAGGTGCAGCGTTTCCCCGCGGATCCTCAAGGGGGCATCGCGGATCTCGACGCGACCTTGGTGGTGTTCACGCCTGCCTTTCCACCGCCGGTGCCTGCCGGCGCGGCCGTCATCGACGAGGGGCTCAGTCCTGCCGCTTTCTCACTGTCCGCGGTGGAGTACCGGGCCATGTCGGTGGCGGTGGCCGAGATTGCGGCGGAATACGCCACGCTGGCCGAACGGGACGCTTCACAGACGGAACTCACTGTGGAGTTGCTGAGGCAGCTTCTTGCTGCGCTGCTGGTGCGCATTGCCCGGCTGCCGCATCCTGGTGAATGGAATCCTGCGGCGGGGGGCGAGGTGTTCCGGGTCTTCCGCGGCGAGCTGGAGCGCGCGTTCGCCACGAGGCGCCGTGCTGCCGAGTACGCCGCGCACCTCGGTTACTCGCCGCGGACGCTTACGCGAGCCTGTCTGGCCGCTACGGGCCGTACCGCGAAGGATCTCATCGACGACCGTGTCGCCCTGGAGGCCAAGCGGCTGCTGGTACATACCGGGCTGCCCGTCGCGTCCGTCGGGCGCATGCTGGGCTTCACGGAGCCCACCAACTTCGGGAAGTTCTTCGAGCGGACGGTGGGTGCCACTCCCGGGGCATTCCGCGCCACGCAGCGCTGACAACCCCGACCGCTGGGACAGCCAGAGGCATCTGGGCCGTGGGGCGGAGACTGCGCCGAGCCAGGGCTCTCCGAAGCGCACGCCTTGAACGGATCGGCGAGTCCATTTTCGACCATGGCGCGTCCCTTGCATACCTCGCCCGCGCAGCACGCATCGCGCATTGTTTAAGCACGCAGTCAGCGCGTTATCCGCTTCCGGTCAAGCTTCTGACTGTCTGGTGAGGCCGGGAGGAAAGGAGAAAACAACCATGCCCTACACAGACGTCAACGGTGCCCGCCTCTACTTCGAGGACAGTGGTGGTGAGGGCCCGGTCGTGGTCTTCAGCCACGGCAACCTCATGGACCGTGACATGTGGGTGCCTCAGATCCAGGTCCTGGCCGGGGACTTCCGGGTCGTCGTGTGGGACGAGCGGCTGCACGGCCGGACCGAGGACGACGGCAAGACCTACACCTACTGGGACTCGGCCGCCGACCTGATCGGGCTGCTGGATCACCTGGGCGTGCAACAGGCGGCGCTGGTGGGGCATTCGCAGGGCGGCTTTCTGTCGATGCGGGCCGCTTTGCTGGCGCCTGAGCGGGTCAAGGCCCTGGCTCTGATCGACACGACCTCGGTCTCCTGGCCGCTCGAGGCGCTGGCGCAGATGCGTGGTGTGTCGGAGGGATTCCGCGGCGCGGGTCCGGAGACAGTGGCCCCGGTATTGCTGGGGATGCTGCTGGGCCGGCCTGCGATCCACGATCAGTGGCTGGCCAAGTGGCGGACGCAGCCGCGTGAACGGCTCGCCGACGCGGTGCAGGTACTGATGGGGGTTGACGACATCACCGACCGGCTCGGTGGGATCACAGTGCCTGCCTTGGTCGTCCACGGCGACGCGGACCAGCCGATCCCGTATCCGTTGGGCCAGGCGCTGGCCGGGAAGATCCCCGGTGCCGAGGAGTTGGTCACCGTGACCGGGGCCGGACACACGCCGAACCTCACTCACCCCGACCAGGTCAACCCGGCGTTGACCGGCTTCCTTCGCCGGTATGCCTGACGGTCCCACACCCTCATGCGTGGAACCTGCGGCGGCGGCCGGCACGGCGCTGCTGCCCGCAGAGCATCCTGGCGGACCTTCACACGCAGGTCGCAGCACCCGCTATTTCAACGATCTGCACACCATCCAATTCTGAGAGGACCCACCATGCCGACTCCCATCACCGACCCGGCGCAGCTCCCCCCGGCCTTCGAGAAGGCCATGAACTCCGGGAATCTTGACGAGGTCCTGAGCCTGCTCGCGCCCGGTGCGGTCATGCGTACCGTCAGCGGTAAGACCGTCACCGGTCAGGCGCTGCTCGACTACACGGCCGGGTCGATCGCCGGCAACGCCCAGCTGTCCAACGGCCCGTCGCGCATCGTGGCCGGTGACGACATCGCGTTCATCAGCGAGGAGTGGACCCTCGAGATCACCGGTCCCGACGGCAACCGGATGAAGGCCACCGGCACCACTGCCAATGTCGCCCGCCGTGGTCAGGACGGCACCTGGCGCATGGCCGTCCTCAACCCCCTCGGTACCACCGCCTGAGCATCCGGGCCGGGCTACCTGGTGCCCGGCCGCCCGCTCAGCAACCAGCGCCCGTCCCTGGTTTTCGTTCACCACTGGGGTGGCTCGCAGCACACCCGGCGACCGGTCACCGAACAGCGGGCCGACGGCGCGCTCGGCTGTGGCGAGTTGATCGTGGTGGGCTGCTTCGATGCTGTCCGTTCAAGAGGTCCTTCGCGGGGCGGGAGTTCGACGGGCACAGTGGGCGACGGGAGCGGCAGGCCCCGGGCCGGGGTGGCAGGCACTGACCAATACCGAGCCGGCGGTCACCCGTCTGATCGGCTCCGGGCTCACCAACGGAGCCGCCGCCGACCTGGGTCTGTCGCCGAACACGATCGGCACCTGGGCGACCCGGTAGACGATGGGGTCACCACCCGGTCGCGCGGGCAGTCCGATCCGCCGGCTGAAGGGACGCTGAACGTCCTGAAGATCCTCTTCAGCGCCTGGCGCGACCGGTCGGGCAAGGTAGAGGGCATGCGTGTGCTGGTGATGGACGACGACGCCCGTCTCGTGGAGCTGCTCCAACAGGGCCTTCGCGCGGAGGGGTTCGCGGTGGACGCCGCGAGCGACGGTCTTGACGGTCTCGACAAGGCGGCGGCGGACACCTACGACGTGATCATTCTCGACGTCATGATGCCGGGCCTGAACGGCTACAAGGTGTGCGCCCACCTGCGTTCGATCGGCGACAACACCCCGATCCTGATGCTGACGGCGAAAGACGGTGAGTACGACGAAGCGGAGGGGCTGGAGACCGGTGCCGACGACTATCTGACGAAGCCCTTCTCTTTCGTCGTCCTCAACGCCCGGCTGCACGCCCTGATACGTCGCGCGCGCCCGGAGCGACAGATCGTCCAGCACTTCGGGGACCTGGAGATCGACACGGGAGCCCGCCGCTGCCGCCGCGCAGGCACGGACATCGCCCTCACCCCTCGAGAGTTCGATGTCCTCGCGCTGCTCGCGGCAACGCCGGACATCGCCATCAGCAAGGCCGCCATCCTGGACCGGGTCTGGGACAGAGCCTACGAGGGCGGCCCCAACATCGTGGAGGTCAACGTCAGTGCTCTTCGCCGGAAGATCGACCGTCCCTTCGGCCGGGCCAGTATCCAAACCGTGCCCGGCGGGGCCTACCTGCTCCGCTCCGACGGAGCATGACCGCGGACACCGTCGGCGCCTGCGGCTGCGGCCGCAGACCGTGCGCGTCCGTGCCACCGCCGCCGTCGCACTGGTCGCCAGCCTCGCCCTCGCCGCCTGCTCGGTGGTCCTGCTCTACGCCGTCCACACCAACCTGGTCACCTCCGCCCAGAACGCGGCTCGTGACCACGTCGACATGGCAGCCCACCAACTCGGCTCAGGAACACCTCCGGCCGACGTACAGGCCGCCCTGCCGGACATCATCCTGGACACCGCGCCCCCTGCCGATGCGTCGTCCACCGCGTCGGCAGACGAGGGTGCCAGTGCCAGTGTGGGCACGCCCACGGGACCGATCCTGGTACAGGCGTTTGCGAACCGTGCTCCCGCGCATACCGCCGTCATCACTCTGACCTGGGCCCTGGTCCCCTGTACCGCCCTGCTGGTCCTGCTGGTCGCCTACCTGGCGTGGTACGCCATGGGCCGGGCACTGCGACCGGTGGAGAACATCCGTGCCGAGTTCGCCGACATCACCGCCCACAGTCTCCAGCGGCGCGTCCCCGTCCCCGACTCCGACGACGAGGTCGCATCGCTGGCGGAGACGATGAACGGCACTCTCGATCAACTCCAGCGCGCCGTCGGCCGCCTGCGGACCTTCACCTCGGACGCCTCGCACGAACTGCGTGGACCCCTCACCACCCTGAAGGCCCGTCTGGAGCTGGCCCTGGCCCGTCCCGACCGGGCTGAGTGGACCGCGGTCGGCAGCGAGGCGCTGCGCGACACCACACGTCTTGAGGACATCGTCGCCGACCTGCTGCTCCTTGCCCGCCTGGATGCCCGCCAGCCCCTGAAACTCCAACCCTTGTGCATGACCGACCTCTTGCGACGGGTCCTCGCCGAGCGCTACCCCGGTCAACCTGTCGTCCTCGTGGCGGACTCCGACCCCGATGAGACGGTTCTGGGCAGTCGTACGGCACTCGCCCGCCTCTTCACGAACCTCCTCGACAACGCTCTGCGCCACGCACACAGCACGGTGACGGTTCAGGTGCGGCACACGGAGCACGACCTGGTCGTCGAGGTGAGCGACGACGGCCGGGGCATCCCCGAACCCGACCGGGAGCGGGTCTTCGACCGCTTCACGCGTCTGGACAACGCCCGTACCCGCAGCGAGGGAGGTACCGGTCTCGGCCTCGCCATCGCCCGCGACATCGCGACTGCCCACGGGGGGACGCTCACTGCGGAATCGCCTCGGACCACCGACGGGGGTGCCCGCCTGCTCCTGATCATCGCCAGGCAGGACCAGCCGCGCAGCACGTCATGGCCGTGCGACTGAAGATCGGACGCGCGCGAGGGCGTGTGAGTGGGTGCCGCGCTCAAGGCTCCCGTGGCGTCGGGAGCCGAGAGGTGCGGCGACCGCCTATGCCAAGGGTCTACAGGGGTCGGTCAACGGCGTCATACGTGCTCGGCTGGTTACCGCGCGGAAGTCCTCTCCGGACGGTAACCCTGACGTGGATGCTGCCCACGAGGGACGACCCACTGCCGATTGCAGCGACTGTTGCAGCAGCCCCAGCGGCACCATTCCACGCGAGCAGTGCTGCGGTGATTACAGCAATGAGCCCCGTGAGCGCCGTGATCCAGCCGAGTGCGGTGGACCCATCGATGCACCGTGTGCGTCTTTCAGCCGATGGCACTGTAGAGCACCGGTCCTTCCGCATCGCACATCCCTGCCAGGCAGCACTGGGCTACGCCCGTCCGTTGTTCCACCTTGCTGACGTACTTCTCCAGCTGCGGGATGATGCCGTTTTCGTCGAGCCGGTACGAAGCTGTCTCGATGAGAGTCCGGGACGTGCGGGGCGATGTGTCACCGCCGTTGATGAAGACCATCAGGTCCGACAAGAGTTGCTGCGGGGAGGGGACGAAGACACGCCGAGCGAGGTCGAAACGATTGGGTAGGTGGTACTTAGTTTCTTCCTGTTCGCGTCCGGCGGGGATCAGATGCATCTCCCAGCCGCTGCGGTCAGACGGCGAGTAGACACGGGGGCTCCAGTACAGCTGGTGGAACACACAGCCGTGGTCGTCGCGGAAGTCCTCGTCGAACCAGATCCCGCCCCAACGGTCCACGCCCGATCCGCCGGCCCGCCAACCAATGACGGGAATGCCAGAGTTGGCCCAATGGTCGGCCACGGAGCCGATGTAGGGGTGGTGGAGCGAGTCTCGTGGTTCGATGACGAGCGAGGGTTCGCTTGTCCTGCGAGCAACGGAGTACGGCACGTCCTCCGTTGCCTGACGACGCCGCGCGGCACGCTTTCTGGTTGAATGCTTGACCATCAGTTTCCGAACCGGCAGTTACCCACACCCTGCCTGCACTGAGCGTCAACCAGTGTTGCGCGATCCACTGAGGACCTTGGCCAGGGTGTACGAAGTGGTGTGGGCACGACGTAGTGGCTCAGGCGGCGCAGCTGCCAAGTGGGATCATACCGATGCCCAACGCCGTTGGTAGTCGACTTCTCGCCGTCCGCGTCCTGTTCGACATCCGCTTCAGGAGTTCGATCGAGCGGCTCTCATACGGCCCACGCGGTCCTGCCGATAAGGCGTGCGTGATCGCTCAAGGCCGCCTGTGTCCATCGTCGTTCATGTCAGCAGGTGATGTCGGGTTGGATGATCCGATGGAGCGCATTGAGGCCGAGCTTTTCACAGATGGTGGCAACGAAGCAGTGGTTCGCCTGCCAGGCAGACGGTTCCCCGGGGTCCTGGTGCAGGGCGACTCCCTTCACATCCTCCGCAGCGACGTGGCTGAGGTGATGGAGGCATGCGAGCGAGGCGAACTGGATGAAGCTCCGGACTCCGCCGGCCTACTTCTGACGAACCTAGATGCTCTGCTGTCGCGGTACGAGGCTGCGTTGAGCGAGCATGAGATTCCGCGGCCATACTGAGTTGCCGGGCCATCAGCTTGGGAAGCTGCGGGCATTCGCGGATGGTTCGGCCGCTGACCTGGGCGAACGGTCGGGGTGCGGCTCGTGGGGCGAGACTCTTTAACCGTGGGTCCCCGTTGTTCCCTGCTCGATCTGGTGCGGATGTGGTGCGCGTTCCCGCTGTCCAATACTCGATAACGGTGCGTCTAGGGTCGTCGTCAGGTGATCGGACTGAGGACGGAGGCTTGTGGATGGCGACTTGGCAGGAGTTGGAGGCCGAAGTGGCAAGCCGGTTGACCCGTGCATCCGTCGATGAACGCGTCGTGTTCGTTGTGGGCGTGGCGGAGCGATTGATGCGGGCTCAGGAGGCTCTGTCAGCCGATGAGCAGGCGGAGTACACCCTCAGCCTTCGACCGCTGCTCAACGCACTCTGGGAGGCCGCGTTGGGTAATTCGGCGGCGTTCGGAGAGGTCAAGCATGGGATGGGCGAATACCTCCTGAGCGAGTACTGCCACAACGACGGGCAGGACGGTCCTGGTGACGCCGACGAGCCGGCGGCGGCTGCAGTGCTCTACGCTGCGGCGGTCTACCTGTTCGGTACAGGCGATCTGGCCTCGGTGGTGAGCAGCCGTGCCATCGAGGCTGTCGACGATCGCTGGAACAGGGAGGACACCGATACCGACGCCCCTGACGAGGTGTTCGCCTCCGAGTTGCACCGTCAGCTCCGCGACCTGGACCTGATCAGCCGGCACAGCGGATCCTTGCACGACGCGCGTCTGGGCTTCGACGTGGAGAGCTCCGCCCAGTTGCACCGCGTCCTGCGAATCCCCCTCTCATCCATCTAAGCTGCTGAATAATGTTCGTGGGTGGTCCCCGGGCCGCCTTCTGATCCGTAGCTCTACAGAGATCGGTCATCAATGGCCATACAGGCTGCCGAACGGGGGGTGGAGGGTACCGACGGCCGTCGTCGGCCGCGGCGGTTGCTGTACTTCGCTGCTGTACCGCGCCGACCCGCCCCGGGTTGCGGTCGCGCTTCCGCCAGCGAATTTCAAGGCCGCAGGTCCTCCCCCTGCGGATCAAAACAGACCAATTTGTGCCCCCGGGCCAGTTGGGCAGCGAATTCCGAGACTTCCTCGGCCTGGCTGTAGGACATCAGCAGGTACACCATGGGTCCGGACGCCTCTGAGATCAATGGTGGGGACGCCCAGGGACTCTTGTAGCCGTCGTGATCATCTTCGGGATAGCGCTCGATGAGTGCCTCTACGTACCTCTTGATACGCGCAGTCGGTGGTACGGCAACGTCCTCCGACTCCAAGTAGCGCTCATACAGCTCGTCGTAGACGGAGCCCGCTTGGCTGTCGTCGAGCGGGGGCTCTCCCTCCCAAACGGCAAGATCGTAGGTCATGCCCGAATGATCGCAGGCGGGGTTCTTCGTGGCGACAGCCGAACCAACGCCCAGCCAGATGACTTCTCCAGCCCACCACTCACCTCAGCTCCCATCCTGTCAACTGCCTGGGTCGATGGCAGGCGGGATGGGAGCACCCCACGCACGCCACTGTCCGCCGGCACTCGCGAACGGCGCCCCCGCCATCTCGGAGCCTGAGCGCCCCCGCCGGAGGCTGCCTGTGACCGTAGCGGCTCTCTACGGTGATCGACGCATGACCCGGCTCGGCTCTGGCCTCGTGGGCGCGCGTCGGCGCAGCGCGGGCGGAGCGGGCCGGAGGCCGGAGCGGCGCCCGGCGCGGAGCCGGGAGCGCGCCCGGCGGAGCGGAGCGCAGCCGGGGCTTGAACCAGTAGAGAAAGTTGCAACTCACTGGCTGGCAGCGGTACTGCTGTCCGGTCCTGAGCTTCGATGTTCGGCGATGCGTCGGCCGTGTTCGGCAGCTCGTAGCAGGGCGTGGGCGACGCGTTCGGCGTCATCCGGGCGTAGGTAGATCTCATGGGTCCAGAGCACTGAAAGCCGTACGGTGCCGTTCAGCAGGTTGGTTGCCACGTCCAACTCGACGCCGTTCCCGGTGGCATCGGTGACGTTCAGGTCCTGGTCGCTGCTGTAGGCACTCATGCAGGCGAGCATGCCTGAGGTCCAGCCCCTGGCGTTCACGAAGAGTTCCGCGGTGACGGTGTAGCCTCCGCCGGCGCCCTGCACGACGACCCTGTGCGCGAGGGCGCTGACCATGCCTAGCCCCCGGCCGTGCTCGGCATCCTGGTCCTGGTGCTCGACCTTTGGACCGCCGCCCCCTCCTCCGTCGTCCGTGACCGACAGCGCGATCACCTGCGGTGCCACCGCCAGGGCCAGGTGGAAGCTCCCGCGTTCCCCGCCGCTGCTTGTGTGCAGGAGCGCGTTCGTGCTCAGCTCGCTCACGATCAGTGCCGCGTCGTCCGCCAGGGGCGATCCGCGCAGGATGCCTCTCGTCCAGCGGCGGGCCCGTCGTCGCCATGTCCGAGGGCTTCCGGTTCTACGATCTACGGCAACGGGACACACGCTGTCCACGCGCTCCGGCGCCACGCTCAAGGACACCATGGTCCGGGCCGGGCAGTCCTCCGAGAAAGCGGCGCTGATCTATCAGCACTCCGACGACGAGCGGCAGGAGGAGGTCGCCACCGGGTTGGACGCCACGGTCCGTAAGGCGCGGGCCGCTGCCGCGCGCAGAGCACCCGACAAACCTTCTGGCACGAATCTGGCACGCGACAACTGATCATCATGGACAGCAAAAAAGCCCGGGTCTCTGACCTGGGCCTTCTCCATGGAGCGGGTGACGAGAATCGAACTCGCGCTCTCAGCTTGAGAGCTGCGAGCATTTGGGGGCGGTTCGCGTGCTGACCTGGGCGGACGGCCCATGGGTGGCCTCGCCGGCCTCGGTGGCTTTCACCGTGGTTCCCCGCTCCATCTGTTGCGCTTGTGGCGCGCACAACACGATCACGGCCGGAGAGGCGAGTATGCAGCGGGGCTGACTCGAATAGTGCTGGGTGGCGATGCCGAGACGCGATCCGGGACAACGCTGCACGTTCACTCCTCAGCGAGGACGCGACCCGCACGCTGATCGAGCTACTGGGCGAGCTGACCGCCCACTCCGTCGACTTCGACGCCAGGCATCGGGCCTGAGACATCAGGTGTTGAAGGAGATCTTCAGAACGTTCAGCGGATCTTCAGCAGGCCCGGGCGAGAGTTGCCTCGTTCTCGATCCCGAGGGAACGGGGGCCGGACGTCGGTACCCCTGTCTCCCTCCGCCTGCGAAGGAGTTGATCACATGAAGGTGCGCAGGAACGGCATCTCGCGTCGTCAGGGTGCCGTGATGGCCGGCGTACTGGCCGCACTGCTCGCCTCGGGTGGGGTTGCCGCTGCGGCCTCGACCGGCGGCAGTACCACCAAGCATGACGGCAGCACGGTCTCCGAAGCGCCCGGCAACCCGCACCCGCACCACATCAAGCCGGGCACCGCCAAGAAGCTGCGAGACCTCCCGGTCGTCGAGGGCGGCCCCGTCACGGACGACGAGCCGTCCGTCGTCGAGGTGCCCGGCGCGAAGCCGGATGGCTGGCTTCCCGGCGAGGCCACGCCGGTGAAGGGTGCCCCTGTCGTCGTCGGCGGCGAAGGCAACACCACGCTGCGCTAGCCGCACGGTGACACGGCAGGCGTGGGGCTGCCGAGTCGTCACCGCGGAACGCCCGGCCGGAGAAGTTCGGCCGGGCGTTTTGCATGGCATCTGCCTGACATGCAGGACTTCACGCGAAATCTTGCTCTTCTCCCCTGAGGGAATCGCCCCGCAGTCGGATTTTGACCATGGGGGGTCGTCTGCGCATCCGGTGACGACAAGCTTCTGAGCATAGTTTTGACGGCGTCGGCCCGGCCGATGCCGGCGTCTTCCCCGGCCGCCGACGGTGTGCGTCGCCCCTGCTCGCTGGTTTCGTAGTCGGAAATGGCCCGCCTGGCCCGCCTCGTGCGGGGACCGGCGGCCGATCGACCACGCCGCGGTTGAGTCCGCCCCCCCCGACTGGCCGGACGCTGCGTCGTTCATCGCCGAAGCCGTCTTCTGAGCGGCGATCCTCGACGTCACCCTGGTGCCGATGCACACGGGCCTGTCGGTGGGCGGGCTCTGTGGGCCTTTGTCTCTTGGCCCCGCTCCCGGGAGCGACGCTCACCGCCCAGGTCGCCTGGCGTCGGGCGCTTCGCTTCCGCCATCCTCCGAGGAGCGGCCGCGGACGGTCGCGCGGAAGGCGATCGGAGTCTGGCCGGTGCGCTGGTGGAAGAACTTGCTGAAGTTGGTGGCGCTGGTGAAGCCCAGTTGCGCCGCGACACGGGCGGCTGATTGATTGCCGTGCGCCAGGAGGCGCTTGGCTTCCAGGACGACCCGCTGGTCGATGAACTCCTTCGCGCCCACCCCGGCTCCGGTCAGCGCGGCCCTGGAGAGGGTGCGGGGTGAGTAGCCCAGAGCTCGGGCGTAGTCCTCCAGGCGGCGGGTGCGGGTGAAGTCGCGTTCGACCGCGTCACGGAAGCGGAGGAATGTCTCTCCTAGGTCCGGTGCCGGGCCGCCGACGGGCGCGGTGCGCTGCGAAAGGCGCAGCACGAGGACTGCCAGCAGGTGGCGCAACACCGCCACGTGCGCTTCCAGGGAGATGCCACGCAACGTCTGGAACTCCAGTGCCAGATGGTCCACGGCCATCTCCAGCGCGTGACTTTCCTCGGGACCGGGAACCTGGAGCGTGGGGGCGTAGAGATCGTCGATCCGCGCTGCGGCCACGGTGGCCGGGTCCAGGAAGTCGCCCTCGAAGAGGACCAGGGTGCCCTCGGCGTCGTTCAGATCACCCCACTGCTGCACCTGACCAGGCCGGATCCTGAGCCAGGAGCCCGGTTCGAGGGCGTAGCCGGTGAAGTCCACCGTGTGCCACAACGAGCCGCTGGAGAGGGTGATCAGGTGGTGGAACGTGGGTCGCTGCGGTGCCTGCAGCCGTCCTTCGCCCATGTGGACGGCGGCCCGCTCCCGCAGGTCGGCCAGAGAGATGATTTCGATGCCGGCAGGTGTGCCGACGGCGGGAGCGAAGCCGATGTCCGCGATCTCGCGTGATGTGCCCTGTCGTTTTCTCACCGTCACCAGTAGCCACCGTCACGCAGGGAACCTGGCCGATGCCAGCCTAACCACAGTAGCCGTCACCCCATGTGTCGGATTTTAACCATGATCTGTCAGTCTCCTACCTGGTTCACCTGGGAGGGCGCCAATAAGTTGAATCTCGAAGCTTTCGTTTTCAAGCGTAGGAGGTACTTGTGACTTCGCCCATCGTGTCCATCGCCTATCACTCCGGCTACGGCCACACCGCCGTCATCGCCGAGGCTGTCCAGCGTGGCGCCAAGGAGGCCGGCGCCGTCGTGAACCTGATCGCCGTCGGTGAGATCACCGACGCCCAGTGGAGGCAGCTGGACGCCTCGGATGCGATCATCTTCGGTTCCCCCACCTACATGGGAACCGCTGCCACCGCTTTCCATGGCTTCGCGGAGGCCAGCTCCGAGCGTTGGTTCGGACAGGCTTGGAAGGACAAGCTGGCGGCCGGATTCACCAACTCGGCTTCCAAGGCGGGCGACAAGCAGTCGACCCTCCAGTACTTCGCGACGCTGGCGTCGCAGCACGGTATGCACTGGATCGCGCTCGGCCTGCCGGGGGGCTGGAACTCGTCCAAGGGGAGCGAGAACGATCTCAACAGGCTGGGCTTCTTCCTGGGTGCCGCCGCTCAGTCCAACGCGGATCAGGGGACCGAGGGGGTGACGGCCAGCGACATCGCCACCGCCGAGGCGCTGGGGCGTCGCGTCGCGGATGCCGCCGCCACGTGGGTGGCCGGCCGCGCCGCACGCGCCGCCTGATCGCGGGCCCTTCGCCCCGGCTGCTGGGTTTCCCTAGGGTGCCGGGGTGGGCGGCGGATCCTTGGTCTCAATCGACCACCCGGCGGCGAACTCGCCCCGCCCCACGGCACCGTCAACCGGACATGGAGGGCCTTCGCCAAAAGCTTGCGCGGCTTGTCGGGGAGGCTGTCCAGGGCGGGCATTTCTGACATGACGCGGTGGGCGACCATGTGGGGCGTTCCCGTCCCGAAGGGCAGGCCGCTTGCGGAGTCGTAGCCGACGAGTGTGCCCCAGAGCGAAGATGTCGCCCTCGGGGGCAACGGTACCTGTGCGGCAGTGTCCGCGGCTCTCCAGCCGGTGGATCCTGGTCTTGTTGTCGGCACGTTTCACGGAGCGTCTGGCGGCAGAGCTATGACCGCCAGCGGGGACGAGTTGGGGACCGCGCGGTGTGCGCGATAGTGCACGAGGGAGCCCTCTGCGCACATCCTGCGTCCTGATTAAGTCTGCTATATCCAGAAAATACCTCCGACGCTCACTCCTGGGGGTCAAGGGGTCGCAGGTTCAAATCCTGTCGTCCCGACTGGTAATAGTCGCAGGTCAGGGCCGGTTTCGGGAGCATCCGAAACCGGCCCTTGATCATTCTTGGGGATCAGCTGGGGACCGGCGCTCTTGACCGGGTTCAGCGGGTCATGACGATCGGGCTCGGCAGCGAGCGGGGTGCGCGCAGCACGCTGAGGTGTGCGGAGAGCGCCGCCCCGGCGGCCGTGATCTTGTGTAGGTCCGGGTGCAGGGAGCGCTGAGTGGTGGTCAGGGATCCGTGGCCGGCGGTCCTGCGGGGGACGTGTACCTGCACGCTTGCATCGGCGAACCAGGTCAGTCCGGTGTGCCGGAGGTCGTGGCGGCGCAGGTGCTCGTAGCCGAGCTTGGTGACCACGTCGTCCCAGTGTGTGTCGCGCAGGACGGCGGTGGAGATGCGTCCGCCGCGCGTGCCGGTGAACAGGCGGGCGTCGGGATTGGGGCCGGCGGACAGGACGCGCTGAGCAACGAGGGGACGGATCTCCTCGACGATGGGAACCTTGCGGGCCCGCTTGCCCTTGGTGCCCTTGTCGATGAGCCCGCCGGGCGCGGGTGTGGTCTGGCGCCGCACGGTCCAGATCCAGTGGTTGGTGTCGATGTCCCCGAGGCGGCAGCCTGAGACCTCGCCGATCCGTGCGGCGGTGCACGCGGCGAAGTTGACCACGTCTCCCCAGCCGCGGTACTGGGCGTTGGAGGCGGCGACGAGCGCGTCGGCCAGTGCGAGGAGGGTCTCCCAGTCGGCCGGGCCAGCACCGGTGGGTCGTGGAGTTCGTCCTCGGCCTGCTTGTAGAGCTTCGGCCAGCCGGTCACCCGGGCGGGGTTGACCTTGATGATGCCGTCGCGGACTGCCTGTTCCATGACGCGGACCAGGACGGCGATGGTGTTCTTTACCGTGGAGCGGCTGTGCTCGTCGGCGATCCAGTTCTGCACGGTGCGGTCGACGACACCATTGGTGATCATCCGCACCGCGAGGTGGCCCAGGGCGGGGACAACGCGCATCCGCCACCCCGACAGGTAGGGGTCCAGCGTTTTCAACTCCAGGCCGCGCAGGGCGAGGTCCATGTTCGCTTCGCCGTATTCGGCGAGCTTCATGGTGGCCAGCGACGGACTCAGGCCGGCTTCTGCGGGCTCGATGATGGCCTGGAGCCATTCCTGGGCCTCTTCTTCGCTGTCCTTTCCCTCGGACAGTGACTGGCGGCGCTTGCTGGTCGGATCGGTCCACCGGACGCGTGCCCGATACGGAGTGGGGCGGTCAGGGCGGTACTCGATATCGGTCGAGAGCCGGACACCGACAGGAACGTTGGTCTTATCGGCCATTGAGTCCCTTGGTCGGGACGGTACGTCGGTGGCGCAGCCACTCCTCGACGTCAAGGGTGCTGTACATGACGACGCGTTCCGAGACCGTGACGAATGGCGGCCCCTGGGGTGGCCGGGCGGTGCGCCAGCGGCGCAGAGTCGAGGCGTCCACTCTCAGACCGCGACTGACATCTACTGGGATGCCAGCCATGCGGTGTACCACTCGCGAAAGTCTGGTCCTGGGGTGAGACCACCCCATGCACGGTCGTCGAGCCACACTTGTCCGGCATTGCTCCCCGTGATGACCAGGCGGGAGAAGGTGCCGCAGCCAGACTCGCCGATGACTAGTGTCCCCGCGACGGAGTAGTCAGCGTTGCCTTCCCGGCCCGGCCCCGGCCATTCGGTGGTATGCGCGAACGCTCTCGCCAGGAAGCCCACGTGCAGACTCTCTGCCCGAAGGTCGTGCAGGGCCTCATCCTCGTCTGCTTCTTCTGCCAGGCCCACGAGCCCGTAGTCCGGCCCCGCTCCACCGTCCGCGACTGTGCTCAGGAAGCTTCGGTAGGTAGCAGGAAGAGTGATGCTGTGCAGCTGCTCGAAGTGTCGGATCGACTCCTCCGCCAGGGGCGCGTGAAGCCGGTACCCGTGGTGAGAAGCGCCGAAGCGGCAACGCTCGGGGTCTTCCAGGGCCATTGCGGCAACACGCGAGCGCACCAAGGCGCCGTTCCAGGTCCCCCTTGGGGCAGCACTATCACTGGTCACGCCCGAACAGTACCGGCGTACGACCTCACCTGGATCAACGGCTTGGCGCCAGGCCGCGCGGTAGGACAGCCGTGGGTGAGCCGGCGGACCATGATGCCGATCATTGTCCAGCGGATCATCGTCTCCGAGTGGGCGAGGCTGGTCTCGTAGTCCCTGGCGAGGCGCCGGTGAGCGGTGAGCCACGAGAAGGTGCGGTCCACCGCCCAACGCTTGGGTTGGGCATGGAAGCCGCGCTGGTCGGGATCCTTGCGAACGATCTCCAGCTCGCGGCCGAGGGTCTGGGCGGCCCAGTCGACCAGGCGGCCGGCGAAGCCCTTGCCACGGCCGCCCGCAACGAGGGCATCGCCGTCTGCTTCCAGCACTTCCCCGACGTCGAGGTCCTCCTGGACGACGGCTACCTGGGCCTGAGCCGCGACCACCGCGGGCAAGCGATCACACCGCCAAGAAAACCGCGTCCGGGAGCACTGCCGGCAGAGTCCAGCAGTGGGAACGCGACCGCCACGGGCACTCCTTCGACCGCATCACCGTCGAACACGCCCTCGCCGACCACAAACGCTGGGAGCAACTGACGCGCTGGACCCACCGCCGCGACCACCTCCCCGACACCTACCGCGCCATCGCCAGCCTCGTCTCCGACCGCACCGTCACCGCCTGAAAACAGGCCACGACCAGACCAAACACGCCTCACCCGCTATCACGCACCAACTCGTAAGACGCCGTTTCACTTGGTGAGTCGTGGGTAGTTGATGAGGTTGGTGACGATGGCGGTGAACGCGAGGAAGTGTTCGGGCTTGCGTTCGTAGCGGCGGTACAGGCGGCGGCAGCCTGCGAGCCAGGACATGGTCCGCTCGACCACCCAGCGATGTCGGCCCAGTCTCTGCGAGGTGTCGATGCCGCGGCGGGCGATGCGGGGTGTGATGCCTCGCTCGCGGAGCCATCGCCGCAGGTGGTCGTAGTCGTAGCCCTTGTCGGCGTGGAGTTTCGCAGGCCGCCGGCGCCGGGGACCGCGCCGACTGCGCACGGGTGGGATCGAGGCGCCCAGCGGCTGCAGCGCGAGGCTGTCGTGGGTGTTGGCAGCCGAGATGCCGACGGCGACGGGGAGGCCACCACGGTCCACGACCAGATGGATTTTCGATCCGCCCTTGCCCCGGTCGGTCGGATTCGGTCCGGTCAGCAGCCCCCTTTGAGGGCTCGGACGCTGACGGAGTCGACGGCGAAGCGTGACCAGTCCACGTCGCCCTGGGCTCCGAGGTCGTCGAGAATGACGCGGTGCAGACGGGCCCAGACCCGGGCCTGGCTCCAGCGGGAGAAACGCCGGTAGACCGTGGGCCAGGCAGGCCCGAAAACCGGTGGCAACTGCCGCCACGAACAGCCTGACGTGGCCACGAACACGATCGCAGCCAGACATTCGCGGTCCCCGGCCCGCCGCCGGCCACCACCTTGTGCACGTACGACCACCGTCTCCGGCACCACCCGCCGGAACAACTCCCACAGCTCATCCGGCACCAGGCGCTCAGCAAGACTCGTCACACCAACACAACGACCCCAACCACCAAAGGAAACGATGTCTAAAGAGACAGAACCTGAGGTCGGTGGCATGAGGCCGGCGTCTTCGAGACGCTGCACGGCATCCTGATCGCCGAGTTGCACGCGGCCGACGCCCTGGACTGGACCCAGGCGTGCGTGGATGCCTCCCACATCCGCGCGAAAAAAAGGGGGGCGAGGCGACCGGCCCGTCACCGGGCGACCGCGCAAAGACGGGCAGTAAACACCATGTGATCTGCGACGGGAAGGACACCCCGTTCAAGGTCATCACCACCGCGGCCAACGGACCGCCTCCTGGCCTCGCGTAAAAGAAGAGCTGCTCGCCCGGCGGCATCTTGAAGCGGTCGAGAGATCCGTTCAGCCGATGGTGAAGCGCTGGTTCTGGGCGCCTCGGTCGCAGCGGGCAGTGCGGTAGTAGCCGTTGTCCTGCTGGTAGAGGCAGCGGCCCGTGCCGACGCTTTGGAGCAAGATGGCGCTGCGGGCGGCGGGCTGGACGGTGCGCCACTTCTGGTATGAGCCGCCGTTACAGCGCAGGGGGTAGACGTCGCCCCGGTCATTGCTGTCGAGGCAGCGGCCCCAGAAGTTGTTCTTAAGAGTGGTGCTGGTGTTGAGGCGGCCGTTCCACTGCCACAGGAGGCTGCCGCGTCCGGTGGTGCAGCGGTCGCCCTTGAGGCCGGTTTCCGAGGTCTCGCGCAGGCAGTCACCGTAGCGGTAGTTCGCGAAGCGGCTGGTGGCGGTGGCAGCGGAGGCGGGTGTGGGGGTGAGGAGGGGGAGGGCGAGGCCGGCTGCGGCGATGACGGCGGCGAAGGCTTTCCGGATCGGGCGGCGCACTGGGGGTCTCCTTACAGTGGTTTTCAGAGGTACCTCGACAGGATCCCCGAACACCACCGCCTATGCCTGAAAAATGGGGAAACCCCCCGGATCGAGCCGCTCATGCCGGCCGATCCGGTCCGGGGACGGCGCGGGGCCGATCACCGCGGCACGCTTGAGGCCCTCGCGTGGAAGTACCGCACCAACTCGCCCTGGCGGGACCTCCCCGAGGAGCTCGGCTCGTTCCAGACGGCCCATAAGCGGCTGATCAGGTGGGTCGTCGAAGGCACGTGGGAGAAGATCTTCGCCGCCGTCCTCGCCGCAGCGGATGCCGTCGACGACATCGGTTGGACCGTAGTGATCACTAATCGGACAGACACATCCGATCAACTGACCAACCCATCAAAGAGACACGCTCTAGTCACACCAGCGATTCCTCATGCTGTTTGTCCACCGTCCGAGCAGCTTCGCGGTAGTCAGGGGGACGTGGGAATGAGGGTGGTGGCGACGGACCGCTGGCGAAGTTCGCCCGCCAGGTACGTCATTTCCACGAACGTGCCGACCAGGCCGACTCCACTCAGCTCGGCGGCCATCAGCCGGGCCTCGCCCAGTGGCAGGTGGCTCACCTCGCGCAGGGCCCGCAAGACGGGGACCAGACTGGTCTCCTCGGTCGCCAGGCGAAGCCGAACGGCCCCGTGCTCGGCCAGCAGTGCCTGCCTGATCTCTTGGGGAGTTGGCCCTGCGCCCGTCTCGCACCACGCGTTGGGGCAAGCTGGGCACTGACCTTCGGTGCTCCAGCGCAGCTGTCCCCTGTCGATGAACTGACCGACGTCGCGGACAAGTGCACCACCACAGGTCACGCACGGCGAGGTGACCTCCGCTCCCTGAGTGGCGGTGATCATTCGTCTCCCCCTGCGCTGTGCCGATCTGCCTGATCCTGCCGCAACCACGGAAGGCCGGCGACTGGGTTGTTCGCGTGATCACGGTTGGGCAGCGGGGGAGGGGTATGCGGCGACTGATGGCCTAAGAGATCCGGAACACGTTCTTCAAGCCGGGCCTCACGGGATCCATCTTCGGCTCTGCCCCGCCGATCTGGCAGGAGCTTGATTTCAAAACCTGCACCGACGGCACCATCAAGAAGGTGAGCGGTGCTCCCGTCCTGCGCTTCAGCTTCATGCCGAACCAGTATCTGTATCGCAATGGGAAGGCCATCGATCTGGACGGCGCATACACCGGATCCAGCGCACCTGTGGCGACCGGCGACTTCTACCACTTCAGCGGGCCCGGCATTCCCGCGCCCCCCGCCGATCCCGATCAGTCGAAGCACCCGTATGCTCCGTGCGACATGGCCAGTGGCCATGGAGGTAATCCATGGAATAGGAGCGATCGACGACGCGGGCACAGATCCGTCAACTGCCCACTTCTGCAACGCACCTGCCAAGAGTCCTGACCCGAACTACAGCCGGTAGCGCGGTGCGGCGGGTGGTCCCCCGGACAACCGGTACGGGGGACCACCCGCCTGGCCAAGTGAAAGGATCAACCGGTGCAGACCTACTTGTACGCGGCAGCCGCAGCTTCGAGCGCTGTATGTGGAATTGCGTTCGGCATACGGCAAAGGTCGTTCAGGGACGGACTCGCGGCCGCCCTGATATGCGCCACGGCCATCAGCTCCTTCTCCTCTCTGAGATATGCGGAAATAGCCATTTTCTGGCTGATTGGTTCCCCCTCGGCAGGATTGAAACTTCTTGGCACGATGTGTCTGATCGCGCTCCCCTGGTTCCTGTTCCGACACGACAGGAGGCTGACCGTCGCCTCTGCTGTTTGCGTTGCAGCGGCTGCAGCTTGCCTTTGGATTCAGCCGTCGCACTTCCCGTTTCCCGTCGTCTACATGTCCGTGATCCTGTCTGCGGTGACACGGATTACATTCGAACTCCGCGCGAGCAGCCCGAACCCTCGATGACCGCGGCCACTGACAGTTCCCGCGAAACTCGACGAGGACCCCCGAAGAGACAACAGGCAGCGCCACCCGATGTCATCGGAGTGCCCGCCAGGCTGCTGGAGTCGGTTCTGGCAAAGCGAGAGCACGGACCGTCTCGACGATGAGGTCCTTGAGGGCATGGCCGGATGGCAGTCGCCCGCTCGACCCCGTCTGTCCGGTGGTCTTCATCGACGCCAGCCACGTCGGCGCGGTCGCCGACCGGCCCGTCCACGTGGCCCCACAAAGTACCCCACGACCATGAAACTCTGTCACCACCAACGCGACCGAGTCGGTCAACGCCCGCAACCGGCGAGCGGTCAAGGCCCGCGGACACTTCCCCAACGAGCAAGCCGCCCTCGTCATTGGTGTGGAGATCTCAGTCAACACGCCGACGGCCGGGGGACTTCGTTGGTTCCGTCCCCTTCCACGCTCGATGTCCCGCACGAGTTGGTCGAGCATGTCTCACGGTCAGCTACGCCTGAAGGTGTGAACGCCGCACTTTAGGCTGATGTAAGGTATCGCCGCCCTTGGCGTAGGCAGGGATCCTGACCAGCTAGTTTCAAGCTGTCTCACGTCGATGGCCACTGGTTCAGTCTCACGAGACGTGGCACATCCTCGGCACGCTTGCAAGGACGGCAGGAGTGCTGGTCGACAGCCCGCGGTCAAGCTGGAAACAGATTCGATTCACGTCTGCGCGGCCGTCGAGGCGGGGCCATGCACGCGGGTAGGCGGGCTGCCATGAGCTGCCAGGGCCCTCGGCAAGCTCTCAGGACAGAACTGTCAACTGTTGCGGCGTGCCCACTGCGCGGCCCGGACCGTTCCCTCCTGAATGTCGTGCCGGGGCAGTTGGAGGCCGAAAGCGTCCTCCAGGGCGTGGAAGTACAGCTCGAACTCGCTGGTGAGTTCGGGGTGGTCCAGTTCGGCGCGGCGTATGGCCTGGTTGAGGAAGTCGAGCTGACCGCCTCGGAAGTAGGGGGCGCGGCCGCGGTCGTACCAGATCAGCTCCAGGACGCCCCAGTCGTCGTCGATACGGCGGCCGTCGCGCATGTAGTCGAAGGTGTAGATGGCCTTCGCGGAGGTGGCGCTCAGGTGCACCGTCTCGGTGACGCCGAGCCGGGCGAGAGCCTCAAGCTCGGGCCCGAAGCCGGGGGTCTCGTGGTACATCAGGAACGCCCAGTCGCCGGCCTGCCCGAAGCAGCAGGTCTCCCAGACGATGTCCCAGAAGTCGAAGGTCCCGCCATCCATGCTGCGCAGATCCGCAAGACGGGTCCCGGCGGCGATCTGCGCGGGGTCTGCTCCGTGGAGCAGGGCGATCTGTTCGGCGCTGATACTCCTGCCGCGGAAGAAGGCGAGGTGGGTGTAGGGGTCCTGCTCGCGCCAGCTGTCGGCGATCCAGGCGAGGCGTTCCAGCGGGTCGCGTCCGCACGCAGCAGAGGGCTGCATACCGTCCATGCCGCCGTTGCGGAATGTGCTGCCCCAGGTGGGGTTGATCCGGTCCAGTAGCTCGGCTTGCCCGGAGACGAGATTGGCCAGCGGGCCGCGGCCGGGGGACCGGGCCGCGATGTGCTCGGCGAGCTTGCGGACCGCGTCCTCGGCGGCGAAGTACAGCACCTGATCCAGGTCCTGAGTGGCGAAGACCTTCCGGTAGGGACCGATGTGGCCGTGCACTGTGCCGTTGTCGTCCAGGACCAGGAAGAGATGCCCGTGCGGCTCGCCCACATGCTGCTCGTACTGGTCAGGTGAGGTGCCGGTGGGCGGGAGCATCGCGTCGTCGAGCACGTCAGAGCCCGCGGCCACCTGGTGCCAGGCCCGCTTGAGTGTGTACGCCGATATCTGCATGGGCGTCAGTATGAGACCGAGCACTGACACGGCCGACTGATCTGCGACGACTCGGTGGCCGGCAAAGATCAGCGTCGTCTGGGTTCGATGGCAGCGGACAGGAGTGCAGCCTGCCCTGAGACTGTGCAGCGAATTTTGAGACCCTACAGCTGAGAAGGCTCGGGGCCCGCGATGGAGGTCTGCCATGCCCCGCAGTATCTGGTCCGGTGCGATCAGCTTCGGCCTGGTCACAGTGCCGGTCCACGTGGCCAGCGCGACCGAGGACCACTCGGTGCGCTTCCACCAGTACCACCTGGACGACATGGCCCGGGTGCGGGTGCGCAAGTTTTGCGAGGTCGAGGACCGCGAGGTCCGCCAGGATGAGATCGCCAAGGGCTACGAGCTGACCAAGACCCAGGTCGTCCCGATCACCGACGAGGACCTGCGCAACCTGCCCCTGCCGACGGCGAAGGCGCTGGAGATCCACGGGTTCGTGCCGTGGGAGTCCATCGACGCCCTCCGGATCGGCGCGGGCTACTACCTCCAGCCCGACGGCCCGGTGGCCGCGAAGCGGTACGAGCTGCTGCGTCAGGCGTTGCAGCGGTCTGCGCGGGTCGCGCGGTGACGAAGTTCGCGTGGAGCGGCCGCGAGCGGCTGGGGCTGCTGCGCGTGCGGGATGACGTGATCGTGCTGCACGCGATGCGCTGGCCCGACGAGGTCCGCGACCCCTCCGAGCTGTACCCGCCGGCGGCGGATGTGTCGGATGCGGAGGTTGACGAGGCGGTGGAGCTGATCGAGCGGATGACCACCGACCGCCTGGAGGGCCCCGACTTCGTGGATCACTGCACGGAGGCGCTGGAGAAGGTGCTTGAGGCGAAGCGGGAGGACCGGGAGCTGCCAGAGGTGCCGGAGCCGGAGAAACCGGCGGGCAAGGTGCTCGACTTGATGGCCGCCTTGCCGGAGTCCGTGGACAAGGCGAAGTCCTCGCGTGGCGAGGATGCCGGTGCCGACGCGCAGGTCCATGAGATGCCCACGAAGAAGACCACGGCCAAGACACCCGCGAAGAAGCCGGCCGCGAAGAAGACGGTCGCGAAGAAGACCACGACGGCGAAAAAGGCGACGGCGAAGAAGACCGCCGCCCGCAAGCCCCGACGCAGTGCGTAGCCGCGGGCGGCGGTCAGGCGCGGGTGCGGATGTACCGCACGGCCGGACCCCATCCCGGCTCCACCGTCGCCATACACCACTGACACAGCGGGGAGCCGCCGCTGCCGTACCGGTGGGTCCTGCGCTGGCATCCGGCGCACGATCCGACCCGGTCGCCGGGGCAGACCAGCGCGGACGGGTCGGGTTCCGAGATCGGTCGCGGAGGCGTGGTCATGGCGGTGTCCTGTTCCGGGTGGCACTTTCAGGCCACCCAACCCGCAGGATGCCGGCCGTCCTGGCACATTCGTTCGAACCGCGCTGGGTCCTGGGACGGATCCGCGGATGGGCGGGGCGGTGAGTCGGCCGAGGTGTCCGGGCATGGGTTCCCCGGTCGCAGCGGACAGTGCGATAACGGCGTGGCCGCCAGGTACGGCGCGAACGAGGTCACCGGCTAACAACTCATCTCATTTGGCGTTCAGAGGTTGAGAAAGGCGCTGGCCGGGCTGGTGCGGCAACGGTTGAATGCCGCCATGGAGAACACCTGGACACCGGCCCATCAAGCGGTGGAGAGCGAGGACGCACAGACCTTGGCTCAGCTGCTGGCCAAGGGAGTTGACCCCGATGAGGTATGCGACAACATGACGCTCCTGACACACGCCATCGACATGGAAGGCGATGGCGCCCTGCAAAGCGGCAGCCCGCTGACCGTGCATACCACCGCAGTGCTCCTGGCCTTCGGTGCCGACCCGCTACTCCCAGACCCGGACGGGCAAACACCCATGGACCTCGCCCTTCAATACGACCATGACCTGGCAGTCAAGCTGTTGCAGCGGCACATCAGCGAGTGAGGCGACGCAGGCAGATGAGGGTGCAGGCGATGCTTGTGAAGGCGAGGAAGTGTTCGGGCTTACGTTCGTAGCGCCGGTGCAGGCGGCGGCAGCCGGCCAGCCACGAGATGGTCCGTTCTACGACCCAACGATGGCGGCCCAGTCGTTGGGAACTGTCCGTTCCCTTGCGAGCAATCCGGTGTCGGATGCCACGTGCCGATAACCATCGCCGCAGGTGGGCGTAATCGTAGCCCTTGTCGGCGTGGAGTTTTGCCGGTCTGCGTCGCCGAGGCCCGCGGCGGGAGCGGACGGGTGGGATGCCCTGAACGAGCGGGACCAGGGCCTGACTGTCGTGGACATTGGCTCCGGAGATACCGACAGACAGGGGCATACCGTTCCGGTCGGTGATCAGGTGGATCTTCGAGCCGTATTTGCCCCGGTCAACAGGATTCGGACCAGTCAGATCCCCCTTTTCAAGGCCCGCATGTTCACCGAATCGATCGCGCAGCGGGACCAGTCAAGCTCGCCGCGTGAGCCGAGCTCGTCGAGGACCAAGCGGTGCAGCTTGGCCCACACCCTGGCATGGGTCCACTCGGTGAAACGGCGGTGAGCCGTCGCACCCGAGGGCCCGAAGGAAGCGGTGGGGAGCTGCTGCCATGTGCAGCCCGACGTGGCCACGAACACGATCGCGGCCAGCACCTCGCGGTCACCGTGGCGACGCCGACCACCACCTTGTGGTCGAGTTGGCGCCTCGGGCACCACCCGCTGGAACAGGCCCCATAACTCGTCCGGCACCAGCCGTTCAACGATCCCCACCACGACCGACAGCCTACTCGGCCAAATGAGATGACCCTTTACGAGTTGGTGCGTGATAGCGGGTGAGGCGTCGTGCCTGGCCGGTGGCATGATCCGTCTGTGGCGATCATGGTCAATCGGGCGGTGTTGACGCATCCGCTGTTCACGGGGATCTCTCGGCGGCATCTCGCGCTCCTGGTCGAGGAGTTGGCGGTCCCGTGGCAAGCCGGGGTCGAGGGTCGTCGCCATGCTGCACGAGGTGGGGCCAGGAAGCGGGCCGCAGGAGCCGGTGCCCACCACCAGCTGGTCTTCGTCGACCGGCTGGTGACCACGCTGATCCATCTGCGGCACGACCTGCCGCACTCGGTACTGGGGCTGCTGCTCGGCGTCGACCGCTCCACCATCACCCGTGCGATCGCCGAGATACGTACGCTCCTGGCCGAGCGGGGGTGCGCGGTCCCCGACCGCCCCGGCCTGCGATTACGGACTCTGGCCGACGTGTTCGCCTACGCCCAGGCCGAAGGCATCGAGCTGCGGCTGGACGCCACCGAGATCCAGGTCCGCCGACCACCGGCCGGCCGCGGCGGACGGCGCGCATTCGTTTCCGGAAAGAAGAAACAGAACACCATGAAGGCCACCGTCATCGCTGACTGGCGCGGCCGCACCTTATGGACCGACACCCTGCGGCCTGGTCGTATGCACGATGCCACGGCCGCCCGCAACGAAGGCATCGACGTCTGCTTCCAGCACTTCCCCGACGTCGAGGTCCTCCTGGACGACGGCTACCTCGGCCTGAGCCGCGACCACCGCGGGCAAGCGATCACACCGCCAAGAAAACCACGGCCCGGAGCACTGCCCGGCAGAGTCCAGCAGTGGGAACGCGACCGCCACGGGCACTCCTTCGACCGCATCACCGTCGAACACGCCCTCGCCGACCACAAACGCTGGAAACAACTGACGCGCTGGACCCACCGCCGCGACCGCCTCCCCGACGCCTACCGCGCCATCGCCAACCTCGTCTCCGACCGCACCGCCACGACCTGAGAACGGCCGTGAGCAGGACGAGCACGCCTCACCCGCTATCACGCACCAACTCGTTAGGCCCCGGGAAGCGTGGCCGTCCCCCTGAGCAGGGTTTCCCTCTCCTATGAGAACGCCTAAATGCCGCAAATCGCCCGGATACCGAATATGCTTACCTGAGTGACACCGCTTCCGTGGCTCGACAGTACGCTGGCAAGGGCGTCTACGAGGATGGGTACCATGTATTCACGATGGACGACCAATTCCTAAACAATTTCCATCCGTCCGTATATCGGAATGCCCACGACAAGGGCGGCGGCATGCAATGGGTTGTCGATGTGCCCGACATCGATGACTTCAATGCACATATTATTGACGTCGGCTGGGTCCCCTGGAGGCGAGGAATTGACTTCGATGTCCCCAGAAGCCCCTCCGGCTCGATAATGAACAAGGCGCCCACCGGAAGGGAAAGGAAGGAAGGACAATCTCACTGCGGAACCAGCTCTGGCAGGACCTGGGGCTTCGTCAATTCGAGTCAGTCCGTTGCGTTGTGACAGGCCACAGGGGGCGCTTTGGGGTCGAGGTTTCAATTATCACTACAGAGCCCGCCCGCCCCGCATTCATTGACTTCATCATGCTCGCCGATGGTGCTGAACATGTGACGGCGGATCAATTCCCTCCCATTGGAACCTGCCTTGACGCCATAATCCTGGATTTCATGCCAAACGGTGAGCTCCGACTCTCCGCGCGTCCATCGGACCGAGAGTGACTTCATCTTCACGAAGCGGTGTGAGGCATTCTAGGGACTCCGTGACAGGACTCCACGGGTGAGCCGCAGATTGCGATTGCGGAATTAGGTCTCCGACATCCTTCTGTCCGCAATGAAGGAATCTACTCTGGTACGCAGAACGCAGCCTCGCCGGGTTATCCGGCGGGGCTGCATGGGTGGGGTTCTGACGGCAGTAATTGACGGCAGCGTCAGCGGACGAGTGCCGCACAAAGCGGCCAGCGACGGTGATGGGCTGGTCGGGGCAGACGGCGAGCTGCTCGGTGAGCGCGGCCTGCTCGGAGGCGAACTCTTCGAGCACGCCCCGGCGGTGGGCGGGGGCGTGCGCGCCGTACAGCCACGCCGACCACAACTGGTCCGCCGGCGGGAACGTCTCGGGGTCGTCCTCGGCGAGCCGCCCTGCCGTGACCGGCACGGCGGCCGCCATGCTTCGGCCTCGCCGACCCTGCTGTGGAAGGACAGCACCCGCCGGAACCGCTCCTCACCGGCCGCGCGCATGAGCCCGGTCTGGACGGCCGCGAGCCGGCCCCCGCGCACCCTGTCGGAGTCGGTCGCCTCGGTGGTGAGCGTGGCCTACAGCGGGGGGTCGCGGATGTCCGGGCACAGCACCTGATATGGCGTCACCAGCCTCGTCCGGATCGCCTCGGACAGCTTCAGCTTGTACGCCACCGGCCCGAACACCGGGGAGTCCTCATCCATCGAGGCGACCAGCCGCGGCCGCTACCCACCGGCCGCCCACACGCGGGCCGTGGTGGTCATGTACAGCCGCCGCACGGCCGGTACCCGGGCCTGGTCGTGCACGGCCGCCCACGGCTTGAGACCGTCACCACTGACCCGGCGGGCCTCGTCAACGATCATGAAGTCCCACACCCTCGGCCCGGCGGCATGCGCCCGCTGAAGCGTCCCCATGCCGACCGACGCGTACGTCGCGAACACCGTCGTCTCGGGGCCGGCGGTCCAGGCGATCAGTTCGTCCGGGTCCGTCGTGCACGGCACGCCTTGGCTGTCCGTACCCCGCAGCGAGCACACACCGATCATCGTGCCCCGGCGGCCGCCCGCCCGCCACGCGACGGCCGTCTGCAGGAGCAGATCCAGGGTCGGCACCAGGACCAGCACCCGCCGCGCAGACAGACGCTCCGCTGCCGCCACCCCGATCAGGGCCCGACCCGGTCGCGGCGATGACCTGTGTGCGCAGCCCCTCGGGCGGGACGCCCTTGCCGGACTGTTCGGGGAGAGGGCGCAGCACCGCGTCGACTGCGTCGACTTGATGCGGACGAAGCGTGACGGCCACGATGGTGGTCCTTCCTGGTCTTGACTGCCGGGGTGACTGGGCGGGCGGGTGGCCGTGCGCCTGGCGGTGGACGGCCACCCGGTCATGCGTTGCGGGGTGTGGATCACTGGGCGGCAGCGGATCTCATCCTCGGTGGGTCCGGACACCGGCAGAGGGCGCCGGGACGGTACTCGGGGGCGTCCCACGGTACAAAGCCCCGGACACGCGAGAGAACATGAGGTTTCGTTGCACGGGGACAGACCGCCCGGCGACAGCCCTGACGGAATGAACCTGCCCGCCTGCCCGGTTGAGCGTGGAACTTCACGCAATTCCCCAATGGCTGCGTCGACTTCCCCGCCCAGACGTTCGAGCCTGGCACCCTCGCAGCGGCTCTGTCAGCCTCTTCTGCGAGCATGCTGCCGTGACAACCACATCACCCGATCAGCGCCCTGACGAGGCCACCCTGGAGTTCCTGCGCGCCGCATTCGAGCCGGAGTGGCGCGAACCGGCACTCGGGGACGATGCCGTCTCGGTGTGGGAATCCGAGAACAGCGTCGTTCTCCCGGAGCCGTACCGGAGCCTGGTCGCCGAGATCGCCAACGGGTCATCGCTCGGGCCACCGGAAGACGGCGGCCTCCTGCCCCTCGGCTGGCTCCCCCCGAACTGGCCCGGCCAGGGGGACCGGAATCCGGCCGCCCCGTTCCCGCTCCAGGACACCTGGGCCTGGGAAGGCGAGCCCCTCGCCGAAGACCACCATGAACGCGTCGCCGCCGTCTACAACCACGGTTCTGTCGTGCTCGGTACCGACGATGGACTCTCCTGCTGGGTCCTCGTCGTGACCGGTCCCGAACGGGGCAAGGTCTGGCTCGTGACGGATGTCGGCGCGTACCCGTATCCCATGCCGAAAGCGCTTGGCTTCCTGGCGTGGGTGCAGCGCTGGCAGGCCGGCGACGGCTGGTGGGACTGACCGGAGCCCGGCGCACTGCAGGGAGCCGGGCGACAACGCTTTGCGGGGAGGGCCCAGTCCGCGTGCCGTCCCCTCGTTCAGCAGCTGTCCGCGTGCCGTCAGGAACGGCGCCGTACCGTGGGTGCAGTGCCGTCGTGTCAAGCGGCGTGGCCGGGTCAGGACACGGCCTTGAGGTTCTGGCGGCGCTTGGCGTCCTCACGGCGCCGGCGTCTTTTTGGCGAGCTGGTCCTGGTAGACAGTGAACCGCCTTGCGGTGGCGCCCCACGAAGCCGGGGGAGTTCTCGAAGTCCCCGGCCTGGGCACCCGCCTCGAACTGCGCCTGGACCCAGCGACCGCCACCGCCCTGGAGGGCTACGACTTCCTCACTCTGGCCGTCGACGACCAGGCTGCCCTGGGCCAGTGGATCACCCGCCTCGACACCCTCGGCATTCCCCACTCGCCGCCCGTCGTCGCCCTGGCGGGCTGGCCCCTGGTCATACCCGACCCCGACGGACAACGCCTGCGCCTCTACACCACCACGCCCCACGGCCTGAATGCTGTATGCGTCGAATTCGACTCGCCCTGGCTCAGCACCGGCCCTGCGCCGGAACCCAGCGGCGCCCATGTTGCGAAGTCGGTGCTGCGCATCGTCACGACAGCCACGGCCCGGCCTGGCGTGGGCCGCGAGCTGGAGCGCATGCTCCTGGAGCTGGCCGCTGCCACGCGCCGCGAGGACGGCTGTCTGGACTACCGGGTGCACCGCGCAGAACAGACACCCGACACGTTCGTCGTCTACGAGCAGTGGACCGGTCGGCAGGCCCTCGACGCCCACCACGCAACGCCCCACATGAACACCTTCCGCACCAACGCCGCGGACCTGATGGGCCGCGCCACCACATCCGGAACCCCTCACCTTGTGCACCCTGACCTGACCCAGATGTCGGCGAGAGGGGCGGCGCAGGAGGCGGCGGGTGTCTGTTTGCGGGTTCCCTGCCGTCGCCATGCGACGCAGGCGGACAGATCCTCCCTTTATCGGCGCATCTGGCGGAAATACGGGAAAATTTACTGAACATTCCGTTTTGGCGTGTCAGGGAGTCGCAGATGGATGCCTCGGACGAACTCCTTCGAGGGGCTGACCCGGCGGCTCTTCTGATGCTGGACGGTGCCATCCGCTGCCTCAACTCTGCGATGGCCACGGCGCTGGGCAGGTCTGCGGAGCAGTGCCTGGGACATGGGTTCGGTGATCTGTGGCCCGCAAGCCAGCGGATGTCGGCCGAGAGCCTCGTGGCTCACGCCGCTAGGACGAAGGCGGTCGCGATGCGGGTGCTGGACTTCCCCGGGCGAGGCGGAGCACCCATTGCCTCCTTGATCGAGGCGCAGGAAGTGAAGGATCCCGCCAGTGACGAGCCACTGATCTGGGTGCACGCGCTGGACGCGCGAAACGACCTGGCCAGCCTGCTGATCCCGTTTCGGCTGGCCACCTCGGCCGCCCATCTCGGCCTGTGGATGTATTCATCCGATGAGCACCAGCTGGAGTGGCTCGGCGGCGCGCCCGCCCTGGCCGCGCTCTTTCCCGACCCCACGGTGTCGCTTTCCACAGTGATCTCGGCAGTGCATGCTGACGACCGGGAGGCCCTGCGGCAGCTCTTGCGCTCGGCCACCACCCAGCAGTCGCCCTGGGTGAGGGTGCGGTACCTCCCTCAGCACGAGGGCTGGCACCAACTGGCCGCCCAGACCCGTCGGATCCAGTTGGGATACGGCGGCCCCGAGCGAGTCTTCGGAATACTCCGCGACGACACCAAGCGGGAGAAGCGCAAGGAGAAGGCACAGGCCGCACTGACCGCCGAGCGGCAGCGGGCCAAGGACATCGCCGACTTCTCCTCTGCCTTGATCACCGCAGCCACGGAGCAGGAGCTGCAGCAAGTCGCCCTGACCCGGCTCGCCGCGACCTTCGGCGCTGGCGGCGCCCTGCTCGCGATCGTCGACGAAGGCCGCCTGCGCGTCTCCACCGATGCCGGGATAGCCATGTGGGAGGTCGAGGTCATCAGCGGCCTGCCGCTGGACCATCCGAGCGCCCTGCCCGAGGCGATCCGCACCGGCAAGCCGCAGTTCATCCTCAACCGGGAGGACTACCTCCGTCGCTGGCCACACGGGGCCGAATTTCCGCGGCTCGGCCGACTCGGCTCCGACTATGCCGCCTCGATCACCCCCCTCAGCGAGGCCGGCAACCAGCCGCTCGGGGCGTGGCTGGTGACCTACGCCAGCGGGTACCGGCCGTCCCTGGAGGAGCGGACCCTCATGGGCACTCTGGCCGATCTGGCGGGCCAGGCACTGAGGCGCATCAGGTGGCAGCAGGCACGGGTCGAGCTGGCCACGGCACTGCAGAAGACTATGCTTCCGACGCTGCCCGAGCACCTCGCGGGCCTGGAGGTCGCTGCCCGCTATCGGCCGAGTCGGGACGGGCTGGACATAGGCGGAGACTGGTACGACGCCTTCGTGATGCCCGACGGCACTGTGGCTCTGGAGATTGGCGATGCCCAGGGGCACGACGTGGACGCCGTCGCTGCCATGGGGCAGGTGCGCGCCTCCATGCGGGCGATCGCCGCCCGGGAACCGGATCCCGCGACCGTTCTGACCAACACCAACGAGCTGCTCGTCACCATGGGCGCGGCACGGTTCTCCAGCTGCACCATGCTGCATATCGACCCGGGCGAGGGGCGGGTCACCGGTGCCAGCGCCGGCCATGTGCCGTTGTTGTGCGCGAGCAAGGACGGCGGCCACGGCATCCACGAGCTGGCGGGCGGGCCGGTCCTGGGGGTCTTGCCCGGCATCGAGTATCGCGAGGAGATCTTCACCCTGGACGAGGGCAACGCGCTGGTGATGGTCACCGACGGCGTGGTCGAGGGACCGGGCCTCACGTTGGATGCCGGACTGGAGCGAGCCGGCGCGCTGGCCGGTGCGGCCCTCCGCGACGGACTGAACGCCGAGGAGATCGCCGACCGTGTCCTCGAGAGCGCGGCCGCGGTGGACCACGTCGACGACGTGGCCGTGCTGGTCATCCGACGCGCATAGCCCGCCAGCGTCCTCACGACCTCGCTGCAAGACCGTCCCTCGCGCTCATCGCCGAGCGGTGTTGTCTCGATGGCTCGGCCAAGCCAGCCGCGGAAGTACAACCCGCCCCCCGGTTACCAGGCGCCGACCAGGTCTGCGACCACCGACCAGGTCTGCGACCACCCTGGACGCGACCTCCGGACGGTGCAGCACGTCCGAGGCAACCTCTGCGGCGACTTCGTCGTCGTCCATGCGGTGGAGGCCGCCACCTTCTGCGGCACCGCCTCGGGATGGTCCGGGTGTTTCTTGGCCCGGCTCGTCGTCCAGCCCGCACCTTGGCGTGCTCGTCCCGTGGAGGGGCGCCGCTCACCTCGAAACGCTCGGTGCCGTCCCCGATGGACGCAAGGAGGCAGTGGACCTTGCGGAGGACGGGCGGCGCGCGTCACAAGGAGGGCGCGCTGTCGAAGGCCGAGGCGAGGGACGAGAGCCCGCCGATCAACTGCTCTGCGTCGACCGGCGCCACCAGGTGGCGGCCGACCAGGAGCCCGGGCATGAGCGTCATCAGTGCGCTCGCGATCTGTTCTGGGGCCGCGGTGGGCGGCACACGTCCCTCGTGCTGCCAGCGACGAGCCAGTTCCGCGAGGCTGTCGCGCACGGACAGGTAGAAGGTCCGGGTGCGCCCTTCGAGTTCCGGGCTGCGCAGGGCCTCGCCCCATGCCTGGATCGCGATACGGGTCAGGTCATACGGCTGGCCTGCGCCCCGGTCGCGGGCCTCAGCGGTCATGGCCTCCAGCACCTCGGCGGGTGAAGGGGTGGGACGGAGTTCCAGGAGCCGCCCGAACAGGTCGCGCACCAGCGTGAGTGCCTCGTCCGCGGCGGCGTCGATGAGGTCGTCCTTGCTGCGGAAGTAGCGGTAGACGGCACTGGAGGACATGCCGGTCGCGGCGATGACGTCGTCCATCGACGTGGCATGGAAACCGTTGCGGGAGAAGCAACTCCAGGCACTGGTCAGGATGTGGCGCCGACGTTCTTCGCGGCGCTCCTCGCTCAAACGGGGCACGCCCCCACCCTAAACGCAAACGCTGGTTTCCGTTACGGGCGAAGGGTCGGCGCCTGCCGGCCCTCCATGGGGTGTGAGGTACAGAGGAGCGCCAGGCGGTCGGCGTCGGCACTGCCAGGCTCGGCAGTGCCGACGAGCAGGCTCTGCCCTCGCGCGTCCTGCACCTCGAACGTCTGATACGAGAGCGTGATGCGGCCCGCCACGGGGTGGTGGAAGGTCTTGAACCTGCTTCCCAGCCGACCGACTTCCTGCTGCTCCCACAGTTCCCCGAACTCTTCGCTCTCCGTGCGCAGTTCGTCGATCAGTTCTGTGATCCGGGAATCGTGGCGCTCGTGGCCGTAGGCGAGCCGAAGCGCGGCGACCGTGTCGCGCGCCATGGTGTCCCACTCCACGAAGAGGGTGCGTGCGGCAGCGTCGCAGAAGAGGGAGCGGACCATGTGACGCGGATCCGCCAGCGGGGACAGCAGCGCGGTGGCCGGCGCGTTCGACGCGAGAACATCCAGGCGGCGGTTGACGACATAGGCGACCGCTGCCGGGAACGCGTCCATCAGCCGCTGTAGCCGGGGGGCCACCTGCTCGCCGTCGACGTCGGGGGCTTCGTTCTTCGGCACCAGGCCGGCCAGGCGGTAGGCGTGCCAGCAGGCGTCGGAGTCCAGGCCCAGGGCCCGGGCGAGGGCGTCGATGACCTGACCGGAGGGGTGCCGTTCGCGGCCCTGCTCCAGACGGGCGTAGTAGTCGGCGCTGACCCCGGCCAGCACGGCGACCTCCTCGCGCCGCAGCCCGCTGACGCGCCGACCCGTGGAGCAGGGAAGCCCCACATCCTGCGGACTGACCCGGGAACGGCGCGCCAGCAGGAATTCGCCCAGTTCGTTGCCGCTCATACCTGGATCGTACGTCGACGGTTCCTAGGAGTCCGGCACCCAGGAAGAGCCCTCCTGCCGCCTGCGCAAGATCCGGCCCATGCTGACGGAACCGGACGCCCCGCCGTAGAGGGCCGCCGACCTGACGAAGGAACGAGCATGACGTACCCGCCCACCACGGCCGCCCCGAAGACCGTCCTGATCACCGGGGCCAGCAGCGGCATCGGCGAGGCCGCCGCCCGACGACTGGCAGCAGCCGGCCATCACGTGGTCCTCGGCGCCCGCCGCGTCGAGCGGCTGGCTGTCCTCGCCAAGGAGATCGAGGCCGACGGCGGCAGCGCCCTGCCGCACACCCTGGACGTGACCGACCCGCTCAGCATGCGGTCCTTCGTCCAGGCCGCACATGACCGGTACGGCCGGGTCGACGTCCTGGTCAACAACGCCGGGGTGATGCCACTGTCCCGCCTGGACGCGCTGCAGACTGACGAGTGGGACCGCATGATCGACGTCAACCTGCGCGGAGTCCTGCACGGCATCGCAGCCGTTCTGCCGGCCATGACCGCCCAGGGCGCCGGTCACATCGTGAACATCGCCTCAGTGTCCGGACTTCGGGTCGACCCGACCGCCGCCGTATACAGCGCCACCAAGCACGCGGTCCGCGCCCTGTCGGAGGGCCTGCGCCAGGAGAGCCGCAACCTGCGGGTCACCGTGATCAGCCCCGGCCTGACCCGCAGCGAACTGACCGACACCATCAGTGACCAGGACACCAAGAACGCGGTCACGGGCCAGATGGCCATCGCCATCCCCGCCGCGGCGATCGGCGAAGCGATCCACTACGCCATCTCCCAGCCCGCCGAGGTCGATGTCAACGAACTCGTCGTCCGCCCGACCGCCCAAGGCTGACCGCACGCCTCCCGGCACAGAAAGGCAGAGCTGTCATGGTGACCGAGGACCAGGTACGCACCTGGGTCGAAGGGTATCTGCGGGCCTGGGCCAGCAACAGTAAGAAGGACATCGCCGCACTGTTCACCCCGCAGGCCGAATACCACGAGTGGCCCTACGAGACCGACTGGATCGGCCGCGACGCCATCGTCGAAGGCTGGCAGAGCCGCGCACCCTGGCAGGAAGGAGGCTGGCACTTCGACTGGTCCATCCTCACCCTCAACGGCGACACCGCAGCCATCCAAGGCACCGGCCGCTACAAGGAACTCGGCACCTTCGCCAACCTCTGGACCGTGACGCTCGACAAGAACGGCCGCTGCACCGTCTTCCGCATGTGGAACAACGAGATCTGACCCGCAGCAGGCCTGGACGCACACAGGATGAAGACAACCGTGGCCAGCGTTCCCTGGACCAGCCGCACCGTGCGCTCCAGAACGGCCCAGTGAATCCCCATGGACGTCGGACGGAGTTTGCCGGACGGCCGCGGGCGCTGCCAACTCTTCGAGGAGCACGAGATCGAGCACACGGATCCCGGAGGCGCTCCGTGGTCTGA
The DNA here is from genome assembly GCF_040634235.1 of Streptomyces sp. NPDC007157. Classification (NCBI taxonomy): domain Bacteria; kingdom Bacillati; phylum Actinomycetota; class Actinomycetes; order Kitasatosporales; family Streptomycetaceae; genus Streptomyces; species Streptomyces sp. NPDC007157. Next base: position 358,988 of record NZ_JBEYFE010000007.1, read on the forward strand.
GAACCTGCCCCTCGCTCGGCAAGGGTGAGCAGGCTGGAGGGCCCCGACTTCGTGGACCATTACACGGAGGCGCTGGAGAAGGTGCTTGGGGCGAAGCGGGAGGGAGCTGCCAGAGGTGCCGGAGCCGGAGAAACCGGCGGGCAAGGTGCTCGACTTGATGGCCGCCTTGCCGGAGTCCGTGGACAAGGCGAAGTCCTCGCGTGGCGAGGATGCCGGTGCCGACGCGCAGGTCCATGAGATGCCCACGAAGAAGACCACGGCCAAGACACCCGCGAAGAAGCCGGCCGCGAAGAAGGCCGCGACGGCGAAGAAGTCGGCCGTGAGGAAGAGGCCGGCTGTGAAGAAGACGGCCGCCCGCAAGCCGCGCCGCAGCGCGTAGCGGGCGGTTCTCAGGGGCGCGTGCTGATGTACCGGACCGCCGTGCCCCACTGCTCCATCACCGGTGCCATGCATCACTGGCATAGCGGGCTCCCGCCCCTCCAGTACCGGTGCGTTTTGCGCTGGCTTCTCTGCACTTCACCTGAATGGGTGGCGAGGGGATTTCGGGGTGGCATGGCGGGCGTGCTGCTAGGGCCTGTTGTGAAAGTCCTGGTCGCACGGAGTCTGGCGCCAAGGGGTGGCGTCGATGTCAGCGGTGCTGTGCATGATCGGTGTGTCAGCTCGTCGTGGAGAGGAAAGTGCCGTGCCGATCACAAACCAGCAGGTATTGGGACACGCATTCCTGCGGGAGATGTTCGACGACTCGTACTTCCCTGATCGCATAGTCGAACGGGGCAGGGCCGTTCTGCTGAGTCTGTGCGAGCGCATCGAGGCCGAACGACCGTCGGATCTGGAGGCCCTGTATGCACTCACCCAGGCTGCCACCGAAGAGTTCAACCTGCTGGACAAGGAGTTCATGGCGGCCGGGAGCGGGATCGAGACGGTCGCGCGCGAGTGGATCTGCGATGAGTTCTGCTTCGTCGCATCGGCATACGAGTTCACGGACGCGGATGCGGAGGAGCTGACCGCCGGCCGGGACTGGTGACCGAGGGGGGAACGCCACCCCGCTCAGAGCCACTCGTTGAGAGCTGCGATCAGCACGGTCGCCTCGTAGCGAACAGCGAGCTTGTCGTACCGCGTGGCGACAGCACGGTGCCTCTTGAGGCGGTTGATTCCGCACTCGACCGCATGACGCTCACGGTAGTCAGCCTTGTCGAACTTCGGCGGTCGACCGCCGCGGGAGCCGAGCTTCCACCGGTTGCGCGCCTGGTCGGCCTTGTCGGGGATGGTGCAGCGGATCCCGCGGCGACGCAGGTAGGAGCGGTTCTTCCTGGAGGCGTAGGCGCGGTCCGCCCGCACGCGATCGGGGCGGACCCGCGGCCGACCCGGTCCGACACGCGGCACGCGGACCCTCTCCAGAACAGCTTCGAACTGCGGCGAGTCCCCGCGCTGCCCAGCGGTCACCACGATCGACATGGGCTTCTGACCCTGCTCCACTGCAAGGTGGAGCTTGGTGGTGAACCCGCCGCGCGACCTCCCCAGCCCATGGTCACCGGGCTCGGCGAAAATGCCGCCCGGCGGTTCCTTCTGCAGGTCGCCATGCTTGCGAGCTCCAGCCGCATGCTGATGCGCGCGGCAGACCGTGGAGTCGACGCTCAGGTTCCATGTGATCGCCCCCTTCGCGTCGGCCAGGGACTGGAGCCGGGTGATGATCCGCTGCCAGGTGCCGTTTCGCTGCCACCGGCGGAAGAGGTCGTAGACCCGGCTCCACGGTCCGTACTCGGCGGGAACGTCCCGCCACGGAACGCCGGTCCGGACACGGAACCGTATGCCGTTGATCAACTGCCGCCGAGCCCAGACCGGCGGTCGCCCCACCGTGGCACCCGTCGGCAACAACGGCTCCAGCACCGCCCACTGCTCGTCTGTGAGATCTCCCCGACCCATGAACCGTGATCATCCACAGCCCAAGATCTACTTTCGATACACGGCCTAGGAGGCTTCCGGGTGGAGTCCGTATTCGGCTAGCCACCCGAGCAGCACGTGGCGGGATGCCTTGACGAGGCGGCCTCCCGTGAAACGGGTGTCGTCGGTGACCTCTGCGACGCACTCGGCCGGGGGAACAAAGGACTGTGCCTCGTCATCTGCAGTGAACTCGGCTTCTGCGAGTACCAGGCCCTGCAAGTGGCCGTCGAAGACGTCGACGCCCAAGGGCGGGACGCTGAAACGGGTCTTCGACAGCACGGCGGCCGGCAACGAGGCGATCACGTCGTACTCGGCTGGCGACAAGTACGTATTCGTGATCAGGCCCTGGATGGCGCCGGGCTGAGAGATCGGGACTTTCTGGGTGAGCTTGAGCTCACAGCGGCCATCCGAGAAGTCGGCCCGACGCAGCCGCAACCGCGTTCCTGTCACATACCGGTCGCTGATCACGCGGCTGACGGTCACCGCCGACGGTGCTGGTGGCTCGGCCAGCAGGAACCGCCTCTCCCGTTCGACAAGTGCGTACTTGCCTGGGCGAACCGCCTGGCCTTCAAGCCCACCTCTTTTGTCCATCATGAGGACAGCCTCTCAGCCGCGAGGGCGCGGAAACTCAAGGTCAACAGTGGTTCGTCCTCGTGAGCGGATGGCGTCGGCTTGCTTGGTCCGCAGGAACGTCAAGGTCAGGTCGATGCCCTCAATCTCCCCCAGCCACCGTTCCTCCTCCGCGCGCTTCGGCCGCATGAATAGGTCTTTCTCCAGTTCGTCGAGACGGGGAAGCATCTTCGGGTTGACCTGGAGCATTGGGCAGGGATGCACGCGTGCTCGTGCTGACACGGTGTGCCGTAGGGGCGAGCGCAGTTGCCGAGCTCGACCTTCCTCTTGTCGAAGTGCTCTTCGAACTCCTCCCACTCCTTGGGGGAGATGTCTGTGTACTCGTCTTCGGGACGCTGCGACCTCCGGTGATCGAGGAAACTCTGGTAGTGGCCGACGATGTCCTCCGCGAAGACGGCGATGTAGCCCTGTGTGGTTTGAAGATTCAGATGCCCGAGCAGGGCGGCACCGATGTGGACCGGGAGACCGCCGTTGACGACTTCTGTGGCGCACAGTCTGCGGAAGTCATGCGGGGTGAACGTGGCGTCCTCGAATGCCTTGTTCGTCTGCGCGATCTCTTCGCAGCGCCGCCCGAGCATCCTGACGACCGTGTTGGGGGCCAAAACGCTGCGGACCGTGCCGATTTGGCGTTGGAACAGGAAGGGCATGGGTTCTGACCAGGTTCTTTCCTGGGGGTCGTAGCGGCTCAGCAGGGAAATCGGTCGGCCGTGTTTCGTCTGCCGGCGGACGACTTGTGCGATGGCGTGGAAGAGCTCGGGCGACATGGGGACGACGCGCTCGCGCTCGGTCTTGGAGGGGGCGACCACCAGGAGCGCGATGGTCTCCCCATTGGGCCGTTGATACTGGCGGATGCGCAGGTGGCTGAGCTCAGTCAGCTCTTCGATCCGGATGCCGCTGTGCCGGAGGACCTCGATGACAGCCCAGTCCCAGCACGCCATCTCCTCGGCTCGGTCCAGGCGGACCATCTTGCCTGTTTCCTCGTCGATGACTCGGCGGATCGTGGCCGGAGGGCAGGTTCCGGCCGGATGCCTGCGCCGCGCATGACCACGAAGACACGCCAGCCGCACCAGGACCGGGACCAGGGCGTGGCGCTCGCCCTCGCCGCCCTGCTGCTGACCGGCACCGCCCTGCTCGCGTCCTGCTGGGTCGGCCCGCTGACCGCGTTCACCGTGGTGGCGGTCCTGATCGTCGCCGCGTACGTCGCGCCCGGTCTCGCCCGCCGTCTCGCGATCCGCCGCGCGGTCCGCGAGTTGCTGCGCAGCCTGCCCGGCGCGTGACGCACGGCAGGGTCCGCACAGGACATCCGGGAACGAGGAAGGGCCGCCCGAAACGGGCGGCCCTTCGGTCGGTAGATTCGGGCCTCCTGCAACTGCCCGGCCGGGAGAAGTTGAGGTACCGCAGGGAGGTTCCCGGCACGAGTCGAAGACGCTCCGCCGCCAGACCAAGCGCCCCGACGCCGGATTCGATGGATGAGATCACATGCCGCGGTAGTGGGCAGACACCTCCATCATCCGGTTCGCCTGACCGGACGTGAAGTTGTTGCGGCAGGCGTCGTCGGTGTAGTTCATGAAGTTGTGGATCGGGTCGATGCCGGGCGCGGAGCAGGTGTCGCGGCCCTCGGGGCAACCCAAGGCGGCAAATGCGGCGGCCGGCGTGTCGTCGACGTAGTCGCCAGGGCTTGTGCACCCGCCCTGGAAGACGTTGTAGAGGCCCAGCCAGTGCCCGACTTCGCGGGTGGCCTCGCGGCCGAGGTCGTGGGGGGCCTGTCCCCCGGGGAGAACCTTGTAGGACACGACGATGCCGTCGTTGCCCGGGTTGGTGGCGTAGCCCCATGGGAAGGTGGCCCAACCGGTCGTGCCTTCGGCCGAGGTGTCGAGGATGTAGATGTTGAGGTCGCTCGCGCCGCCAAGGTGCAGGGCCCGCTTCATCGCGCGTTCCTGCGGGCTGCCGACCGAGGTTGGCCTGTGCCAGTCGGGGTTCACGGTTCGGTCCACGCCAGCCAGCGTGAAGGAGAACCCAGTTCTGGCGAACCCGTCGTTGAGTACCTGGACCTGATGGGCGAGCACGCTGTCCGGGACGTTACCTCCGCCGGGGGTCGAGTCGGCGGCAACAATGTGCGCCCACACCCTCACGGCTGCCGGAGCTGCTGCCGTCCGGGGGACTGTGGGAGTGCCGGCCTGTCGCCCGGCAGTCGACTGGAAGGACGCCTCGGCCCTTGCTGCCTCACGCGGGCTGACGACATTGACGTCGGCCGCGGTGCTCCTGGCGGAGACCGTCTGCGGCACGGCACAGGGAACTGAGGCTGCGGCGGACTGGACGGGCGCGGCGAGACAGGCTCCGGCGAGGGCCAACGCGGCGAGCAGGTGACGGACGAGCGGGCGGTGAAGCATGGACACTCCAGGCAGCTAGATCACCCATTGAACTTGTGTGATCACTCTAAGTGCTGACGGGTATGCTCCAGCGGCGGCTTTGCCGCACGTCACTCCTCAGAGCAGCCGAGGCGGCCACGCGCGGTCACTCATCACATCCGTTCGATTCGCTGAGCCGCGGCGCCGTCTCCCGAGCTCGTGAACTTCTCTGCACCTACTCAGCGGGGAGGAGATGAGGGCTCGGTTCGATCCTCAGACGATCACTTGCACGCAATCCGGTTTGGGGAACGGCATCATGTCCCAACCTGAGGGCCAACCCCGCTCGCGGCGATCTCCAGCTTCAGTCTCAAGCAGTCGAGGGATGCGCCACTTCCACCAATGGCCCTCCTCATCGCTCCGGCCGGGCCACTGGATCGTGGCCGCGTGGAATCGCTCGTCGAGTTCATGCAGCACTGATTGCTGGATGAACTGGACGCGTGACGGCAACAGGGGCCAGACACGCGCCAGCGCAGTCCGACACCAGATGTCGTTGTCGAGTTCTGGCGCGCACCACGCATAGCCCTCTTCCAGCTCTGTCACAAGACCGCTCCACCGCGCGAGCAGTGAGTTGAGCGTGCATGGCTGTCCGCCAGCCCGGCGACCAGCAGATACACCTTCCGCAGGAACTCGGTTTCGGCTCCGGCATGACCTGCTGGCGCCGCCTGGCCGAATGGACCGAGGCGGGTGTTTGGTCCCGGCTGCACGAGGACCTCCTGGCCGAACTCCGCAGCGCGAACGTCCTGGATTTCGCCCGCGCGGCGGTCGATGGCTCCCACATCCGAGCGTTAAAGGGGGATCCAAGACGGGACGAAGCCCTGTCGACCGGGGCAGGATGGGCAGCAAGCATCATCTGATCACCGACGCCACTGGCATCCCGCTCGCGGCCACCCTGACCGGCGGCAACCGCAACGACGTCACCCAGCTGATCCCGCTACTCCAGGCCGTCCCGCCTGTGCGCGGCAAGCGCGGCCGGCCCCGGCGCCGCCCAAACGTCGTTGGGTGCGGTCCCTTTCGAGTGACGGCCGCGATCAAGTGGTGAGGTCATAGTTCCGCTGGTGAGTGCGTCAGGCGTCATGCCGAAAAACCATGCGGTGGGGAACCGCGCCGCGTCGGGATACTGGGCCGGTGAGCAACGCCATGGCTGAGTACGAAGCGGCTACTGAACAGTTGAAGCGAAGGGTCTACCTCGGCCTGCGCGAGGGCAACCTCGCCCCACGGGACGTCGTCGCTCTCGCCTGCGAACTGCTCGATTGGTTCCATTACACCGACGCCATCGTGGAGGTCGTCGAGCGGAACCCGGCCGAGGTGTCGCCGGCGGAGATGACCGCTCTGGCCCGGCGCGTCCTGGACGACGTGGGTTTCGAGCCGGGCTTCGACCTCGTCCCCGAGCGTTTGGAGACGTTGCGCGCCGCGCTGCGAATCGTGGCCCGCGATCTGCCCACGGGTGGGATCGAGGGCGAACCGGAGATCGAGATCCTGGAGGACTGGTTCCCGGTGGGAGCCGGTGTCCGCCTTGCCGACGGCGAACGGCTCAACTGTGGCGGCCCCATCCTGCCGAACATGTGCGACGACCCGGCCGTGGCACTGACCAGCCTGGCGATCCTGATCCAGGAGAGCTTGCTCGAATGGACCTGGCAGGTCTGGCCGGTGTGCCCCCGGCATGACCTCGGCGTCCACGGCTCGGAGCGGGACGGTGCGGCCGTGTGGTGGTGCGCGGGCGATGGCGGACACACACTGGCGCCGGTCGGTGAACTCGCGCGCGCTCTCGGCCACCGTCGCCCCAAGTAGGGCCGACGGTGGGGTGCAGCTCGTTTCGAACGACCGTCAAGATCAGGCGGTGCGTGCGTAGTTCCGCCGGCCGGGTACGGGGTAGAGGCGTTCGTGTTCGCGGGCGGCGTGGTAGCGCCAGTAGGAGTCGAAGTCTCCGTTGGACAGGACGGCACGCAGTCGCAGTACGGCTTCCGCTCCGTGAAGGCCCCAGCGGGCGCCGGTGATGTCGAGGCGGTCGGCGATCAGGTGGCGGCAGGCGCCCTCGACCGCGCTGGTGGCGATCGGCCAGCCCTTTTCCAGCGCCGTGTCGTAGCGGAGCTGATCGAGATGGCCGGTCAGGTAGCGGTCACAGGCGTCGACAGCCTCGCGCCGGGCAGCCGGCAAGTGTTCCCGCTCAGCTTGGCTGGTCATTTCGGCGGCGGTGTGGGCAGCCTGACCTGCGAGGATCGCGGTAAGACGGTCGGCGGCCCATGCTTCGGCTTCGGTGGTGCCGGGTTTGTGGAAGGCGTGGGCGGCGGCCCAGACGTACTCGGCGACGTGCACGAAGTCCAGCAGGACGTGGAGCGTGACGCCGCGTCGGCCGGTCTCGGCACTGATCAGGTCGAGCTGGTGGCGGGCGCCGTCGACCAGCACGACCCACGGCCGAAGATGCTTCGGGTCACGGGCCTCGGCTTGGTCGAAAGGGTCGGAGATCACCTGTTCGGGCGTGCGGACCAGCGAGGCGGTGCACCATTTGTTCTCGGCCCGCGGTCCCGGGCGGGCTGGGCGTTCGCCGCTTCGGCCGCCGGGCGGGTGGATGACGTCGTGCGGACGTCTGGGGGCGGGACGTGTGTCGAAGACACAGGCCACCGTCGCCATCCGCTTGCGGTTCGGCTTCTCACCTGGCGCAAGCCGGCCGCGATGAGCGCCCGCCGCTTTCGCGGCGGCCCGGCGGGTGGCCTCCCGCAGGGACTCAGGCCGCATGACCACGCCCTTGCCGTCCGCCTGGATCACCAGCGGCATCGTGCGGCTGCACGGGATCGGGATCCGGGTCCGGTAGAAGCCCTCGACATCGACTGCGGCGGCGACCACGAGCTCTTCGAGTCTGCGCTTGCCGAGCACGTTCCCGCAGCGGCGCTCGACTGCATCGTGGGCCTGGTCGAACGAGCCACGGACGGCTTCGGTCACGGCGAGCTGTCGTAATCCCGTCGAGTGCCGGCCCGCCGGCAGTGACAGCACAGCGTCGGCGGGGTGGACGTTGCTCAGACCCTGGCCCCGGTGGGCGACCCGGGTGACCCGGACCATTCCGAACATGTTGGCCAGCCAGCGCGGGTGCCCGGTTTCGCGCCAGGGCCGCACCTGGCCTTCCGGCCCCACCACGACCTGCCGGGCACCGGAACGGATCTGCTCCTCCTCCCGCATCGCGCGCAGATCGAGGTGGTCCTGCAGCAGCAGGCGAAGCAGTTCCCGCCCCGCCAGGTCGAGGTATTTCTCCAGTGCAGTGTGGGTCCACGTGCCCGCATCGCTGCCCGACAGGGTGGTAGTCAGCGTCTCGAAGGCGCTGAGGGAGTCAGCAAAAGGGTCAGCGGTGGCATGCATGTCGTACGGTGTCATCTCCAGGGCTCTTCCCGTCCAGCATCGATTGGGTCGCACCTTCGAATGTAGGCGCGGAAGAGCCCTGCTGTTAACGGGCGTTGGGCGAAATGGTCCTGTGGCGGCGGGCCGGGGTGAACATGCCCGGGGTGTCCTCGTCCAGCCAGCCCCGCTCCACCAGCCGCTTCAGCTTCGCCCTGGTGCCCTCGATCTTCCCGGTCTCGGCCGGCAGCCCGATCCTCGGCACGACCTGCTTGGCGCGGACCGGCCCCGGCGCGTCCGACACAACCTCCACGATGTCCCGATACACCCGTGGCAACATCTCCGGCCCTATCCCGGGCTGCCAGTTCGGCACCGTCAGGACCCCGATGACCTGCCGCTCGGCCCCTGCATACGCCGACGTCATCAGCTCATCCACAGACGCCAGTCCGGCATCGACCCCCGCCACCGACTTCTCCGGACTCATCTCCGCAAGCACTTCCGCAACCGTCTCCCGCGCGATCCGCAACCGCTCAAGCCCCTCCCTGGCCAGCTCCAGCTTCCCGGACAGCTCGGCGAGTTCGGCTTCCAACTCCTCCACCCGAACCCGGGCGGCTACCTCGCGCGCTTCCAACTCCTCGAACAACGAGCCCATCCCCTCCCCTCCTCCACGACCACGGCAGAGACGAACGGCCCCGAACGCAGCCCCGCTCAGCGCTCGACCAGCTCACCCCTTCCCTTCAGAGGAACCGCACCCAACGTCGTTCTGGGTGACCGTGGCTATGACCACGACAAGTATCGCCGCCTGGTCTGGGACCTCGGTGTGAAACCGCTGATCGCCCGCCGTGGTACCGAGCACGGCTCTGGCTTGGGCCCAGCGGTGGGTTGTGGAGCGTGCCTTTGCCCACCTGCACTGGTTCCGCCGCCTGCGCATTCGCTGGGAGGTCCGCGACGACATCCACGAAGCATTCCTCAGACTCGCGTGCGCATTGATCTGCTGGAGGCGGCTGAGGTCATCGCGTGGACAACCCTAGAAAGGGGGCCAGCAGGAACCGGGGGGAGGCGTGGGGTTGACACGATTCCCTCGACGCATTTCCAACGGCCAGCGCTGGTCAATGACGGCCGCGGTCTCCTTGCAGGCGCCACACGCGTTGCTTCGATCCGGCACCCACCAGTACGGAGAGACCGAGAGGCCCTCGTGCTCTATGCCGCACAGGGTCGCGCCGGAATCTGTGTAGGCATAGGCCGTGTCGTAGGCATGGGCCACGTCCTCAGGGAGAATTGGTGATTCTGCCCGCTCCCAGCGCCCGTACATGGGCTGGTACTGCGGCCGTGAAACCTCACGGGGATCGTGTCCCAGCTCGGTCCACGCGTAGCACCAGGAGCAGAACCATCGCTCCTTCACCGGCAGGTCCCACGCCATTCGCGGTTCCGCTACCGGCACCTGCCGCATCTCGTGTCCACACACGTCACACGTCACAGCCGGATCCTGTCATGGCAACTCCCCACCCATCGCTGGCAGCAGGGCCCTCGGTCGAACCGCTTTCCGATAGGGGTTCTTAGACCGTGTCCTACGTGGTGAGGCGGATCAGTCGCTTGTAGCAGCACAGGGTGGCGGCGAGGCCGAGAAAGGCCAGGTAGTTGTGGGGATTGCGTTCGTAGCGGGGGCTGAGCCGCCGATAGCCGGACAGCCACGACATGGTGCGCTCGATGACCCAGCGGCGTCGCCCTAATCGCTCGCTGGACTCGATGCCCTTGCGGGCGATACGCACTCCGATGCGCTTACCGCGCAGCCATTTACGCAGATCAGCGCGGTCATAGGCTTTGTCCGCGTGTAGGCGCTGGGGCTTGAAGTACCTGCCGCGGTGAGGGTCGTGTCTCGTTTGGTGACCCTCGACCAGCGGCTTCAGTCCTTCGCTGTCGTGGGTGTTGCCGGCGGAGACGCAGACGAGGAGGGGCAGGCCGTTCGCGTCCGACAGGACGTGCATCTTGGAGCCCGGCTTGCCCCGGTCCACGGGGCTCGGACCTGTGTGTTCGCCCCTTTTTTAGCGCGCACGTGGGCGGTGTCGAGGACGATCCGGGTGACGTCGACCAGGCCGGCGTCGTCGAGCCGGTGCAGCACGGCCTCGTGGAGGCGGCCCCAGACACCGGCTCTGGACCAGATCAAGAACCGGCGGTGGGTGGTCGACTTCGAGATGCCGAAGCACGGCGGCAACGCACGCCAGGCACACCCGGATACCAGGACGTAGATGATGGCGGCGAAGAGCGTCTCATCAGGCGTGTCCTGCGTTCCGCCGCCCTGCGGCCGCACCTTCGACGCCGGGATCAGCGGCTTCGCGATCTCCCACAGCCCGTCCGGAACAATCCAGCTCCACGTACCCCGCCCCATGCCGAGTTCAACGACGCCTCACCACGTAGGACACGGTCTTAGAGCGCAGGAACGTCAGGGTCAGCTCGGTGCCTTCGACCTCGCCCTGAGGGCCCTGGGCGAGTGCGTGCTGGCGGCGGGCGACCAGGTCGTCCTCCAACTCGTCCAGCCGGGGCAGCATCGTCGGGTTGACCGAGAGCATGGGACATCTGATGCAGGCGTGCTCATGCGCGCAAGGCGTTCCGTAAGGGCGCCCGCAGGAGCCCAGCTCGACCTTCCGCTTGTCGAAGTGCTCCTGGAACTCCGACCACTCCTCGGTTGTGGGGTCCCGGTACTCGAGGGCGGCACCATCACCCTCGAGCAGAGTGACAGCGACGACAATCCGGCCAGCCTGCTGAGGCTGACGCAGCAGTTCCCGCCCAAGTACGAGTGCTCCCTGGTCCTGAGCCCCTTCACCATGGCCATCGAGCAGCCGGGCGGTGAGACGCAGGTCCTGTCCACCAAGGACACGTTCACGCTCATCTCGCAGCTGACCCAGTACCCTCCCTGCGGGGTGACCTGTTCCAGTTGCAGAAGCCGGTCGATTTCGTCGCCCCGGGCAAGCCCGACACTGTCGTCGCGACGATCCAGAAGTTCCCGGTCAAGTCCGGCGGCCTGTAAGCCGCCGGGCCCGGGCACCGTTGGCGAACCCGCGGCGGTCGACCGGCGGGCTGACCCTTGCGTCCGTTCCCCGACCTCCGGGCGGGGACGCCTCAGGCCCACGGTTCGTCCTGACGACCACTGTCTGCGCCGCGCCCGGCCCCGCCCGCCGCACCCGGGTCCGCCGCCGCACCACGGTCTGCCGGTTGCTGCGCGGTCTGCCCGGAGCGTGAAGGCCGATGTCGGGCTCAGGACACCGGCGGGCCGGTCCACACCTGACCCAGCCGGCCACCGGGAGCGGCATACGCTCCGCGTGCGGAGGGCGTCCGGACCGTGATGTGCCTGGCGTTTCCCGCGCCGCTTCACCCGACTGGGGCCCGTGCCGGTTCTCACGGCGTGGGTCACAGTCACGTCTGGTCGTCTCCACGCCCGGCAACGGCTTCACCCGCTCGGACTACGGCGGCTGTTACGCACTTTTGCGGGCCGGGCCTTCGGCTCCCGGTGGCGCTGCCTGGCGGGGCGGGGGCGGGGGCGCCGCGCCGCCGCTGGTGCGGAACCGGCGGGTGACAATCCATTAATTCGTCATGTTCATCGCATACATGGGTATTGAAGGTGAGAGTCACTGAAATATCCCCTATTCGTCACATGCTTCATTTTCCGCGCACATCGTGTTCGGGGGCGGGCGGGGTGTGGGTGTGCGGCCGACCGGGCCGCCGACCCGCACAACAAACCCCGCCAGCCTGGGGCTTCACGTCGCTGTTCCGGGGTGTGGCTCCGAGAAGGGGGACCCCGTGTCCGTTTCTATGACCGCTTGTCGTCTGACCGCCGCCGCTGTTGCCGCTGCTGCCGTGGGTGCGCTGGCGCTGCCTGCCGCGGCCGCCGGTCAGCCCGCCGCCCGCCCGCCCGCACGACCGGGCGGTGGTGATCAGCGACGTGCAGTACGACTCCCCGGGCCGCGACGACCGCGCCAACTGGTCACTCAACAAGGAATGGGTGGACGTCACCAACACCTCCCGCCGGGCGGTGAACCAGGTTCACCTCCCGCCGGGCGGTGAACCTGGACGGCTGGACGCTGTCCGACGAGGCCGGCCACACCTACACCTTCCGCCACGTCCGTCTGGACGGCCGTGCCACGGTCCGGGTCCACACCGGTGAGGGTCGCGACCACGGGGCCGACGTCTACCAGGACCGCCGCACCTACGTCTGGAACAACGACCGGGACACCGCGACCCTGCGCAACGACCACAGCCGCTTCGTCGACGAGGTCTCGTGTGGCTACCACCGCGGCGGCGGCCACCGCCACCGACCGCAGAGCAGGTGCCGGCTGCCCCGGACCGGCACCTCTGGCGGCCGGCGGTACGCCTGTCCTCGGCGTAGCGCCGGCCGCCGCGTACCGTCGTCCTTCGCCTGGCCCGTCACCGGGGTACGCAATGCGCGGAGCTCCCCCGGTTCGAGCCCGGGGCGGGCACTCGAACAGCCAGCGGGGTGCTCAGAAACCCGTCTGGCTCCCGCCGAGGCCGGACAAGTTGGTGAGGAAGTTGCCGGTGTAGTTGGCGAGCGCCGGAACGACAGCGAGCTGCTGAGCGCCCGGAAGGGGCAAGGGAGGTACGAAGCCGTCCGGACCATCGGCATGGGCGTGGGCGGGGGTGGCGAGGGCGAGGCCCGCAACGGCGAGCGCAGCCACAGAAATGATCTTCTTCATGATGTGAGAACGCCGTACGCGAAAGGCCGGTAACGGCCGTTCACTCCTACGGCTGCGAGGACCACCACCAGCCCACATGCCCCCCGCGCCCTGCCTCGGGTGCTCCGAGTCGCCTCGCCCTGGTCATGGGGACCATGATCCATCTCGGCGCCACTTGCCGCGGTCAGCGCCACCACGGCGGTACGCAGACCAGTGACGAGAGCAGCGGACCCCTTCGCCAGCCCCCCGGTCGATGCACTCGCCGTCGATCACCTACGGCCCCTTCCACACCAACCAGGGCAGCCCACATGCCCCGTACCGGACGTGGGCCACTTGCTTGGCAAGCAACCGCCGCCGCTCCAGATCGGGCGTGCCAGCCCGCTGCTCGCGCAGCCGGAAGGCCCGTACCAACGGTGATGTCCTCATTCCCAGTACATGCCGATACAACGAGCCCTGGCCGCAGTCGCTCCGCAGCCAAGCCTCAGCACATGCTGCACGTCGGCACGATCGCCAGGGCCAGGGCGCGCGGCCCCCGCGATCCGGTCACGCAAAGAGGCCGGCGCCCAGTCCGCGCGAACGCGGGTGGCAAGGGCACCGGTCACCGAAACCGCCCCGGAGGGAGATCCACCCTCAGCCTAGGGGTTGACCTGGACGTGCTCCGTTCATCCGAGGCCATGTCACCACCCGCCCATAGAGCGGTCCCAGAGCCGCCCTGAGTTCCGCTGAGGCCCCATACCGGGCAGAGGTGATGGGGATATTTGAATCTGGATCCTGGCCGCGATTGCGTGAATGATCTTGATTGGGTGCGCAGTGCTCAGTTCTCCTGCACTCGCCGACAAGTGGTTGTAGGAGGTGGGGAACAGTTCAACAGCCGGTGACCGGGTGGGTGGCCGGGGGAGTGGTGGCCTGGAGGTCCCAGTCGGAGGGGTTGAAGGCGGAACCGCCCAGCAGTTGCACGGTGCCCTGGAGCACTGGATCCACCTGCGGACCACGAACCCGATTGAGTCGACCTTCTCCACGGTCAAGCTCCGCACCAAGGTCACCCGCGGCGCCGGAAGCCCGGCCGCGGCCCTCGCGATGGTGTTCAAGCTCGTCGAGTCCGCCCAGGTCCGCTGGCGGGCGATCACCGGATCCCACCTGGTGCCCCTGGTTCGCGCGGGCGCCAGGTTCGAGAATGGCATCCTCGTCGAACGTACCGAAACACGGGCCGCGTGAGGCCGTGGGGCTGGGGAGGCAGGAGAACCGTGGCGGTCTGTTTCGAGCTCGTGGTGAACTTCGGCGACGACGCCGAGGCGGCACAGGCTGCCGCCCGCATCGACCCCAAGCCGTGGGTGCTTCGCGCGGGCGCCCACCGCGTCCCTCTCCACCGGCCGCTGCTGGCGAAGGTGGGCTCATACATCGAGCTCTCGATCCTGCCCGTGGCCGTCAGTTGGCATTGTGGCCTGGACGGCAGCCTCCCCAGATTCGAGCTCACCGCAGCAGACCTGACCGAACTGGGACACCAACTCTACGAACTGCTCGCGCAGTTCCACGGATATGTCGCCGCCAAAGTCGGCTCGGATCCGGAATCACTCCTGGACCCTGCTGAGCTCAGGTGCGAGTGGTCAGATGAACTGAACGAAGGCAGCATCCACGGGCTCGTACTCAGCGAAAAGCTCCATGCGGAACTTGACCTGAGCGCCGACTACGAAGTGTTCCGGCCCGGATACCGATGGATACCGTATCGCGGGGAGGAATCGAGCAACTTCACGGCCGACTAACGAGACAAGCTCGGGACCTCACCCTGCCCAAGCCTGCTCATCCAAACATCTTGACAATTACTCGGTCGCGACGCCGCCCACTCCGAGCAATGCTCATCACCTGTGGATCGGCTCGGGAGGACACACGCGAAGGGCGTACCTTCCCGAGTGATCGATTGACTGGTATCGAGTAGGCCCGCGTTGCCGCGCGGGTCGGGAAGGCCCGCCCGTGCTCAGCGTAGTGAACGCCGACGGCACCACCGCCAACGGCTCCTCTCTGATCGACGAGATCGTCCGCGAGGGCGCACGGCGGATGCTGGCCGCCGCGCTGGAAGCCGAAGTCAACGCATACATAGCTGAGTTGACCGAACAGCGAGACGACAAGGGCCACCGCCTGGTCGTGCGCAATGGCTACCACCAGCCGCGCAAGGTGACCACGGCGGCCGGGGCCGTCGAGGTGAAGGCGCCGCGGGTGAACGACAAGCGCGTCGACATGGCCACGGGCGAGCGCAAGCGGTTCTCCTCGGCGATCCTGCCGCCGTGGTGCCGCAAGTCCCCGAAGATCAGCGAGGTGCTGCCGCTGCTCTACCTGCACGGCCTGTCCTCCGGCGACTTCGTGCCCGCGCTGGAGCAGTTCCTCGGCAGCGCGGCCGGGCTCTCCCCGGCGACGGTCACCCGGCTGACCCAGCAGTGGCAGGCCGACCACACCTCGTTCATGGACCGCGACCTCACGGAGGTCGACTACGTGTATGTGTGGGCCGACGGCATCCACCTCAACGTCCGCCTGGAGGAGGCCAAAGCCTGCGTGCTCGTCCTGATCGGCGTGCGTGCCGACGGTTCCAAGGAACTCGTCGCGCTCAAGGACGGCTACCGCGAATCGGGCGAGTCCTGGGCCGACCTGTTGCGCGACTGCGCCCGCCGCGGCATGCGCGCCCCCGTCCTGGCGGTCGGCGACGGAGCCCTGGGCTTCTGGAAGGCGCTGGCCGAGGTGTTCCCCGCCACCCGCGAGCAGAGATGCTGGGTCCACAAAACCGCAAATGTGCTCGATGCCATGCCGCAGTCCGCGCAGCCGGGCGCGAAGAGGGCCATCCAGGACATCTACAACGCCGAGGACAAGCAGCACGCGCAGGCAGCGATCAAGACGTTCGCCCAGCTCTACGGCGCGAAGTTCCCCAAGGCCGTCAAGAAGATCACCGACGACGAGGCCGAGTTGCTGGCGTTCTTCGACTTCCCCGCCGAGCACTGGATCCACCTGCGCACCACCAACCCGATCGAGTCCACGTTCGCCACCGTCCGGCTGCGGACCAAGGTCACCCGCGGTGCCGGCTCCCGCACCGCCGCCCTGGCGATGGTCTTCAAGCTCGTGGAGTCCGCCGAGGCCCGCTGGCGGGCTGTGAACGCACCCCACCTCGTCGCACTCGTCCGCGCCGGAGCCCGCTTCGAACGCGGCCACCTTGTCGAACACGATGAGGTGAATGCCGCGTGAGCCGACCGACGCCCACTGAGACGCCGTGGATGGTTCTGATCGGCCCGGCCGGCACCGGGAAATCCACTCTCGGCCAAGAGATCGCGGCAAGGACGCAGAGACCGTTCGTCGATCTGGACGCCGTTGCAGACGGGTACTACGCGGAGGTGGGATGGAGCATCGCCACACTCCGCGAGCGCATAGCCGCCGTCGGACGCCTTGCGGCCGAATCCGAGTGGGAACCAGCCCGAGCACACGCCGTGGCCCGTGCTGTCGCCGACAACCCCGGAGCCGTCATCGCGCTGGGCGCAGGCCATACCAGCTACACCGATGACCAACAGCTGGCCACGGTCCGCACTGCACTGAGCTGCTGCCCCGACGTCATCAGGCTCCTGCCCTCTCCTAACCGTGGGACCTCACTGAACGTCCTACGGCAACGCTGCACGGTGAGCAAGGGCCGATCCTGGATCATCGACGGGCACGACTTCCTCGCCTACTGGCTCGACGACCACGGCATCCAACTGGTCGCGAAACGGACGATCTACACGCTGGACGAGACCCCCGCCCAGACCGCCGCACGACTTCTCCGAGACACCTGATCAAGACACGACGAACACAACAGATCCACAGGTATTGACGATTACTCTCTGCTGGGTACCGCGGCTGGGGTTATGGCAGAAGTCGGCGGATTGCTCCGGCTCCGAACTCGGCGATGTAGATGTCGTTGGTGGCGCTGGTGGCGAGTTGTCCAGGGTTGGTGAGGCCGGCGGTCACCTCGCGGATCTTGTTGTTGTGCAGGCTGAGGATTCGTCCTCCGTTGAAGTCGCCGAGCAGGATGGATGATCCGGCCAGGGTGATGCCGTTGAGGCCGGCGAGAGTGTGATCGTGGAGGAGATCAGAGGCCGGGTTCGGGTCGGAGAGCGGGATGCTCCACAGTTTGTTGTAGTCCTGTCCGGTCGCGGGGCCTGGGGAGGGGGCGCAGAGGATCCAGAGGGAATCGGCGTTGCTGGCCATGGCGATGGGGGTTCCCTGGACGCGGGTGAACTCGTGCGCGGTTCCGTCCATCTCCACTCGGTACACCGCTCCGTCGTCCATGGCCGTGAGGAGGGTGTCATGATTCCACGCGACGGCCATGGGCACGCCTTCAGCGTCCGGGGCTACGACTTCACTGCTTTGGTAGCCGTCGGCGTGGCGTAGCACCAGGATGCGGCGGTCACCGACGACGCGGATTGCGAGTTCTCCGTCGGCCCGGGCGGTGACCGTGTCCGTGCCCTGGTCGTTGGGGGAGACCGGAGGTACCGCGCTGATCATCCGGAACGCGCCGTCCTTGGCGTCGAGCCGCCAGATGTTGCGGCCGCGCGTGCTGACGACGAGTCCCCGGGGGGTCCAGGCAATACCGCTGACCGGCGGGAGACCGGTGAGCAGTTCGGTGGCAGTCCAGCGGGGATGCGCGGCCACGTCGACGCGGGCTTCCGCGTAACACCCGTTGTGCTGGCAGCGCAGTACGGTGACGCCCGGATCCTTCGCGCGGACCACGTTGTTTTGGAAGAACGCGATCTTCTCGTCCGCGGTCTCCACCTGAGGGCCATTGATCAGCGCGGTCCATGTTGCGGTGCCGTCGGTGTAGTGGCCCAGGACGCGCAGCGGAACGGTGTCCCCACGGCGAAGGCGCAGAATTCCTGGCTCGATGCTGATCCGCATCAGACGTTCGTCGTGGACAGGAGCGCTCGGCTGGCCATCGAACACAGATGAGCCATCCCAAACAGGCCGGAGCGGGCCGTTGACGTGGTTGCGCGCCCAGGCAGGCCCGACCTGCTCCCGTGAGCGTGAAGAGCGCCATTCGACGTAGTGGCCCACCTGGTAGGTCTCTCGGGTCGGGACGACGCGTTGACTGGCAACTCCGGCTTCCAGAACTTCCAGCCGGACCCCGGAGACCTCGAGCAGCTGTTGCCCGAGGGCGTCCCCGTAGAGGGGGACGTCCACGTCCACGATACGGCGCCATGTCGAGCGCCGCGGGTCGCGCACCAGCCACACCGTGTGAGCCGGCCCGTGGCGGGTTCCATCGACCAGATGGACGCGGTGCTCGCCGGGAGAGACAGCGGAGACGTCGGCCACCAGGGTCCCGGGCCGGAAACTGCGTGTGGTCAGCGGCACGGTCTCGTCCAGCCAGGCCCGGACCTGGGATCCGGCTCGGTCGACCCACAGCGTGAGGTCTCCTTGGCCGTACTGGTATCCGCGGACTGTTGGAGCACGTTCGATGTCACGGTCAAGGAGGTCCAGCAGGGAACTGGCGTGGACAAGAATACGGAGGCACTCCCGGCGCGACACGCACGGCAGACTGGGCCGGTCTTTGTGGGAGCGGTCTCCCTTGAAGAGCCCGATGGCGCCGGCGAACAGCTGGAGCATGCGGTCCATGTCGCCGTCGCGGTCGGAGATGCGGATCGGGTTCGTCTTCTCCTTGAAGGCGGCCTTGATCAGTACGTCTCCGATCGCGGAGCTGCCCGACCTTTGCTGGACTTCGTCTTCCAGCCGCCGGAAGGCGGCGAAGATCGCCTCGTCGTACAGGTCAGCGCGCAGTGGCGCCTGGCACGAGTCCACGATCTCCTCGCGCAACAGGGTGAGCAGCACATCAAGGCTGTGGTCCTGGGATGGCGCCAGCCGCACCTCGGTTCCCCTGGGCGCCTCAGCTGAGGCCGTGACACTGGGGGTGTCGGTGAGTCCGTGTATCAGCGCAGATGCCGCTGCGGCGCGCTCGCGCTCCACGGTCTCGGCGTACCGCAGGAGTCCGTCCACCCCGTGTACGTGCCGGTAGGGGCGCAAGCGCGGCCGATCCAGGGTGAGCCGCCACAGCCAGGGCTTCTCTGTCACCCAGCCGCTGCTTGTCCAGAACCCTGGGAGCAGATCCGCGAGGACCCTGATACGCGCCACTTTCCCGCGTGCCACCTCTACATCCGCTGGAACGTCCCTGTCGCTGGCGTCCGAGGATGCCGCAGAGGGGGCATGCACGGAGCTGTCCGAAGCTGTGGGTGTGCCAGTAATGCTTAGCTCGTTCGGGCCGTCCGGCTCGTCGATATGCAGGCCCTCATCTGTGGCGAAGGCCTGACTTTCGGCGACGACCGGCGTCTCGGCCGGGCTCGTGTCGTTGCGTTCGAGGTCCACCGTCCAGGCCGCGAACCGCGCCAGCAGCCGCAGGTCTTCTGCGCCGTCGTCGCATGCGGCGACCCCTCGAAGAGTCAGCCGGACCGCGTCGTTGCTGGAGAAGCCGTGCGACTGCCAGGGGCGGAAGAGATAGGCCTCAGGAACGGAGAGGAGCGCGGCCTGGGCGTCCTCAATGCCCAACTCCCTGTCGGCCCACAGATCCACCGCAGTGAAGGTGGGCCAGTCACCCCGCTGCTTCATCAGGGCGTAGACCGCCTGAAGAAGTTCCCGGGTACCGGCGTCAAGACCTGCTTCCTGAGTCACAGGATGATTCTTCCGCCACCAAGGTGCTTAGCGGTCCCGTTTTTCATTGCTGCTGAACAGCCCGGTACGTCTCTCGCGGCTATACCCGCTGAGAGCCTTGCGGGCTCGGCCTTCCCCAGCACCCGCCAGCCTGGTTGTCGCGGTGCGCACCGGCAAGACCAAGTGGTCCTCCGACCGGTCCACCGTGCTCCCCACGCTGTAGCCGTAGAGGACCGCGGCGTACGGCACCCCCGGCGGCCGCCTTCGTGCTACCGACGCGTCCCGATCCGGAATTCGGGTATGTTCCAACTCTTGTACGAACGAGGGCCGTTGTGGTGCGCCCGCCGGGAACCCACGCCGTGACCGGCGACGTTCTCTAGTGCCGCATCAGGCAACGTTCGCCCCGTCGTGATGTGTCGCCCGGATGCTGTGCCGGGCGGCGCTGGATCGTCAGAATGATCACGTGGCTGAACGCGTGCAGGTCCGTGAGATCGATGACGACGAGGGCAGGCGGCTGCTACGGATCGTCCGACGGGGCACCGGGTCGGTGGTGACCTGGCGGCGAGCCCAGATGGTGCTGCTGTCCGCCCAGCGCATGCCCGTGGCGAAGATCGCTGAGGTCACGTTCACCAGCGCAGACCGGGTCCGCGACGTGATCCACAACTTCAACGCCGACGGCTTCGACTCGCTCTACCCGAAGTACAAGGGCGGGCGGCCTAGGACGTTCACGCTGCCCGAGCGCCGGGAGATCAAGAAGATCGCCAAGTCCAAGCCGGTCGAGCACGGCCTGCCGTTCTCGACCTGGAGCCTGGCCAAGCTGGCCGACTTCCTGGTCGCCGAGGGGGTGGTCGACGACATCAGCCATGAGGGCCTTCGGGTCCTGCTCCGCGAGGAGGGCGTCTCGTTTCAACGCGTGAAGACCTGGAAGACCTCCCGCGACCCTGACTACGCGGCCAAGAAGGCCCGCGTCGAACACCTCTACGCGATCGCCGATGGCGAAGTCATACCCGAGGAGGGCGAGCCCGAAGTCGTTTTCTGCATGGACGAGTTCGGACCGCTCAACCTCCAGCCCCCCGGCCGGCAGTGGGCCGAACGTGGTGGCAAGGGCAAGGACCCTGACCGTGAGCCCCGGCCCCGGCGGCGCGCGACCTACACCCGACCGCACGGGGTCCGGCACCTGTTCGCCGCCTACGACCTCGCCAAGGATCAGCTCTACGGCCACATCAAGAAGACCAAGAACCGCTCCAAGTTCCTGGAGTTCTGCCGCTACCTGCGCTCGCTGCACCCGGCTGATGTGCGCATTGCGATCGTCTGCGACAACTACTCGCCGCACCTGACGACGAAGCGGTGCCAGCGAGTCGCAACCTGGGCCGCGGCGAACAACGTGGAGATCGCCTGCACCCCGACCAACAGCTCCTGGCTCAACCGGATCGAGGCCCAGTTCACCGCCCTGCGCTACTTCGCCCTCGACGGCACCGATCATCCCAGCCACAAGGCCCAGGGCAGCATGATCCGCCGCTACATCATCTGGCGGAACAAGCACGCCGCCGACGAGCGCCTACGCGAAGTCGTCACCAGGGCGAACGTCGCCTGACGCAGCGCCAACTCCGCATTGTGCGCCGCCACCTGTCAGCTACTGCGTACTGCCGTCGTCGAGTCCGGCGATGACTCTGACGTCCGCTTCGGACATGTCCAGGATCCCGGCGATGAGGCGGGCCTGCAGCAAGTTCGGATTGTGTCCGCGGCGGAGCATGTGGATGGTGGACATCGACAGTCCGGCGGCCCTAGCCATGTCCCTGACCGGAATCCCGCGCTGGTCCATGAACCCGGTGAGCATCCGTCCGAACGGATGGGGCTCCGACCGCCCGGCAGGGGCAACGGCCGGGCCGATAACAACGTCACCGATCTTGGCCTGGAAGCGCATGAGTTGGTCGCCCGTGAACCCGACTTTCGCGACGAACGGCAGGCTCTCGCCGTTGTCGGAGGCGACCGTTCCCGGGATCGACACCTCGGTGAACCTCACGGCGGGATCGCAGCGGTGATCCCCGGTCTCTACGGGATGTCCCGGCTGAACGCGGTCGACTCTCCAGTCGCGGTTCCACCACGGAAGGTCCTGCAGCGTCTGGTTGAAGAAGGGCGGCAGGACGGTCATGTCCACCGGGTCCGGGGGATTCTTCTGACCTCCCCATATGACACCGGGCCAGTACCTCAGTGCCGCGATCACGTCCGCCGTCAGCGCGCGGTTGGCAGTCTCCACGGCCACACTCTCCCCCAGTCGACGGAGCAGTCTCCCACGACGGGGCAAGCGTTGCCTGATGCGGCACTAGCCGGTCTGTCCGTGTTGCCTTCCGCCTGGCCATCAACATTGTCAGACCCCCGCCTTAGCCTTAGACGGTGACTCCAGAAATCGACAGCAAGAAGGAGGCGGAGGACCGCCGGAAGCCAAGCGTTGAGGACACTGTGCTTGGTCAGACTGCGTTCTTCCTTCAAGAAAAGGGTGACGTTCAAGCAGCCGCTCTGCTGCTGGACGTCGAGGGCATCCAGTGGACGCCGGGCAACTGGGCTCACGACTGGACAGTGGCCGAGCTTCTCGTTCCTGGTTGGCTCATAGAGCGGTTCAGCGACGATGTCCTGGAGCGGATTAGTCCTGTGCTGCTCGAAGCCGCCGAGCGTCATGGCGTCGAAGCGAGCAAGGTGGGTGTAGCCCCCGCACTCCCAGAGCTTGGTCCGGACTGGCGCAGTGTTTTGCAGGAACGCCTGTCAACCGACACGGTCACGAACCATGCCGCTCGGGTGCGCGACCCAAGGCCGGAACTACGGCGCGAGGGATTCACATTTGACTCACGGGAAGAGCTGCGGGTCTTTGAAGCCCTCAAACGTGCCCAGTCCCGCCTCGCTGCCGAAGGCCATGACACGATCACGATCTTCCCTCTGCCGCTTGGGCGTGTAGGGGTAGGCAACTCCTGGACTCCCGACTTTGTCGTTGTGCGGGAGGGACGGGCTGGCCTGATGGAGGTGGACGGACCACATCACCGTGGCCGCTTCGGTGCCGACACCACAAGAGATCGGCACTGGCGGAACAGCGGCTTCGTGCATATCGAGCGCATCCTCGTCGAGGAAACAGCCAAGGATGCGGAGCTGGACACGCTCGTCCAGGCCTTCTTGAAGCGGTTGCGGAGCCACTGACTGACGCGAGCCCACTAACCGTGCCCTGCAACTATCGGCGCCCTCGCGGGGGAAGCGGGCGGTGGGTTCGCCCGCTTGAGAAGGCGGACCACTGCTGTCTCTCGCCAGCAGACAGTGCTGTGACGCCCAAGACGCCGGGACGCACGAAAATCGGTGCGCGCGGACCCCGGCTGCTCCCATACTGCTGGTGACGAAAGTGGGGTCCCGTGCCGCAGATCGAGCCGAGTGTGCTGACAGCGCTCATGGCGGCGGCGAAGAACACCGTCTCCAACGCAGCCGCCGCGATCTCCCTCGCGGCTATGGACGTCGGTTCGAGTACGGCCGTCGAGCAGCGGGATGCGCTGGTCGCGGCCTTGCGCTGCCGGCCGTCTAAGGTGCTGAAGGCTCGGAAGGAGGCGGGGGAGGTCCTGCCGATTCCGCCCACCACGCCGGCCCAGTTGGAGATCTGGAGCCTGTACGCGGACTGCGTGGGTGATCCGCTCCTTCGCGGCCACCTTCATCATCTGCTGCTCGACGCCGGCCGCGGCCGCAAGCCCGTCCGCGTCCGTGGCGCGGCCTCTGGCTACCTCGACGGGGCGCAGCTTTTGCTGGCCGCTTCCCAGGACAGCTACGGGTGGGCACGGGCCGCCCGGTGCCTGGAGATGGCTGGGGAGCTGGCCCTCAAGTTCAAGCAACCTGACCTTCGCGACCGCGCGACCACGGACGCCCTCGCCCTCGCCGGGCTCCTCCTGGCCGGAGCCGAGGACGACGGGCGGCCCCTGCTGGTCGTCCTGCAGACGCTGCAGGCCCTTGAGTACGACGTCGGGGACCTTGCCGAGCAGGCGGCCAGCCTCTGCACCGACGACGTGGACGCCCGGATCGGCCTCCTCGATGTGCTGCGGAAAGACGCGCCGCAGAGCCGCCACACGGAGATCGACACCGCCGTGGTCCACACCCTCCTGGACGCCGCGGAGGCCGCCGACGCCGGGCACCGCCGCCTGTACTTCCTGACGGGGGCGGCGACCGAGGCGCGGAGGCGGGGCCTGCCCGAACTGCGGGCACGTGTCGAGATGGCCCTGCAGCAGACCAAGCTGGAGTGGACTTCCATCCGCACCGAGGGCACGATCCCGTGCGCGGTGATCGCCGGGCAGCGGGCCCGGGTCGATGCCGCCCCGGATCTGCTGACCGCGCTGTGGGCAACCGTGGCGGACGTCCACCCCGTGATGCGCGCGCAAGCCGAGATCGAGGCCGAGACCGACAGCCCGTTCAAGGGTCTGTTGCAGATCCCGCGTTCGCGCGTCAACGTGGCCGGACCGGTCTTCGTCCGTCCGCCCGTCGAGGCCGACGACGACCTCGCCGTGGCGATGCAGGTCCGCGGCCTGGGGTGGTTCGGGATGCTGACCGCGTTTCAGCTCGACCGCATCCACGAGCGCTTCCGTCCCGACGAGTTCGAGATGATCGCCGCTCTGGTGCACGAGACAGTGCTGCCCGAGCCCCGCGCGCGAACCCTCGCCCGGGCCTTCCTCTACTACTGGCTGGAGGAACTCGACGCCGCGGCGTGCGTCGCGCTGCCACAGGTCGAGCAGATCCTCCGGGAACTCCTGCGCTCCCGGGTCCCTGTCGTCTCCGTGGCCTGGGGGCCGAGCCCCGGTGGAGTCGACTTGCTGGGCAAGCTCCTGCAGAGCATGCCGGAGGCCGGGTATCCGGCGGACTGGAGCAGAGCGCTGGAACTTCTCCTGGTCGACCCCGACCGCGGGATGAACCTGCGCAACGACATCCTCCACGGCCTGGCCGGCACCCCGCCCAAGCACCACGTCGCGCTCATCTTGCAGGCAGCGCTGTACCTGCTCAGCCACGCGCACGGGCAGCGCATGACACCTGACCCGGCGGCCTGATCCCCAGGACCGCACGGCAGCCGCTCCCGGGCCGCCCCGCCGGGCCCGGGGACGCACGCCACCCGCAGCCCCGGCGTTGTCCGGAGCGGTTCACTCGTACGAAAACGGGCTGAACCCGGCAGTCGGCCCGGCAACTATGAAGGCCGAAGCACCACGCCGAGCAGAAGGACTGACGATGAGTCATGAACGTGAGGTAGCCCAGCCCGGGCTGCGCCGGGTGCTCCAGGACGTCGTGCACGCCCTGGAGGAGGAGGCAGTTACGACCCTCGCCGCCTGGCTCGACATCCCGGTGCCCTCCGGCCTGTGGGGGAGGGACCTGCCCGAATGGATCAACGAGCAGCTGCAGCGGCTGCCGGACCCCAAGGTGTTCGACCTGCTGGAGCAGGCCCTGACCTCGAACGGCGTGTGGGGATCGTCGGCCTACGACGAGCGGGTCAACAAGATCCTCAACGAGGCCGGAATCGCGCTCGTGATGGTTGACGGCTCCTTCCTTGAGGACGACGAGGGGGCCGAGGAACTGGACGTCCAGGACGCCACCGTCCGCCCGCTGACCCCGCTCACCGGGAAGTACGACGCCGCCCGGAGCAACTGGTCCAAGGCCCTGACCGCCCAGAAGGCCGGGGACGACCGCCAGGCCGTCGCGCTGGCCGTCAACACCCTAGAGGGCGTTGTCAAGATCGCCTACGGGCAGAAGGACATCAACTCCGGACTTCGCCGGCTGTTCCCCGAAGGCGAGCGCACCCCCCCTGTGCCAGGCGATCAATCAGCTGCACAACTACGGCTCCGCGATGCCGTGAGTGCGCCACGGTGGCGGCCAGAAGGACGTGCAGCTGACCCGGATCGAGGCGCTGGGCGTGGTGCGGGCCGCCGCCGTGTGGATCGTCATGCTGATCAACCTGGACAAGGAGGGCCGCTTCTAGGCCCGCCGGAGGTCCGGCGCCGACGCCCGCGGCGCCCGCGGACCGGCGATGCCGCCCCTGCCCCGGCCGGCCGTGCTGCCGAGGACGTCGCCCGTGTGTGGTGGGCGGCGGCGCTCGACGTCGGACTGCCGTCCGGCGCGCTCGCCGTCGCGGGCCACCTCGCCAGCTCGCCGTCGCGGACGAGGTGTGGCTGCCCCTGGCGTGGCGCAGCGCCGCGCACACCGCGGCCCTGATCGACGCCAGCTACGTCGCCGAGCGCGCCGCCGGCCACCCGCACTGTCCCGACGCCCTGCTCCTGGCCGCGCACCTGCTCACCCCCACCGCGCCCGGCCCCGGGTACGACACCGAGGTCCGCCAGCACGCGCAAGCCCTGTTGGAGGGCGCCGTGGCCCTGCCCGCGGCCGAGCGCCCGGCCGAGACGGAGCAGCTGCGCCTGGCGCTGATCGACGGCGGCGAAATCCAGGCCGCCCGCACCTGACGGAACCGGACCGCGGGCCGGCACGCTGCCGCGCGCGAACCGGCCACCCCTTGGGCGGAGTTGGCCGCCACCGGCGACGTCCGCTGCGCTTGGACGCGAAGCACCGCCCTATGGAGTTCACAAATTCACACACTTCCACGCACGAATTCAGGCGCTGGTGATCGGCTGTACGGAGAGCGTCGCTGTCCTGACGGATTCAGACGGACATGCGAAAGTCCCGCCCAGAGACACGGCAGGCAGACAGGTGGTTTTGGCGGATTGGCCATAGCCGGCCGAGGGCGGCGGCTGGCGGGCTACGGTGCTGCGGTGAACGATGAGGCGGGGGCGCCGGCGGGCGCGAGCGTGCTGCCGGTGGTTGACGAGGGTGCTGGCCGGGGCTCTGGTGGCCCAGGGTGAGGCGGGCGTGCGGGCGTTGGGGTTGCTGCAGGATGCGCACCGGGCGCTGACGGGGGTGGGGTTTGTACGGCCGTCGGAGGTGGCTGCGGCGTGTGTGCGGTCCGCGGCGGACGCGCTGCTGGGCCTGCCCGGCGCCCCGGTCACGGCGGGCCTCAAGCCCGCGGCGAAGGACCTGCTGGCCGCGGTGGACGCCCTCGGGCCGCGGGCCGCCGGGGACGCCCCGCCCGGTGAGCCGGCTGCCGCGCCGGCCCGTACCGGACAGCCGGCCGCGGTCGGTGCCTGCGACACCGCCGGCTCCGGGACGGCGGCGGCCGGTTCGCCGGGTGTGGGGTGGGAGCGGGTGTGGGCGGCGGCGGAGGTGCTGCGCGGCGAGCTGGGGCGCCCGGGTGGCTACCACCGGGCGCGGGCCCGCGGGATCGTCGAGCGGCTGCTGGGCGTCCCGCTCGGTGTGGCGCAGGAGACGGCGCTGGATGTGTGGGGCACGGTCTACGGCGCGGCGTCGGGCATCCTGCACGGCCGGGCGGCCTGCCCCGAGGAGGCCGTCACCCTCTACACCGACGTCCTTGCCGCGGCCCGGGAACTGCTGGTGCCGCTCCCGGACCGCGCCGCCCGCGTCCTCGAACTCGCCGCCCTGGCCCAGCCGGGCTCTTCCGAGGCCGCCGAGCTCGCCCGCTGGGCGGACCCGCGCGCCGCCGATTACTTCTTCCGCTCCGGCCCGGCACCGGCGTGGCTCGCGGTTCTGCAGGAGCACGCGCCGCACCTGCTGATGCCGGACACCGCGGCTGACGGACGGTGGCCGGCCGCCCCGTTCCTCGACCACGTCGCCGATGCCGACCCCGGCGCCGCCCGGGCCTGGCTGGCCGCACCCGCCGGCGACGACGCCACCGCGGTGGCCCGCGCGCAGCAGGTCGCCGCGGCCGGCCGGCTGGCCCTGGATGCGCTGCTGGACCTGGCCGTCCGCCACCCCGGCGTCGTCGATGCCGGCCAGCTGCGCGCCGCCCTCACCCATCCCGGGGTACGGGACGGCGGGGGTCCGGCGGTGGGGGCGACGCTGCGCCTGGCAGCGCGGTGGGCCCGGAGCGTTCCGCGCACCGGGCGCACCCGGGAGTGGATCCTCGCGGTGGAGAGGCTGCTGGCCGGGGCGGTCGACGACGAGCACGCCGGCCACCGGTCGCTGCGGGCGGTCGCCGAGCGCGTGGCGGCCGCCGAGAACCAGGCCGCCGAAGTCCTGGCCGGCGGCGGCCATGCGTCGGCGGCCGAGGCGGTGGTCGCGGCCGCGGTCGCCGAGGAGGAGAGGGCGCGGGAGGTGATCGCCGATCAGACGGCCGGCCGGCTGCCCGGTCACGAGGTCGCGGTGCTGCTGCGCGAACTCGCCCGCACCGCCTACCCGGACGGCCGCGACGCCGACGCGCACCCGAACATCACCATGATCCGGGCCGTGCTGGCCGGCCTGCTCGCCCGCGACGTTGCCCTGTTGCCCGAGGCCTCCGGCCCGCTAGTCTTCGGCGCCGACCTCGATGAGGTGCACGCGGGGGATGCGTCCGCGTACGGCGGGCCGAGGCTGGCGCGCACCGTGCTCGGCCTCGCTGCGGCGGACGCGGACGCTGGCGTGAGGCTGCCGGTGCGTACCCGCAGTTTCTCCCGGGTGGCGGCCGCCGACGGCCGGCTCCATGACCGGCTGCTCGCCGCTCACCTCGCCGCCCGCCCGGCCGCCGGATCTCCGGCGCACGACGGCGACTTGGCCGGGCGGGAGTGGTGGGAGCAGGCCGCCGGTCTCGTCCCTGGGCTGGTGGCCGCCGAGCCCGCCCCGGAGCCGGCCCGTCTCGTCGCCCTGGTGTTCGATGCCTGCCCGCGCGAGCGCGTCGCGCAGCTGGAGGCGGACGTCCGTGCGGCGCTGGGCACTCCGCCGTCGGCCGCTCTGCTTGCCGAGGTCCTGCCCGCCGGCGCTGAGCGGGTCGACTGGACCGTCGAGCCGCTCGTCTCCTGGCTGCGGGTGTGGGACTGGTCGCCGGTCCTGCCCGCACAACTGCTGGCCGGCTGGGAGCCGCTACTGGACGCGGTGAATCGCCTTCGCCCTGACGGCCCGCCGGACCCGCGGACCGCTCCCGTCCTGGAGCCGGTCAGGACGACCACGGTGCTGGATGCCGAGGACCTGGCCGAGGTGGCCGCCGAGCAGGGTCCGGCGGCGGCCGCCGCCGCACTGGCCGCAGTGGAAGATGCCGGCGACGGCGGGTACGCGATGGTCCTGCACCGTCTCGTCGCCGCCGACCCGGCCGTCTGGACCGCCGACGTGCCCGCGATCCTGGCCGCCCTGCAGCTGCCGGAGCTCGGGGCGTTCTACCTCGCTGCGGCCGCCGTCCTCGCCGACCGCCCCGGCGCCCTCCCCGCCGGTGCGCTCACGGACGCCGTCACCGCGGCGCTCGGCCTGCGCCGCCGCCTCGACCAGACCGGCCCGGCACCCGGCACCGACGATGCCGGCGAGCGGTCTGACGCGGTGTACTTCGCCGACGAGGCACTGTTCGACCTGCTCACCCTCGTGTGGCGCACCGACACCGCCCTCCCTGCCGACCAGGAGACGGCCGTCCTGGCCCACCTGCACACCCTGGCCGCTCCTCTGGCCCGCCCCGCCACCGCCCAGGAGGCCCCCGCCGACGGTCCCGGCCCGGCAGACGGCGGCCAAGGGGAGCCGGTGCTGTGGCTCGGCTCGGATCCGTCCGTGCGGGCGTTGAGGTGCCTGCTCGAGTACGCCGTCCACCAGGCCCGCACGCAAGGGGAGATGCCTGCCGGCGTGCTGGAGGCGGTGGCCGGCGCGCTCGCCGCGCGCGGGGACCAGAACGTGGTGGCCACCGCGATCGGGGTACGTCTGCCCGCTCTGCACCGCTACGCCCCTGCCTTCGCCGCCGCCCACCGGGCCGCGCTGTACGGTCTCGTCCCCGGCCGTCCTTCGCCGGCCGCCTCCTGGCTGCGCTTTGGACCGTACGACCGCGAGGTCCTCGCGGCCCTGGATCGCGCCGAGCTCCTCGGCGCCCTGCGAGAGACTGCCGGGGGCGCGCCCGATGCCGCCGGCCACACGGCGGCCGCGCTCTTGGCCGACTCCGCCGTCCTGGGCGATCCGGCCGTCTTCTGGGCCGAGTTGGCCACGGGCGCCGGGGGAGCGGATGCGGTGGGTCGGCTGCTGGCCGCGATCGCCTCGCTTACCCCGCGCGCCGACGGTCCGGTCCCGCCCGATGGCGGCGCGCGGCTGGCCGCGGCGGCCGGGTTGTGGCGCGCCGCGCTCGCGGCCGGCCTGCCGCCCGGGGCGCTCGCCGGCGCGGGCGGCTTCGCGGACGCCGGCCTCGACGATGACCTGTGGCTGTCCCTGACGCGGGCGAGCGCCGAGCACACCCCGGCCCTGACGGACGCCGACCTTGTCGCCGAGCGCGCCGCCCACCACCCGGACAGCGAGGACGCGCTCCTGCTGGCTGCTCAGCTGGTTGCCCACCCCGCCAGCGCCGGGAAGGACACAGCCGTACGACGCCACGCCCGCGCCCTCCTAGACGCCGCCGCAGCGCGGCCCGCACACGAACACCCGGCCGCTCTTCGGGCGTTGAGGGAGGCACTGGTCAACTCCGGTGCCCTCGACGCCGCTGCCCGCGGGTGAGCACCCGACGCCGTGCCCGCGCCCGCTCTTCGGGAGATGCCGTACGGGTACGGGTTCGAGCGGGCCTGCTGACCGCTCGCTGACGTTTCCAGCTCACGCCCCGGGATGTCGGCACGCATCTATGGATGCGTCATGGTGGAGTTACATGCCCTCTGACCTGCACATACATGCTGGATGCGACTCGGGGGTGGTAAAGTTTTAACTGTCGGCGGAGGGTGTCTCCAGCCGGCGCAGAGAGACCCGGCCCGGCGCCATCCGGGCCAGGCCCCTCCACGCAGTTCACGAGCCCGGCCGAGTTCAAGGCGGCCGGGCTCGCTGCGTTCAGCAGCGGGGCACGGACCGATTTCGACCGGTCGTGAGGCGGACCCAGTGACGTCACTGAGCGAACTGCACCGCCAGCGCGATGACCGCCACCAGCAGACTTGCCGCCGTCAGGATGACCTGCCACTTGTCTGGCTCAGGCCACTTTCCCCGGTCGGGCTTGTCCAACGGAGCACCCATCAGCACCACCTCACTTTCCCCTCCCGGTCCGGCACCAGGCGTGCTGGTCCCGGGGGGTCCGTGAACCGGCAGCCGCTGCTGCTCAGTTCGGGAGGATCTCTGAGGCGACGCCTACAGTACCCTTGCTTTCCAAGGGGCGTGACAGGCTTTGGCGCTGAAAGTGTCCGAGGAGCTGTCAAAGTATTCAGATTCGAAGGTGTCGGTCTAGATGGCTCCACAGTAATCACAGGCTGGTCTGTCCGCGTACCTATGAATCGGGGGCAGATTATTTTGAAGTCGCTGCCGTCGGCGCTGGTCGTCATCAGGCGGGCGGCCAGGGGTCCACGCTGATGATGTCGCCGTGCCAGCCGCGTTCGGCCAGGCCGCGTGCCAGGTGGTCGGCGATGGCGGACATGGGGGTCGGGTTCTCGGTGGCGACGTCGATGGACTGGCTGAGCCGGTCGACCAGGCCGTTCGGCCCGCGCCCTGCACACGCAGTCGTAACGGCGGCACCCGCCGACCGTCAGCTCTCAGAACCGCCCGCCTACCGCGGGATAAACGCGGCGAGTCGGCGTGGAGGCTGCCCCGCCCTGCGCCGGCCGTGTCCCGCGCCTGCTGCAGTTCGTCCAGTTCGTCGTCGGTGAGGCCGTCGACCCAGGCCTTCATCCGCTGGTGCCCGGCCTCTTCCGCATCACGCAGCTGCCGGTCGTACCAGTCGAGTTCGTCCTCGTCCGGGATCCAGTGGCGCACGGCCGTGTCCCGCGCGCGCCGCTCCTCGGCCCGTTCGGCGGCCTGCTCGGCGATCTCGCACGGGTATCCCGCCCGCGACTGGGGCTCGGGTCCGGTCAGGATCCGGGAGGGGGCGGCGAGCAGCGCGCGGGTGGTCTCCTCGCTGGCGCCGCACGCTGCGGCGAAGCCAGCCAGCAGCTCCTCGCTGGGCAGGCGCCGGCCCGTGAGGGCGTTGTGCAGGGCGCTGCGCGAGATTCGGCCCGCGGCCGCGGGCGAGGCGGCCAGCTGACGCAGGCTCGGCCCGCCCGCGGCCACCCGGATCTTCTCCAGCGCGGTGGCCAGGCCCGCTCGGGTCGTGATGCCGCGCCCCGGTACGCACGCAGCCGGTCTCCGGACCGGCCTGGGGCGTACGGCGGCCGCCGCCCACACCCGCGCGCCCTCCTCCTCGTCGGCCTCCGCACCCCGGGCGAACGCGTGGACGGTCCGCAGCGTGGGAAGCCGCCGGTCCAGGACCCGGCGCAGGGTGCATGCCGAGACCGGCAGCTTTCCGGCGCCGGCCCGCCGCGACAGAGCGGCGAAGGTGCGCCGCCCCTTCGCCGCCCGCAGTCAGCCGCGCGGCCGCGCCAGCTCCCGCTCGGCAGACCCGGGTGCCTCGGGCATGCGGTTCTCGTCAATGTCGATGCGGTCGGCGTAGTCGTCCCAGGATCGGGCTTCGCTGTGGCCGAGCGGTTTGATGCGGATGAGGTCGAAGAGTTTGTGGGCGGGTGCTCGGCCGTAGGCGTCGTCGTGGGTGAAGATGTACAGGCCGCGGATGGCCATTTCGCCGCGGGAGGCGGCGCGGTCGTGGTCAAACATCATGGTCATGGCGTGCCAGTAGGCGGCCAGGTCGTCCGGGGTGACGCCGGCTTTCGTGCCGAGGGCTCCGGAGTAGAAGCCG
The DNA here is from genome assembly GCF_040634235.1 of Streptomyces sp. NPDC007157. Taxonomy (NCBI): domain Bacteria; kingdom Bacillati; phylum Actinomycetota; class Actinomycetes; order Kitasatosporales; family Streptomycetaceae; genus Streptomyces; species Streptomyces sp. NPDC007157. The sequence goes on from NZ_JBEYFE010000007.1 coordinate 391,261, forward strand.
TGGCCGCGGTAGAGCCCGTAGGGCACGTAGTGCTTGTTGCCCATCTCGGTGACCTTGCCGTTGGCGAGGTCTTCGGGTTTGTTCGGGGCGACGCGGGTGATGCCGGCCTCGAGCGGGGTGACGGGGTCGATGGAGCGGGAGAAGGTGAGCTGCATGGGGCCGCGGGCTCTGCCGGCGTGCTTCTTCTGGTCGCCGACGGACATGACGGCGCCGAAAAGGCGTACGTCGTAGAAGTTGCGGATCATCCACTGCTGGGCGGTGGCGGTGTCGCCTTCCGTGGTGCCGCCTTCGTGGTAGGCGCGCTGGATCTAAGGGTTGAGGGCGACGCCTTCCTCGACGTACATCTCGAAGCCGGGCTGCCCCTGGTGGGCGAGGGTGACGGTGTTGCGGATCTTTCGCTTGAGGGCGACGTCGGTGATGATGCCCTGGCTGGTGATGGGGTCGGTGCGGGGCATGCCGCCGGCGTCGGGGTCGCCGTTGGGGTTGCCGTCCTTGACGTCGATGAGGAAGGCGTAGTCGTTGGGGAAGTGAACCTCGACATGGACACCCGCCTGAACCTCACCGCGGTCACCGTGCCAGGCCCTCGCATCCCGACAGACGCCGGCGCCGAGCAGTCAGCCGACCGGCTGAGTTCGCGTGCAGTCGAAAGCGCCCGTACTGGGGTGCCGGGGAGCCTTCAAGAGGGTTACTGCGAGAGGGGTGCGAGGGCCCCGCATGCGGCGCTACCGTCCTCATCAACACCGATTTGGGGGGAGGTCTGGATGCTCGACCAGGCATTGATCGCACTGGCCGCGTCCGGCGGGACGGCGCTGGTGACGGCGGCGGGGACGGACGCATGGACGGGGCTGCGGCAGGCGGTGGCGGGCTGGTTCGGCCGGGGCGATGCGCGGCGTGAGCAGGCCGAATTGGAGCGCCTGGACCAGACCGCGGCCGCCGTGCAGGCAACCGACCCCGCCGTGGCGGAGCAGGCCCGCGACCGGCAGGAGACCGTCTGGCAGACCCGCATCGAGACCCTGCTGGAAAGCCTGGACGAAACCGAGCGGGAGCGGGCGGCCGAGCAGCTGCGCAGCCTGCTCGCACAGCATGCCCCGCAGGGCGGCGTAGTCGCCGGACCGGGCGGGCTGGCCGCGAACACGGTAGACATCCACGCCGCGCAAGGCTCGATCGCGGCTGGTGTGATCCACGGAGGGGCCCAGATCGGCACCCCTCCCATGCCGGCTCCGCCCCAGGGCTGAGCGGACCGGCCACCACAAGCCCACCCGAAGTCCCGCACCACCCTGTCGGCGACGGCACCAGGAGCATTACCGCGACCGGCGGCGGCTTCGCCGTCGGCAACGTCAACGGGGGAATCCACCAGCATCGGCATTCCGCCCCCCGGCGCGAGCCCGCAGTGTGGCCGCACCAGGTCGGTGTCATCCCCTCCCGGGCGCAGTCCTTCCAGCACCGCGACGAGGCGGACCGGCTGCAGGCGACGGTCGACGGCGGTGGCACCGCGGTGCTGCGCCAGGTGCTGACCGGCATGGGCGGGGTGGGCAAGACCCAGCTCGCCGCCGACTACGCCCACACCGCCTGGGACACCGGCGGCCTCGACATCCTGGTCTGGATCACCGCCAGCGCCCGCTCGCCCGTCGTGACCGGATACGCGCAGGCCGGCCTCGAACTGTGCCGAGCCGACCCCGATGACCCAGCACAGGCAGCCCGCTCCTTCCTGGCCTGGCTAACCCCGAAGGACGGGCAGCGGCCGTGCCGGTGGCTGATCGTCCTGGACGACCTCGCCGACCTTGTCGTCAACCCCGACGACCCCGACAACCGGTTTAGCCTGTGGCCGCCTGCCAGCCCGCACGGCCGGACCCTGGTCACCACCCGTCGCCGTGACGCCGCCCTGACCGGGGAGGGACGCCGCCTGGTCGAGGTCGGACTGTTCACCGAGGCCGAAGCCGTCGCCTACCTCGCCGCGTCTCTGGCTGCGCACGGCCGAGCCGAGCCCGCCGAACAGCTCACCGCCCTGGCCGCTGATCTAGGCTATCTGCCGCTGGCCCTGTCCCAAGCCGCCGCCTACCTCATCGACTCCGGCGAGACCATGGCCGCCTACCGCGACCTGCTGGCCGACCGCGCCACCACGCTCGCCGACCTCGCCCCCGACGCACTGCCTGACGAGCAGGCTGTCGCCCTCGCCGCCGCTTGGTCCCTGTCTATCGACCGCGCAGACCGACTTCGCCCCGCAGGCCTGGCCCGGCCCATGCTCCAACTGGCCGCCCTACTCGACGCCAACGGCATCCCCCACGATGTACTGACCGGCGAGGTGGCCCGCGTTCACCTCGCCTCGCACCGCACCGGCCAGCATCCCACCGAGGAACCAGCTCCCCTCGCCCGCTGGGACGCGGTACGCGCCCTGCGCGCCCTGGACCGGCTCAGCCTCATCGACCACACCCCTGACACCCCCCGCCAGGCCGTCCGCGTCCACCAACTCATCCAGCGCGCTACCCGCGACACCCTCACCCCCGACCAGCGAGAGCAGTACGCCCGCACCGCCGCCGACGCCCTCATAGCCGCCTGGCCCGAGGACGAGAGGGACATCCCCCTTGCTCAGACCCTGCGCGCCAACACTGACGCGCTCTATCGCCATGTCGGAGACGCTCTGTGGTATTCGGGCGCTTACCCAGTGCTCTTCCGTAACGGCGTGAGCCTCGGAGGAACCGGCCAGGTCCACGCCGCCACCTCCTACTTTCATCAACTCGCCAACGCCGCCCGTCACTGTGTCGGCCCAGACCACAGTGCCGCCCTAGCCGCTCGCTTCGAACTTGCCCTCTGGCAAGGGCAGTCGGGGGATGCGGCTGGCGCCTCGGCCGCGTTCGCCGAGCTGCTGGTTGACCAGGAGCAAGTACTTGGCCCAGACGACCCCCATACTCTGGCCACCCGAAGCCACCTGGCCCGGTGGCGGGGGGAGGCCGGGGACCCGGCCGGCGCTGGTCTCGCCACCGCTGAACTGCTGCACGTGATGCTACGTGTGCTGGGCCCGGACCACCTCGACACCCTTGCTGCCCGGGGCAACCTTGCCCGATGGCAGGGACGAGCAGGGGATGCGGCTGGCGCTGCCGCCGCGTTCGCCGAGTTACTCGCCGACCGGCAGCGAGTGCTAGGCGCAGATCATTCTCTTACCCTTGCCGCTCGCCACGGCGTCGCGTTTTGGAGCGCAGAGGCGGGGGATCCGGCTGGCGCCGCCGCCGCGTTCGCCGAGTTACTCGCCGACCGGCAGCGAGTGCTGGGCCCAGATCACCTCCACACCCTGGCCACTCGCCAGGACCTCGCTCGCATCCGCGGGGAGGCGGGGGATCCGGCTGGCGCTGCCGCTGCGTTCGCCGAGTTACTTACCGATCAGGAGCGGGTGCTCAGTCCAAACCACCCTCAGACCCTGGCTACTCGGCATAACCTCGCCCACTGGCAGGAGGAGGCGAGGGACGCGGCTGGTGATTAATCGACCGATTGATGAGCAAGATCAGTAACTGATCGTTTCAGAATGAGAGCTGGACGATCATTCGTTGTCGAGCCGCTGGAGAACCTGTGTGAAGTCGCCGTCGTCGAGCAGGCCGGCCAGCA